>JAKAME010000044.1 GCA_021813025.1 Microcaldota archaeon
CTGGGACAACACAGATGTTCCCCAATTCATCTGTTTTATAAATCGCGTCTGCGTCCCATCCCCAGCGCAGGCGCCTGCCGAGGCCGTGGGGCTCACGCCGCCACCGCCCCCAAGCGTTCCCATCAGCACCCTGCGCGCACACGGAGTTGAGCAGATGTACAGCGGACGAGGAAGTTTTGGCGGCGGCGGAGGCCGCGGCGGCAACTATGGGGAGGAGGGCGGCCGTTCGGGCGGCCCCAAGCCGGTGAAAGCGGGCGACGAGGTTGACCTCACCATCGAGGCCATGGCGGCGCGCGGGGACGGCATAGCAAAGAAGGAGGGCTTCGTGATTTTCGTCAAAGGAGCCTCCATGGGCCAGACCGTGCATGTCAAAATCACGGACGTGCGCGAGCGCTTCGCCATCGGCGAGGTGCTCGGCCCGGCGACGGGCGGCAGCGCTCCGGCAGAAGCCCCGCCAGAGGCTGGGGCCGGCGAGCAGGCCCCCAGCGAATAAATCCATTTTTTTTTACAAATCGGCCCGCGCCATCGCGGGCTTATTTTCCCCTCTCCCGAGGCGGGCCTTGTTTTCCAATTCTCCAGCCCAGGCCATTTCCCGCTCCGCCCGCCATGGCCGGCCTTTTTCCACCCGCCTCATAAAGCGGGCAGTTTTTTCCCATTTCCGCCCACGCCGGCCTTTCCAGCTTCCTCCCGGCCCCCGCGGGCCTTGTTTTATATTTTCCGCTACATTGTTCTATTCATGTCATCCTCCGCCTTCGCCCAATTCCTGCTCTCCCGCGGCGCGCTCAAAATCGCCGCAAACGAGTCCGGATATTTCAAGCTCAAGTCTGGCCGTCTCTCCCCAGTCTTTGTAAACACCGGCTCGCTCATCGACGGCGAGGCTCTCTCCGTTCTGGCGGACGCCTATTCCGCCAAAATAGCCTCCCTGCTAAAAGGCGGCAAATTGGAGGAGTTCGACTTCCTCTTCGGGCCTGCCTACAAGGGAATCCCGCTTGCCGCGCTGGCCTGCGCCTCGCTTTACAAAAAGCGCAAGCTGAACAAGAAGTTTCTCTACGACCGCAAGGAGGCGAAAACGCACGGCGACGTGAAGGCCGACGCCCTCATAGTCGGCGCCGACCAAGTCAAGGCCGGGGCAAAAATACTCATGATTGACGACGTCATATCGACCGGCGCGGCCAAATTCGAGGCTTGGGAAAAACTCTCCGCCGCCCTGCCGGGCGCGAAGCTTGTGGGCGTGCTGGTTGCAGTTGACAGGCAGGAATGCAGCGGGGATGCGCTCACGGCCGGCCCCGGCGCGGCAGAGGAAATCCAGGCCCGCCTGGGCTGCCCGCTCTTTGCCATAGCCACTATGGGCAAGCTGTATGCCGCCCTTTCCCCCACCCTCCCGCCCTCATCTTGCGCCGGATGGAGGGCATATTTCCAGAAATGGGGCACCAAGCAGGCCAGGAAATGGGCGGGCGCAAAAGGCAGGGCGTGATTTGCATGGCCTCCTACCTCGAAAAACTGGCCGCCTCCGCCCGGAAGCGGGGCAGCCTTCTCTGCTTCGGCCTTGACCCGGTGCTTGAGAAAATCCCCTCTTCGGTGAAAGGCTCGCCGCGCCAGCGCATTTCCAAATTCTATTCCTCCATCATAGACTCGATTCCAGAAGATTCCGGCATCTCTGCACTCAAGCCAAACTACGCCTTCTTCGCCCAGTACGGCTGGGACGGGCTGCAGGCGCTCCAAGACCTCATCTACCGCTACTACGGCCGCTGCCCCGTCATCCTCGACGTAAAGCGCGGCGACATAGGCACCACATCGGCAGCCTATGCAAAGGAGTGCTACGAATTCTGGGGGGCCGATGCGGTCACCCTCTCGCCCTTCATGGGCCATGACAGCGTGCAGCCCTTCATAGACTGCTTTTCGCAGGGCCGAGGCGCGTATCTGCTCTGCCGCACCTCCAATCCTGGCGCCGCCGACTTTCAGGAGATGACCCTGAAGGAAACCAAGAAGCCCCTCTATCTTGAAGTTCTGAGCAAGGCCCTGAAATGGCATCAGGACGGCCTTGGCCTTGTCGTGGGCGCCACCGCGCCTGCCGAGATGGAGGCAGTGCTCAAGCTGGTTTCCAAATCCGGCAAGCCCATGCCCCTGCTCATTCCCGGCGTGGGCACGCAGGGGGGCTCTGCAGAGGAGGTGGGCAAACTGCTGCGCAGCCTTGACAAGGAGCATCTGGAGCTTCATAGGGTGAACGCCGCCTCCTCAATTGCGTATGGCTATCTCAAGGCCAATTCTTCTGATTATGTGGGCTGCGCGCTGGCCGAAATCGCGCGCATCAACAAGGCGCTCGGATACTGATGCAAAAGAGGCGAGCAAAACATGCCTCAACGCTGCACCGCTTCGGACTGGCTGCTTTTGCGCCAGCCAGAAAAAGCGAGCCATAAGGGGGAGAACGGCCGCCTGCTCATCTGCGCCGGCTCATCGCAGTACCACGGCTCGCTCATTCTCTCCATTCTCGCATCAGTGCGCTTCTGCGATTTGGTTTACGTATATTGCGACAAAGAGAATCAAGCGCTTGTCCGGCGCCTCAAACAGGCCACTCCAAACGTCATCGTCCTCTCCTCTTCACGCGCCCTCTCCTCCTTCCTTCCCAGCATTGATTCAATTCTCGCCGGCCCGGGCTGGGCCGTTGATTCGAAAAACGCCGCCATTCTCGCGCGGCTGCTCAAGACAAGAAAGCCAATCGTGCTTGACGCGGGCGCGCTGGCCATATTGGGCGGGAATAGGCGCCTGCTCCCCCTTCTGCATCCCTCCTGCGTGCTCACGCCCCATGGAGGTGAATTCAAGAAACTTTTCGGCAAAGAAGCCGCCGCCCACTCCGTCCTATCTGCCGCGAAAAAAACCAATTCTGTCATTCTCTGCAAGGGCCCAATCGATTTAATTTCGGACGGCCGCCGCCTCTGCTCCAACCGCGTCCATCATGTCGGCATGACCAAGGGAGGCACGGGCGATGTGCTGGCCGGCCTGTGCGCCGTCCTGCTGGCCAGCCACAATACCCCCTTCCAGTCCGCATGCGCGGCAGCCTATCTCAACGGCCTTGCCGGCCTGCGCCTGTCCAAGAAAATGGGCGCGCATTACTCGTCCCTTGACTTGGCAAACGAGCTTCCAGCCGCGGCCCGCGCCATTGAAAAATAGGGCCAAATCCCATTGTCGCTTTTGCTGATTTTTCGTCGTTTCAGCCCACCCAAACGCATTTAAACCTCCTATGTTTTCTCCTCTCATAGGGAGGGTGATTGGAATGGATGCTCCTATTGGAAAGGAGTTCGTGTTCAGGATGCCGCCTGAGAAGGGCGGCTCAGTGGTGGGCAGGGCCAAGAACCTCAACGACTTGGCCAACCTCATCAAGACCGCGCCTCTGGAGGCCGTGATATACCACGCAAAGGGCGGGCACTTCGCCCCCTGGCTTGACATGCTGGGCTCGCGCTCCCCCGCCTCCGCCCTGCGCGGGCTTGTAATCAACGACAAGACGGCGCGCGTGGCCCTCCTGCGCGCCCTGCGCTCGTAGAGGCCGGTTTTCCCCCGCTGCCCGCGCGCCCTGCGCTCGAATCTTGCTTTGCCCCAGCAGCGCCCCCCAATCGCTCCTAACCCCTTTTTATTCTCCATCTCTTCTTTCCCCCCATGCTCGAATCTCTGGCTGCCAGCGCACTGGGCGGCTTTTGCGCCAAGGTGGCGGACGAATGCGCCGACAGGCGCCTGCCCCTGCCTTCAATCATTCCGATTTCACTTGCCATTCTCTATGGCGCGCTCATCGGCTGGCTGACTTCCTACACCCTTCTCTCCTCGCTTTTCATCGCCCTCGCTCTGGCTTCCCTGCTGAGCGGCAAAATCAACCACCCCTACCACCTGCTTGGCGCGGCCGTATTCACCCTCGTGCTCGTCGCGTTCCCCACCATCGCGTTCGAGCCCTGGCTCTTCTGCCTCTTTCTTGTTTCAGGCCTGCTTGACGAGCTTGAGCTTGGCGGCATGGCTCGCGGCCCTCTTGCTTTCCTCAACTCCGAGAGGCTCTGGACTCCTCTTGCAGCCCTGCTGGCAGTCCTCTTTTTGGGCGCTCCCCTCCTCTTCCTTCTGGCCCTCGTCCTTTTCGACATCACCTATCGCTTCGGCGGCTGGGTGGTGGCTTTGGAATATCCGCCCAAGCCCGTGCGCGCGCCGGCCAGAAGAAGGAAGCGATAGCCTATTTTTTGCGGAAAAGCGCTTCCCTCATCTATTTAACTTCTGTCAGCCCCAACAGAGCCGATGGCCGACTTGCGTTTCTGCGCCCATTTCCCTTTCAGCGAGGAAGCCCGCGCCTATGTGCGCGAGCACAAGCTGGCGCCTGATGCCGATGCGCTTGCCTCCGGCGAGGCGCGCCTGCGCACCGCCCTCTCCTCGGGCGAGCTGAAATTGGAGGCCAGCGCGCTGGATTCAGAGCACAGGCAGGCCATTCTCTCCTACGCGGCCAGCCGTCTCCTCCTCGCAGCATGGGGCAACCGCTGGGCCGAGAGGCGCGCTGCAGTTGCAGAGTCGAAGAGGGCTCACGAATTTCTCAAAACTTCCGAGGATTCGCGCGCAGGCTATGCCGACAAGCTGGCCGATTCCTTGAATCTTCATTTCACTCCGGCGCAGTCGTCCGCCCCTTCAACCACCCCGTCTTCTTCCGAGCGCGCCTATCTGCTCCCTTTCTGGGAATATTTGCGCCATGCCCCCCATGACGTGCACTACAAGCTGGTGAATGCCAAATTGGAGAAAGGGCTTGTGCGCGTAAGCTCGCACCAGCGCTTGCGCATTTTGGAGGAAGCCATCCGCCAGAGGCTTGAGGAGCCTCTCCCGCCGCTCAAGGAGCCTCCCGCCGAGTGCAAGCCAATTCTTGCCCGCCTCTCCCTTCTGCTTCCGCGCGAGAATCTGGCCCCAATCAAAATAGACACAAAAGATTTCCCGCCCTGCATCAAAAAACTGATTGACGACTTGCGCATGTCTGTCAACGTGCCGCATCTGGGCCGCGTGGCTCTGGCAGTCTATCTCATCAAGGCAGGCCTGTCTGACGAGCAGATTGCCGAGCTTTTCTCCTATGCCCCAGACTACAATGCAGAAACTACCGCATACCAAATTTCATACGCGCGCAAAAAGAGCTATTCCATGGCTTCCTGCGCCACCATGGACGGCTGGGGCCTGTGCATTGCGGTCTGCCGCTGCGGCAGCCCCATCTATTACAGGGAGGAAAAGCACGGGCGCAATGCGCGCGAAAGCATGAAGACTCTTCTGCGCGGGCCTGCGCCTGCTGAAGCGGCTGGAGACATAGAAGACCCGCATGCAAATTCCAATGTCAAGGCTTGATTTTCATGTCACTCCCCACCCAAGTCTGGCTGGCCGAAAAATTCGGCTCCTACTACCGCACCGCCCAGCCCAACCTGCCGCGCATCGAGAAGCGCGAGTTCGGCTTCGGCGGCTGGGAGCGCAAAATAGAATTCCGCCATCTTGCTTTCCCAAACGCGCAGGCCCTCTGGGCGCGCCTGGCGCAGGACAAGCCCCTCTATGTGTCTGCCTCCAACGCCTATTACGAATTCCCAGACGCAAGGCCCATGGCGCGCAAGAACTGGCAGGGCGCAGACCTTGTCTTTGACTTGGATGCGCCCGGCGCCAAATGCGCCTCCGGCGGAGCGCCCTGCTCTCCCTTCACCTGCGAAGCCTGCCTGCACCATGTGCGCGAGAACGCGGTGCGGCTGGTGGAGGATTTCCTGCTTTCCGATTTCGGCCTCTCGCGCGCTGAAATACGCTCCGGCTTTTCAGGCTCGCGCGGATTCCACGTGCGGGTGTTCAAGAAAGAGCTCGAGCCTCTGGGCAGGGAGGAGAGGCGCGAAATAGTGGATTACATAGAAGGGGCAGGCCTCACTCTTGAGCGCATGCTGGTGCCTGAGCCAATTGCAGGCCATCCCAACATGCACCGCCTGCTCGGCCCCACTCCATCCACCGGAGGCTATGGCGGGCTTTTCGCCAAGAGGGTAATCGAAATGGCTTCGAGCCCCGAGCAGGCAATAACCATCTCGCCAAAACTGAAGAAAAAAGAGAATGCAGAGCGCTTCATAGCAGGAATAAAGGCAGGCCGCTGGTCTGACGTGCCCATTCCGCACGCGCAGGAAGTGTTCCACCACTTGCTCGAAAGCCTCAAGCTCTCGGTTTCAAACCGCGTGGAAACCGATGCCAACGTCACTCTTGACCCCACCAAAATCCTGCGCATGCCTGACACAATCCATGGCGGCAGTGGCTTGCTGGCCAAGACGATTCCTGCCGGCACAGATTTGGGCTCTTTCGAGCCAATGCATTCTGCGCTTGCTTTCTCCATGGACAAGAAGGAAACCGTGCAAACCACGCGCCACATTCCCCCAATTTCGCTGGGCAATCAGACTTTTGACGCGATTGAGAGCGGCAAGGCAATCGAATTGCCGCAGGCGTATGCGATTTATCTGGTATGTAAGAAGGTAGCCGTCCCAGTCTAGATTCCCCCTCCTTGGGCCAAATCCTTAAATAATCCGGCTTCCCTCCTCCCCTCATGCGAAAGGAAGCAGTCTTCATCCTGCTGCTCATCATAGCAGTGGTTGCCGTCCTCTCACTCTCCAACCGCTTCAGCCAGGGCACCGAAACCGATGCCCGCAAGTTCTTTTCAGAGGATTTGGCCCGCACCTATCCTGACGCCGACGTGCGCGAAATACTCAGTTCGGTGCAGGTGGGCGAGGGCTCATCAGCCTACTACCTGCTCAGCGCGCGGGTGAGCTACAACCTATCCACCCCCTGCCCAACGCGCCTCGAGGTGGCCTACTACTACCCGCCGCAAAGCTTCGTGGCCCGCAGGCCGCAGCAGCTTGTGGGCAGCTGCCGGGTGTGCGGCGGGGCCAGCGGCTCGTGCGTGCTTTCCTATGCGGAAGAGGCAATCATAGCCTCGCACACAGACCCTGCAGCATCGCAGGTGCGCGACTTCCTCTCCCTCTACCCAGACGCCAAGCCCTCAGTTTCGCTCCTCCCCTCATGGCAGTCCGCCTCCAACGTGTGGCAGGTGAACTGGACCGCAGGCAGCTACGGCCTGTCCGCCTATCTCTCGCAGGGCGAGGGCAGGCTGCTCGAAATCCAGCCAATGCCGCTTCCATCCTCACCATAGGCTCGCTGCTCATCCGCAATTTGCCGAGGTTTGTCCAAATGGCCTTCAACCCCTCCAAGTTCATCGACCAGCAGGTGGCTGCCGCATCAGCCAAAATAGGCCCAAGGCCGGCCCTGCTCGCCCTCTCAGGCGGCGTGGATTCCTCAGTCGCGGCCATACTGGTGCACAGGGCCGTCGGCTCGCAGCTTCACTGCGTTTTCGTTGACACCGGCCTTATGAGGGAGAATGAGGCCCAAACCATCCGCTCCACTTTCGAGCCTCTGGGCCTGCGCGTGGAAGTGACAGATGCCTCCTCCCGCTTTTTTTCCGCCCTCAAGGGGGCGGAAGAGCCTGAGAAAAAGCGCAAAATCATCGGCGAGCAGTTCATCCGCGTGTTCGAGGAATACGCCAAAGCGCACAAGATAAAAGTGCTGGTGCAGGGCACCATCGCCCCCGACTGGATTGAGTCGGGCGGGGCTGGCAGGGACACCATCAAATCCCATCACAATGTCGGAGGCCTTCCAAAAGATTTGGGCTTGGAGCTTTTCGAGCCTTTGCGCGACTGCTACAAGCATGAAGTAAGGCAGCTGGCCCAATCCCTTGGCCTGCCTCCCGCCATTTCCGAGCGCCAGCCATTCCCCGGCCCAGGCTTGGCGGTGCGCATAGTGGGCGAGATTAGTCCAGAAAAGGCGGAAATAGTCAGAAAATGCTGTGCCATAGTTGAGCAGGAAATAGAATCCGCTTCCGCTTGTGGCGAAATCGAGAGGCCTTGGCAGTATTTCGCCGCCCTCCTGCCCACCAAAACAGTGGGCGTGCGGGGGGACGAGAGGTCTTATCATTACACTGTTGTGGTGCGCGCGGTGCGCTCTCTTGACGGCATGACCGCGAATTTCTCCCACCTCCCCCCCAAGCTATTGGAGAAAATCTCCTCGCGCATCACCAATTCGGTGCGCGAAGTCGGCCGTGTCGTGTATGACATAACAAACAAGCCGCCCGCCACAGTCGAATTGGAGTAGGGCGGCTCAGGGCGATTTTTCCGCTCAATCGGTCCGGCCCTCTTTCATCCCGGCCGCCCGCCTTCTTTTATAAATCTCAGCCCCGTCCGCCCATCCATGTTCGAAACCCTCGTCTCCTCGTCCGAGTTTCTCTTTGCCATCAACCTTCTTCTGGCCCTTGTGTTCGGCTATGTCATAGGCGCAGAGCGCGAGTCAAGAGGGAAGTCTGCCGGCATCGCGACGCAATGCCTTGTCATCGCAGGCTCGATGACCTTCGCCTACCTCTCCGTCCTCATGGAGCCTACCGCGCCAACCCGCATAGCGTCCAACGTGGTTACCGGCATCGGATTCTTGGGCGCAGGCATAATCTTCCACCACGCCATGCAGAAAGCCAAGGACAAAGTGGTCAACCTCACCACCGCGGCCACCATCTGGATGGCTGCCGCAATCGGCATGGCCCTCGGCTTCGGCACGCCGCTCATAGCCCTCGCCCTCACAATCTTCACAATAGCGGTGCTGCGCATACCGCACGTGGTTCCGGGCCAGCATTGATGGAAAAATGAGCCTGCAGCCTTTCCAGCGCCGCCGAGAGGCCGTTCCTGTCCTTTGGAATAGCATTTTATTGCTTCATCATCCCCACTAGCCCATGCAAATCTATCTAGATGCCATTTTACTCGCCCTTCTGGTGGCCATCTCCGCCTTTTTCGCGGCGGCAGAGGTGTCATTTCTTTCCATAAGCAACGTGCGGCTGCACGCGCTGCTTGAGCGGCAGGCTAGCGGCGTGCAAAGCCTCTCGCGCCTGCGCGCCAACCGCCGCCGCGTCATCATAGCCCTGCTTATAGGCAACAACCTTGCCAACGTCGGCGCCTCCGCGCTGGCCACCTCCATTGCGATGTCCATTTTCGGCGAGGCCGGCCTTGGGGTTGCTGTGGGGGTGATGAGCTTTTTGCTGCTTACTTTTGGCGACATCGCCCCAAAGAGCGCTGCCACCACTTACGGCGAGCGCATGGCCCTGCTCTTCTCCCCAGTCATCGAGGCATTCTACTGGCTCATCTTCCCCCTCGTGCTCATCTTCGAGCTCATCAACCGCCTCATTCCCGGCATCTATTCGCGCCCCACCGGAATAGAGCGCTTCTCGGAAGAAGAGGTGCGCTCGGCCATCAGTCTGGGGGCCAAGCACCAGAGCATCACGCTGAAAGAGAAGGAGCTTATCGAGAACGTGCTGGAATTCGACAAAAAGCCCGTGGAGAAGGCCATGACTCCCCGCGCAGCCGTCATGACGCTCGCCCCGCAGATGCCTGTTGAAAAGGCCCTTGATTTGGCTGTGGAAAGCCAGTATTCGCGCTTTCCTGTTGTTGACGCGCAGGGGCGCATGGTGGGCGTCATCGGCCTGCGCAACCTATCGCGCGCCGCGCGGCACAAGCCCGGCTCGCACGTGGGGGCCGTCATGATAAAGCCGCTGCATTTCCCGGCCTCGGAGAAAATCCACACCGCCTTTGATAGGATGCAGCGCATGGGGCGCAACATCGCCGGCGTGGTGGACGCGCAGGAGAAGCTGATTGGCATCATCACGCTTGAGGACTTGCTTGAGGAATTGGTGGGCGACATACAGTAAAAACAAAGCCGCCCCCCTCTTCCGCCCCCCTGTCTTTTTATTCCTCTTTTCCCATTCTATCCCTATGAAGCTCGCCATCCTGAACTTTGGCTCCCAGTACACCCACGTGATTTGGCGCACCTGCCGCGACTTGGGAGTTGAAGCTGTCATCCACCAGCCGGACGCCCCTTCCGACGTGGTGGATTTCTTCGATGCCTACATTCTGTCCGGCGGGCCGGCTTCAGCTCCGGAAATGAAGCCGAATCAGGCGCACAGGCTGCTCAAGCTCTCGGCCGGGCTTGCGGGCGCCTCCGGGCCGGGCCCTGATGCCGCGGCTTCTGCCGCCCATTCCCCAAAGCCAATATTGGGAATCTGCATGGGCCATCAGCTCATGGCGCACGTGCTTGGGGGGGAAGTGGGCAAAGGCTCCTCGGCCGAATACGGCGTGAGCGAGATTGTGGTGGATGAGCCCGACCTCTTGCTTGAGGGCATGCCCCCCAAATTCCAGGCATGGGTTTCCCATTTTGACGAGGTCAAAAAAATGCCTCAGTCTTTCCGCTCGCTGGCCCATTCAGACACCTGCCAGGTCGAGGCTATGGTTCACCGCTCCCTCCCCCTGTTCGGGGTGCAGTTCCATCCCGAAGTGTGGCACACCCAGAACGGGGAGCGGATTTTGGAGAATTTCTGCAAATCTGTCAAGGAATAAGGTGGGGGTTTGAGCAGCTACAACACCGCAAGCGCCGAAGCAGATGCCCCATCCCCCCAAATCGAGCGCGCGTTTGGGGAGACGTGCAAAATCCTGTTCGGCGCGCCCACCCGGCTGCGCCTGCAGGAGCTGGAGTCCTACCTCAAGCGCTATCAATACAAGCTTCCCCTTCACGCCAAATCCGCGCTCTCAGGGAAAGAGGTGGTGCTCTCATCAGAGCAGTATGCCCCCGGCTCGAAATTCCTCTCCCTTGACGAGGTGGATTTTGAGCGCAAGTACCCTCCCCTCGACATCAACCAGCTCAAGGATTTGGACTCGCTGGTGGAAGGCCTTGGCGAGCGCTTCCATTACGCGGGCAACAAGATATTCGGCCATTCGGAGCACATCGGGGCCTCTGACAACTGCCTTGACAGCTCGCACGTGTTCGATTCCCACGACATCCGCTCGTCAAAATTCGTGGCCTATTCCGCCTACATCCGCGACGGAAGCGAATACGCGTTCGGCTGCTCGCACTTTCTGGACGGGCATTACACCCTCAAGTTCATCGGCGGGGACAACATTGCCCGATGCTTCGAG
>JAKAME010000045.1 GCA_021813025.1 Microcaldota archaeon
CGCCAAAGCTCCTTTCGAGGCCAGCCGCTTTTTGTTCCCCCCGGCGCGTGTTTTTTAATCTCCTCTCCTCATCTGTGCGCATGGTGGACAAAGCCAGCCTGCGCGCTTCATTCGCGGCCGAGTGGAAAAAGCACTACGACCTGCCCATTTTGCGCGAGCGGGGCTACACCCGCCAGAAGTGCTCCAACTGCGGCACCCATTTCTGGGCGCAATCCGAGCGCGAGCGGTGCGGCGACGCGGCCTGCATAGGCTACCAGTTCATAGGCAGGCCTGCCGGCTCGAAAAAGCTCACCTATGCGGAGACATGGCGCGAGATAGAGAAATATTTTGTCAAGACCGGCCACACCTCCCTCGCCCCCTACCCGACCGTGGCGCGCTGGCGCGACGATTTGTATTTCACCATAGCCTCAATCAACGACTTCCAGCCCTATGTGGTGTCTGGAGAGATGGAGCCGCCCGCCAACCCTCTCATAGTGCCCCAGCCCTGCATCCGCTTCGGAGACCTCACCAACGTGGGAGTCACTGGCAGGCATTACACCAATTTCGTGATGATTGGCCAGCATGCCTTCAACACGAAAAAGACCGGCGACTTCTACTGGAAGAACGAGGCTTTGGCCCACGACATCGCCTATCTCAAGGCTCTGGGCCTGCCTGAAGAGGAGCTTGTGTTCCGCGAGGACGTTTGGGCGGGGGGCGGCAACTTCGGCCCATCAATAGAATATTTCTGCCGCGGCATCGAGCTTGGAAACTGCGTGTTCATGCAATACGAGGTGCTGCCCGGAGGCGGCTCGCGCGAGCTTTCCACCAAAGTGATAGACATGGGCGCAGGCCTTGCCCGTTTGTGCTGGATAGGGCACGGCACCCCCACCTCCTACGAGCTTGTTTTCGGCGACGTGATAGGAAAAATGAAGGCATCAGCAGGCGTGCGGGTGGACGAGAAATTGTTTGAGGGCTATGCCAAATTGTCCGGCGCTGTTGACGCGGAAGAGGGCAGGTCAGTGCATGATGCGGAGGAGGAAATCGCCCGCTCCCTTGGAGTGGACCAGCACAAGTTCTTCCACACCCTGCGCGAGCAGTTCGCTCTCTATGCAATAGCAGACCATCTTTCCACCAACCTTTTCGCAATCACCGACGGCCAGCTGCCCTCCAACGCCGGCGGAGGCTACAACCTGCGCCTCATTCTGCGCCGCGCTTTCGGCTTCTCAGATGAATATGGCTGGAATTTGGACTGGGCTTCCATATTGGAGGGCCATGCCCGCCACCTCAAGCCCCTCTTCCCCCACCTCTCACAGGGAGTGCAGACCGCCTCCGATGTGGTGTCCGAAGAATTGGCCAAATACCGCGCCACGCAGGACAAGGCGCGCGGCAAGGTCGCCTCTCTCATCTCAAAGGCAGCCTCATCCAAGCGCACCGTCAGCCTTGAGGAGCTTACCACCCTCTATGTGAGCGACGGCATCCCGCCGCAGATGGTGGAGCAGGTGGCGCGAGAGCAGAACGTGCCTCTTGTGGTGCCTGACGATTTCTATGCCCGCATCCGCCACTCCGACGAGGAGGCCCCGAAGAAAGCCCAGTTCGACGTGGCCGGCCTGCCCAAAACAGAAGCCCTCTTCTACGACAACCTTTTCACATTCTCCGCCCGCGTGCTGGCGGTGCGCGCAGGCTGCGTGGTGCTTGACCGCACCGGCTTTTACGCAGAATCAGGCGGGCAGGTGTCAGACACAGGCACATTGAACTGGCAGGAAGTGCTTGAAGTCAAGAAAGAGGCTGGCGTGATTTTGCACAAAGTCGCCCACCCTGAAAAATTCGTCGTTGGCCAAGTGGCCGAAGGCTCGGTGCATGCTGACAGGCGCAGGCAAATAGCGGCGCATCACACAGGCGCGCACGTGCTCAACGCTGCGGCGCGCGACGTGCTGGGGCCCCATGTGTGGCAGTGCGGCTCATACAAGGACGAGCACAAGGCCCACCTTGACCTTACTCATTACAAGCGCATAACCGATGAGCAGCTTGAGGCAATAGAGCGGCGGGCCAACCAGATAGTGTTCGCCAACCTGCCTGTGCACAAGAAAGCCTATCCCCGCTCAGAAGCCGAGGCCAAATTCGGCTTCCGCATCTATCAGGGCGGCGCCGTTCCGGGCCTCTCCCTGCGCATAATTTCCATCGACGACATAGACCATCAGGCCTGCGGCGGCACGCATGTTGACCGCACAGGCGACATCGGCATGTTCAAGGTGGTGAAGCGCGAGTCTGTGCAGGACGGGGTGGAAAGAGTTACGTTCAAGTGCTATCTCTCTGCCGTGCAATACATGCAGGAGCGCGAGCGGCTCATCAAGCAGATGGCCGGCGGCCTCGGCGTGCCGGAGGCCCAGCTGCCTGCCTCCGTGTCCCGCTTTTTTGAGGAGTGGAAGGAAAGAGGCAAGCAATTGGAGAAGCTGAGCGAGCTGACCGCCAAAGCAGTGGTGGCAGAGGAGATGGCAAAGGCAGCAAGAAGCAACTCACCCTTAGTCGAACTCTCCAGATTGCCTTGGTCAACCAAGACAGCTGACTGGGCTGCCGGAGAAATAGCCAAGCACGGCCTTATCTCCGTGTTGAGTACGAATGAAAAATTCATCGTCGTCGCCGTGCCTGCCGGAAGAAAAGAGGACGCACTCGCCATTCTCAAGTCAAAAGGGGCGAAGGGGGGCGGAAACGCGCAGCTGGCGAGAGGGAAACTGGCCTGATTTCTACCTCCTGAACGCCTTGTCGTGGTGCATAATCGCCAGAAACCTCACGTGCTTCTCCTTCCTGAACACCCTGAAAAACAGAACGAAGCTTGAAGCAATATGCACATGTTTCGCGCCCGCCCACTGGTAGCTTGAATCTGGGTAATGCTCGATTTCAGTTTCATCACAGGCAGTAATCTCATCCATCTTCTTTTTGAGCGCAGATGCCATCACGGGGTCTTTCTTGAGCAGCTTGGCCACGCTCTCTTTCAGGTCGTCGCTCAGGTCGTAGTCGAACATGGCGCATCACTTGGGCGTAAAGAGCTCATCCAGCTGCCGTTTGGTCATCTTTCTGAACCCGTATTTCTTCGTGTGCGCCTCGTCAATTGCCTTCAATTCCTGCAGCACTTGGTCCGAAACCTGCTCGCGCAAAAACTCGTCGCCGCGCAGCTGCACAAACTTTTGCAGCGCCTCGCTCTTGCTCCGCAGGCCAAACGCCTCCTTGATGACGCCCAGCACCCTGTTCGTGTAGGCATCTACGTGCAGGTTCAGGGTAACGCCGCTCATACTCTCACCACTTCAAGTTAGTCCAGCTAACTTTAAATAAGTTTCAGTTAGCCGGCCTCACGTCAGGGAAAAAGGATTGAAAAAAGAGGGGAAAAGAAGGGCCTCCTGTTCAGCCGAAAAGGCCTCTTCAGGCGTTTTCCAGTTTCGCGCTTTCCACGCTCTCCTTGATGGCTTTCATCTTGTCATCAAGGTCTTTTTGCGTGATGCCCTGCAGCTTCATCTCGTTCGCAAGCTTTTCAACGCCGGGGTCTGACTTCTTTCCAAGTCCCAGCGCGTCCAGCTCGCGCACGATGTTGGCCTCGATGTTCTGGGCGAACTGCTGGTAGATTTCGCGGCTCTGCTTGACCAGTTCGCGGATGATTCCGACGCTCATTACTGTCAAAGCGGTGGCTATGGTCACCACGATGGCCGATCCGAGCACTACGAAGGTTGTGGTGTTCCCCTTTGCCAAGTCGGCGATGTCTTTGAAGAAGTTGCTGGCTAGCATGCCGCCGAGTGCCCAACTCAGGGATATGCGTGTTGCCCAAAAGCCCTTGGTGTACGGCTTGTAGCCGGTGTATTCGGGGATGGCGATTGTTTCGGCGTCCATCTTCTCCCCATGTTTGTACCCCCGCACGACTGCGGTGCTGGACAGCTTGTCGGCTATCGCCTCCGCCTGCTTCAGCATCAGCATATCCTGCCCGCGAAGCGACGCCGCCTTGTTGATAAGCGCGGTGAACTGCATATGGCGCTGCGCGTCGTTTGCAAACGCCTTTTTCAGGGTCTTGGCATCCTTTGCCGTAATAATCCCATATTTCACGCTTCCACCTCTGATTAGATGTGGTTTTTTAGATATTTAAATGTATGTATGGGGTGGAAAAAGCAGGGCTTATTCGCTGGTTTTCCCCGCGCCGTTCATGTGCTCCTTCAGCCTGCCCACGTAATCCCCGACAATCTCCAGCGCCTTCCCAGCTCCGTAATCCTCGCCGCTCTTGAGCATGCCCTCAATGAACTTGAAGGGCCGGAGATAGTGGTCAAAAAGCGTGGCCTGCACCAAAATCTTGCGGCTGCCGCCGCTGCTGTCGATGATTGTCTGAAAGCCTCCGGGCAGCTTGCCGTTCAGGCCCGCCTCCATGCTCGGATTGTCAGGGTTGTAGGGGAACTGGCGGTGGGAATAGGGGATGACGAGCGCGCCGGTGCTGTCGCGCTTTCCGACCAGCTGCACATATTCGTTCTTGAGGCTGTCCATCTGCTCCCTCAATCGCTGCTGCCTGTCGCTCTGCGTAGTGGCCTGCATTTTGCCGTCCTGCCCTCCCAGCGAGGTTGGGCCGACGGCTGTGAAAAAGAGCAGCGACGCGCTTGCGGCGGCGATTCTCACCCGCCTGGCCATTTTGGCGTTCATGCACGTTTTATCTGTGTTTGAAACTTAAATAACTTTGGGTGGAGCCCCCTGCTAGGGGAATGGAAATAAGAAAAAGGGAAAATGAAGAAGGCGGCTTTACTCCTCTTCCTTCTTCCTCATTCTCTGGTAGCTCACAAGCCCCACCATGGCGGTAGCGCCTGCGGCAGGCAGGCAGCAGCAGGAGAAGCCTCCCGGCGCTCCAGTCGTGCCGGTGGTTTTGCTGGCATTGGACGCCCCGGGGATGACCGGAATGATGTCAAGCGCGTTCTTGTCGCAGTTGCCCGTGAGCTGGTTGCAGGTCTGTCCTGCGCTGCACGAGGGGTTGTTGTACTGGCACCCTGTCTTGGTCCTGCACACGCCGTTAGCATTGCTGGTCGTGATGCAATCCTCGCTCAGCTGGCAGTCCGGATTGTGGAAGGCGCAGCCCTGCTTGGGCGTGCATGTTCCGCCGTCGACGTTGTCAGCAGGGTTCCATTTGCACTCCTGGCTGGGCGGACAGGTCAGGTGGCCTGTCCCATTCCAGCGGCAGCCGACGATGTCTGCGCAGTTCTTGCCGCCGCTGTCGGCCTTCTGCCCTGCCGGGCAGCCGCAGTAGGAGGCATTCGACACCAGCGCGCCCCAGATGCACTGCTGCGGCTTGACGGCGCCGCACTGCCAGTTGCCCAGCGTCGCGCCGTTGGTGTCCGTGCAGGTGTTCTTGGCGCAGGCCCCGTTCACTTCAACATATCCGGGGAAATTCGAGCAGGAGCACATGGTCCTCCAGCTGGAGGGCATGCCGGGGGCGAAGGCGTTCATAAGCGTGTTCCCCGTGCCGCCAACCCAGCATATGTAGCCGGGCGACTGGTTCGAGCATTTGCCGTACGGCGTGCCGTCAGAACACGGGTTCGTGTTCACTGCCGCTGCCACGCCGGCCAAGAATACGATGGCGAGAAGCGCAATTCCCGCGAGTTTGCCCATCCTGCGATTCATACCATATCGCCTCGTCTGCCCATGACGAGCGCATGTATAAAAACATTTCTTTCGCCTCTGTCCGCCGGACGCCCCTAAAGCCTGCGGCTGAAATAGTCCGAGGCCACTTCCCGCAGGCCCCCGTCTTTCAAAAGGTCATAGGCGCTTCCCCATTTCCTTTTTTTGAGAGCGCGCGCAAAGGCGGCCGGCACTCCGAGCTTTCTCGCTTTTTTGATTGCCTGCTCCAAAGCCTCTTTGGGCGTCCTGCTCTCGCGGCGGGCTATGGCCACCAGCCTCTCGTGCTCCACGTGCAGGTTGGCCGCCGCCTTGTGCCTTGCAACAAAAGCCTTCACGTCCCCTGCCAGCCATGCCTGCGGCCCCATTGCCCTTCTCACCGCCGGCAGGCGCTCCTCCATCAATTCGAAGAGGATGAGCGCCCGCTTTCCATCACTCCAGAAATAATGCCCAAACACCCTGAATTCGGCCCTCTCCAGCGCTCCCAGCATGGCCTGCGCGGTTTTGCGCAGCTGGGGCCACAGCACGTCCTCAACCTCGTTGGGGGCTGGGAAGGAGAGCACAAGAGCATGCGTGCCGCGGGAGCTGATGATGGTCCGAAGCCGGGAGGCCGAATGCAACTCTTTCTCTTTGAAAAAGAACTGTTTGCCCGGCTTTTCCAAAAACGCCCTTGCAGCAATCATGGCCCTCGCCATCGAAGTCCTTGACACCACCGCAGCCACGTTGCGGGCGGCATCCACCGGGTCTATTACAACAAGCGGAGTCTTGGGAAACAATTTGAGCGCATGGCCGTCCTGATGATGCTTTTGCGTGTCTATCGCGTGCGGCATCCGCCAGCCGCCAACCGCGCGCAGGGCATGCAAGAATCCGCCGTAATTTATGGCCAGCAGCTCGCACAAATAGCCCGAGAATCCTTCAACTCTTGTCTGGGCCCCATACACTCCCAGACATTTGAAGAATGCTTTCAGCAGCCTCACGTCATCTCGCAGGCGCTGGGTGAGGCGGGCATTGGCCCATTCTGTGTGCAACTGCGAGCGGTCAACTGCCGAGCCCAAGCGCTCCATGTTGTGCAATTTGTATGAGGGCACCAAATCCACTTTCACCCCATCCACATGCGCCTTGAGGTAGGGGTGCTGGGCGTAATTCAATTCAGTCTTGATTCCCTTCATGGCCTCTTTTGCCCATTCCAGCCCTTTCTTCTGCATTTTTTCCAATGGCCATGCCCTTGGCATGAGAATGAAGATGTCAAGCTCTCTGTTTCCCTTCAGAGCCGTGCCTTTGGCCACTGAGCCCATGGTGCCTATTTCAACGTCTGATGGAACCACTTTCTGCAGCCTGCGCGCCAGCTGCTCCTGCACCCTTGCAAGCAGCGCAGCCTCGGCAGGCGTCGGCCTGAGCTGGAGGCGTATGGGTTCGAGAAGCCGCTCATATTTCGCATCGGCGTCCATGACCTGCTCATCGGGGCCTTGGTTTAAAACGCTTCTAGGGAACGCCGGCCTTGCCAGTCAGATAAAAACAAAATGGCTCAATCTTTTGGTTCAAGAAAAGCCACCAAGTCTCTTTGGTTCCATCCAAACATGAAGTTGCCGTCACAACGGAGCAAGTTGGTATTCTCATACCCCCCGCCGCCGATGCCGACTCCATCGCGAAGCACGAGGCTTACGAAGCTTGTTCTTTCCACGCCAGTCGGCTTGACGCTTTTGAGAGGCCTGATAAAATCAAACCTTTCTTTGCACCCTTCCACCGTCAGGGCCTCAAGCAACTCTTTATACTCGCTATTTCCCTCCCCAATGTGATAACCATATCCCGGGATGGCTGCTATCAGCTTTATCGCTGACTGGTCCGTTATCTCGTAAAAGACTCCAGCCCCGTCTTTTTGGGGCACTATTATCGGTTTGTCTCCATTGAACCCCTGTTCAACCAGTATGCCCGCATTTTTGAATTCGGCGGCATATTCAGGAGTTGCAATCACATATCTTTTGTCCGAGCCATCTGGTTTGTATACAATTTCCTTGCCCAGTTTTTTGCCTTCAGCTCCAAAAGCAAGAAGCGAGCCGGTCACAATGGTCGGCTTCATCACCCAGGTCCACAAGAAGCTTCGACTAAAACGCCGACTTGGGTTAATGAGCATGCCGTTCTCGTTCGCGTATTTTATCAGGCCCTCTGGAGAGCGCATCCCGTTGCGCAGCTCAATTTGTTTGGTCTCCTTAAATTTCATCCTACCACCGGACAGCTATCCATGTTTAGATATATAAATACATGGCTTAATGCTTTCTAACCCAATTTGCTAGGGGGCAGTGCCGAGAGCATAGCGCTGCACCACTTCATGCTCTCTCCTGCCCAGCGCCTCCGTGCTTTCCATCAGCAAAAATTCCTCGGCCTTCCAGCTTTTTTCTCCCCACGCCCGGTCGGCGTAAGGCGCGAGCATTGCTTTCGCGTCCTGCGGCAATTTGCTTCTTGCCAGCGTGATGTGGGCTGCAAACGGCTTGTCCCGTTTGATGTCCAAAGGAAGAAGAGCAGCCTCAATATCTTGCGCCAAGCCCTCCAATCCGCTCCCCTCCACGCCTGCCCAAAGCACCGAAGCGCGGGCAGGAGAAGGAAAGGCACCTAGGCCGGCCGGCCTTATTTCAAACGGCGCATGTTTTGGCCCCACTCCCTCCAACGCCTTTCTAATCTCCTCTTTCTGGTGCAAATTGATTCCATCCCCAAGAAACTGAAGAGTCAGGTGCAGCTGGTCGGGGGCGGAGGGGCGCCAAGGGCTTTTGCGAACCAGAAGCACTTCCTTCTCCTTGTCCCATCCGGCCTGCTCTGCGGCCCCTATCCTTGCCCCGCCGGCAAGAAGCCCTTTCTGCAACCCTTTCAATTCCTCCACTATTTCCGCAGGCGGCATGATGGCTATGAAGAGGCGCATGGGCTTATGGGCGGAAGGAACGTTTTTATTGTTTCAACCCATGAGCAGCCCATGCGAACCCCCGCCCTCCTCCTCTCCCTCCTGCTGCTGGCCGCCTCCGTCCTCGCTGTGCGCCCCCTGCCGCTGCTTGTTCCTTCCACCGAAGTTCTGCAAGGCAGCGTCGTGGATTACGGCACCCTGGGCCCGGGCCAGACTTTCTCCATCCAAATCTACCCCATAGTCACTGCACCCAATGACGGCCGCTACATGGGCCGCTGGGACGTTGCCTCCGCCTCCGAGCTGCCCTCAGGCTGGAGCTCGAGGCCAAGCGGGCTTTATGGCAATCCTCTGGAGCTTGAAGTGACCACCGACCCCATGGCAGAAGACGGGGACTACAATTTCAGCGTCAACGTGGACGACCAGGACGACGCCGACCACATAGGCGGCCGCTTCAGCTTCAGCGTGCTGGTGCATCTTCGCAGCAACGTTCTCACCGCCTCGGTCAGCCCCGTATTTCAGGAAGTCGGCGCAGGCCAGCCTGCCCGCTTCGCAGTCTCTCTCACCAACACAGGCACAGCCCCCGACACCTTCCGCGTGAGCGCGCAGGGGGTCAAGGACTGGTCCTACCAAGTAAACGAGTATCTTGCGCCCGGCACCAGCAAGACCTTCAACTACGAGGTGGTGGGCGGCGACGAGGCCTATTATCCTCTTGTCATCACCGTGAATTCCTTCTCCTCGCCAAAAATACACTTCGAGCAGCCGGTGGCCCTGCAGGTGCGCACCAATCTGGGGGCTGATTATCGGGCCACTTCGCACGGCGTGCTGCTCTATCCCCCCCTCATGCTGCCCCTCTATTCGCTGGCAGGCATACTGGGGCTAATATTCCCTTAGAGCTTTTTTCGCCTGCTTGATTTTCCCCCAAGCCTGTTTTCTGTCCCTAAGCCTGTTTTTTAGTTTCATCTGCCCATACTCTTTCAATGAACAGCGTTCCTTCCGCCAACCTGCGGGCTTTCGCCAAGGCCCTGGCCGACGAGCTTGAGCGCAAGCCGTCTGCCAGCATCGAGCGGCTCAAAAACACCCTTGCCCCCCGCTTCAAAATCCCCGGCGTGCCCAAGAATGCCGCCCTTCTCTCCGCCCTCCCCTCAAAGCGGCGCACCCCCCAGCTTGTCCGCCTTCTCCGCACCCGCCCCACCCGCACGGCTTCGGGCGTCAGCCCGATTGCCCTGATGCCCAAGCCCTTCCCCTGCCCCGGCAAATGCACCTATTGCCCAACGGCCATGAAGGAAGAGATTGGGCCCGACGGAACCTCCCGCCCAGTCATGTTTGCCCCCAAGGCATACACAGGCTTCGAGCCCGCCACGCGCCGGGCCATACAAAATGATTTTGACGCGAAAAGGCAAATCGACACGCGCCTCTCCCAATACGCTGCTTTGGGCCAGCCTGCCGACAAATGCGAGCTTATCCTGATGGGCGGCACCTTTCTTTCAGTTCCAAAGGATTACCGAAGCCAATTCGTGAAGGAATGCTATGACGCGATGAATGGAGCGAAGAAACCTGCCGCCTCTTTGGCCGCTTCCCAGCAACTCAACGAATCCTCTCTCCACCGCGTCATCGGCCTTACTGTCGAAACCCGCCCGGACTGGTGCAGTCTGGCGCAGATTGACGAGATGCTGGAATGGGGCGCAACGCGAGTGGAGCTGGGCGTTCAGTCTCTGGACGAGGAAGTGCTTTGCAAAGTCAAGCGCGGCCACGATACGAAATGCACTGCAGCCACAACCGCCAACCTCAAGAACGCCGCCTTCAAGGTCGGCTATCATTTCATGCCCGGCTTGTATGCGGACAGGGCGTCTGACGTGCGGATGCTGGGGGAACTCTTCACCAATCCGGCCTACTGCCCAGACATGCTGAAATTGTATCCTTGTTTGGTGATGCCGGGCACAGAATTATTTGATGAATGGAAAGCAGGCCGCTTCCAGCCCATTGATGCGGACGAAGCGGTTT
>JAKAME010000046.1 GCA_021813025.1 Microcaldota archaeon
TTGCGCAGGCAGCGTATCCCTTCATCCTTTCTTCGCGCATTCTGGATTACGGGTTTCTCACCGTAACTCCGGGCATCTATGTGCTCACTGCCGCGCTGTTTCTTGCGCTTGTTGGCTTGGGCATCAGGATTGGCAGGCCGTATTTGGCGGCAGGCGCAGGACTTGCAGGAGCCGCGCTGAACGGCTTGCTTCTGCTGCCCATGGCCAAGAACTGGGAGTATGCGCTCATTCCGATTGTGATTGCAGTTGCGGTTGGGATTCTTGTGCGCTATGGGCTGAAATGGAGGAGTGGAATGGAGATGCTGCCTGTGATGGGGCAGGCATTGGACGGGGCGGCCACTTGGGTGGCCATTGACTGGTTCGGGCCAGCATCTGGGCAGAATTATTTCGAGCAGCACGTGCTGTCCAACGCCATCGGGCAGGCCAGCCCCTTGGGCTTTGGGCTGTTCTTTTTGCTCAAGATAGGGTTTGCTGCTGCGGCAGTGTGGGCCGTTCGCAAAGAGGACATGGACGGGCGCGTGAAAAGTTTGGTGCTGCTCGTGATTGCAATCATCGGGTTTGCGCCCGGATTGAGGGACACGCTGAGAATGCTGTGCGGAACTTAGGGAAAAGAGTTCTGGGATAGAAAGCGGGAAAAATTCTTCTTCTTGTTTTCCTATGTCCCGCTAACTCTTGGCGCCGGCTGCTCGAAATGGCCGGTTGAATAAAGCAGGGTTTCGATATGAGGCCTAATCGACATCAGCGCAGTAGGGTTTGGAATGGTGTCTGTAGTAATTATGCGCGAGGCGCCGGCAGCCTGCAATTTGGTCAGCGCGCCGCGCAAAAAGAGGCCGTGGGTTGCGGCGCAGGAAACTGACTCGGCCCCCATTTCAAGCATTTTTTGCGTGGCCTTCACCATTGTCCCGCCGCCCGCAATCATGTCGTCTATGAGAATGACGGGCTTGCCTGACACTTCGAAATCGGCTTCCATTTTCGCAACAGGCCGGTAGGCCTCACTGGAGCTGTCCGAGTATTCGCCGCGCTCCTTGCGCATGAACAGGCCTTGGTCACCAACAAGGTATTTGGCGCCTGCATCAGGGCTTACCACAAGGGAATCCGGCTTGGCCGCGCGCAGGAAGGAAACCAGCTCCGGGCCGGCGCAGAGGTTGTAGATGTTGATGCCCTCGAACGAGTGCAGGCCGGGCTTTTTGAGAAAGTGGCAGTCCCACGCGACTATGGAGCGCGCGCCGGCGAAGCGAAGGAGTTTGATGAGAAGATTGGCAGAAATCACCTCGCCTGAAAGCCAGATTTTGTCTGCCCGCGCGTAGGGCAGGTAGGGCAGGATGAGGTGGATGTCTTTCACCCCATTTTCCTTTGCCCCATACATCATCTGAAGGAGAGTCACAAGGCTCTGGTCAGGGTCGGGAAACAGGCGGTGGACAAGCACTGCATCTTGGCCCGAGAGGCCGTCGATGCGCTCGAGGCGGCAGTAGCTTTCGCCATCAGGGAATCGCTTGCACTCAACGGAAGGAGGAGCGATGTCTGCGCAGTTGGGGGAGATGATGGGGAAGGCGCCCTCCCACCTGGGAAGCTCGACCCCGAGGCTCGCGTTCGCGTCCATGCCCGGCACACCCTAGAGATGGATTATTGCCCACTCGCCGAGTATTTTTTGGGTGCCGAGCTTGATAAACTCGATGGCCACCGCAGCCAGGAGGATGGCCATCACCTTGGAGAGCACGGCCAGGCCCATGCGGCCAATGAATCTGTGGATTGGCTCGGCCAGCATAAGTATGCCCAGGGTGAGCAGGACGACGAAGGTGGCGGCTATGAATACGGCCGCTATGCCGTACTGCCCGGCCAGGATGACGGCAGTGGTCATGGCTCCAGGGCCTGTGAGGAGGGGCACGCCCACCACCACGGCGGCCACGTTGAGTTCCTTGTCGGCCGGGTTCTCGAACTCGAGGCCGAGGAATGACTGGACAGCCATCACAAGAATGAGCAGGCCGCCCGCAATCTGGAATGCAGGCATGGAAACCGAGAGGGCGGACATGAGGGAGGGGCCGATGAGGGTGAAAAGCACCAGCACCGCGCCGGCCACGCCGGTGGCTATGAGGGCCGACTCGTGGCGCTGGCGCGCGTTCTGCCGCCGCGTGAGCATGAGGAAAGCGGGCAGGGACGCCAGCGGGTCCATTATCACAAAGAGCGCGACCAGGCACTTGATGAGCGGGTCGAGCGAGAAATCGAACATGGCTGAGCCTCGCAAGGGCCGTTTTTTAACCTGCGCCCGCTCAGGCGCCGCGCGAATAATAGAGGCAGAACTGCCTGTCGGAAGTGATGTTGAACTGGCTGCATGCCGTCGGGTCCTTGAGGTTGGTGGCCACCGCCAGTATGCAGGAGGAGCGCAAATCAGGGGACACTATTTGGACGCAGAAGGAGAGGTCGCGCCCCTGGATGGCCAGCTGCTTGGCGCATGCGTCGGGCGTCATTGAGGACGAGGCTGCCACGCATTTGGAGATTAGGTCGCCGGAGGGAGGCGGAGTGATTGGGCCGAGCGGGGCTGCCGGAGTGGCGTTGTCCGAGGCGTTGGGGCCGGCAGCTGGCTTGGCAGGAGCCGGCCTTGTTGAGGGAGGCGCGCGGCCGTAGGCAGCATAGCTCTGCTGCAAGCGCGCTGCCGCCAGAGGGTCGGTGGCCGCCTCAAGGCAGGTCTGGCGTGCCGCGAGCGATTCGATGGAATAGCAGGTCTCGGGCTCCTGATACCAGGTTGCATAGAACGTGAGGCAGCCGGTCCGGTCAGGGTTGCCTATGCAGCGGTCGACCGATGCTGGCTGCAGGCAGCCGGCCCCCAACAGGCCGAGGGCGAGGATGGAAAGGAACAGGGCGGCTGGAAGCAGGCGGGAGCGCATGATGGGGTTTTCCTCGCAGAGATTAAAAAGCTTGGGACAAGGGCGCTGGCGGGGGGTGGCGGAGGCGGAAAACGGCTGGCTGGACGCAAGAGGCGGCGGGCCCTGTTTTTCCCCTCAGCCCACTTTCTTTTTCATGAATTTTTCCAGCTTGTCCATGGCCGCCGCCAGCTCGTCCTCTTTCGAAAGATAGACGAGGCGGAAGAAGAGGCCGTTTAGTTGCGAGGAGAATCCGGAGCCGGGCACGCCCACTATGCCTGTCTGCTCCATCAAATCATAGACGAATTCGGTGTCGGTTTTCCACGGGCCGGCAGTGACTTGGGGGAAGATGTAGAAGGCTGCCTGCGGGGAAGTGGTGCGGATGCCGGGGATTTCGTTGAGCCTGCGCACCATGAGGTCGCGGCGGGAGCGCAGTTTGGAGAGGGCGGCAGGCAAATGGTCTGGCGCATGCTGCACCGCGGCGATGGCGCCGCGCTGCATCTCCCAATTCACGGAGAGGCGCGCGTTGCACAGGCGCACAAGGGCGGAGGCGAAATCGTCAAGCCCGGGGCCGTGCAGGGCAAGCCAGCCCACGCGCGCGCCCGGATAGAAGAAGTTCTTGGAAAGCCCGCAGCCGCGGATGACGGGAACATCGCCCGCGAGCAGATGGACCGGGCCGGGCGACTGGGAAGGCTCAAGCACCAGCTTGTCGTAGATTTCGTCCGCAATCACTGGAATGGAGTGCTCGCCTGCCAAGTCTATGATTGACTTGAGAGTTTTGCGTGGATAGACCGCACCGGTGGGGTTGTTGGGGTTGATGATTACGATGGCGCGCGTGCGCGCATTGAGCCGGCGGCGCATGTCGTCCGCGTCAGGCTGCCATTGCCTGCCGCAGGAATAGAGGTTGTCCTCGCCGCCCAGAACGCGCGAGATGGTGGCGTAGAGGGGATAGTTCGGGGAGGGCAGCAGGATGTTGTCGCCGGCATCCATGAGGGCCTGCATGGCGAATGAGAGGCCCTCGGACAGGCCGTTGGATACGATGATGCGCTCTGCGGGGAGGCTTTCGGATTCGGCTAGCGCGGCGCGCAAATCCTCGTCGCCATCGGAGGGGGCGTAGCCGCTGAAGCGCGGGTCGTCAAGGGCGGCATGGACTGCCTTTGTTATCCATGGCGGCGGGGCGAAGTCGAAGCGGTTGGGGTCTCCGATGTTGAACCAGTGCATGGGCACCCCGCGCGCCGCGACTTGGCGCGCGCGCTGCACGATGTCGCGGATTGGGTAGGACACGTGAGCCATGCGCCTGGAGACGCGCACTGGTTGCGCGGGGGGCGCGGATTTGGAAGGAAGATTAGTGGGCATGGGCTGCGATGGATTAGATAAGAATAAAAGGGCGCTGATGAGGCAGGCCCGTTTTACGTCGAAAAACGATGTTATTGGGCCGGCGCCTGCTCTACGCGCAGGAATTTCAGCCCGCCCTGCCGCCAGACGCCGCGCTCGATGCGGCGCATAAAGGAGGAGTTGCGGAAAGAGCCTTGGTTGCAGCTGCTTGGAGCGTAAGTGAATGCAGAATCATCGGGCTGGAAGGAGGAGGGCTGGCTGGCTTCGAGCCAAACCCAGCGATAACAGAACGGCTCGGCTGCTGGAAATGCGAGGGAGGCTAACGCATTGTCATCCAATGTTTTTCCTGCAAGCGGGGGCGGGCCTGCATCCGCGCCAAATTCCGCCAAGAGGGCGGCGCGATCGTGCAGCTGGATGAGCGAGGCTTGGCCGAGCATGGGCGGAGGCTGGGAGGGAGCGGCAAGCAGGAGCAGGATGGCGAAGGCCACCAGCATGGAAGACATCAATGCTTCGAGCCACATCATGGGCATCACCCCCTGTCGCACACCCAGAGGCGGACGATGCTTGGCCCGCCAATCATTTCGCGCATGACGCAGATATGAGAGGGGCTGGCTGGAGAGGGTTCGGAGACAAGAGCCTGCCAGCCGGAGGAAAGCGGCTGCTTGAGATTGCCAGCATCAAAATAGCCGGGGAGGGAGAAAGAAAGGAGGGAGTTTGAGGGACTGCCCGGCATATTGGAGGCGCTGCTCGTGATTTTGAATGAATTTCGCATGGAGGGCGTGGCTTCTTCATAGAAGCGCTGTGAGAGCGCAAGGCCCATGGAGAGGCGCTGGGCATAATCGGAGCGAGCCTGCGAATAGGCGCTGGACAAATGGAGGATGGGAAGAACGCTTGAGAGAAGGCTGAAAAGCAGAAGAAATGTGAGCAGCAGGTCGAAGCTTAGCCACACGCCATGCCGATTGATTGATTTGTTTTTCAGCTTGTTCATGCTGGCACCCGCGGGTCTTGGCTGACGCCGAGTACCGGCACGCTCACGTCTGGATTGGTTTGGGAATGAAGAAGGGCGTCGCTGGAGGGAGAGGGCAGGGACCAGTTGGAGGGAAGGGAAACGAAGCGGTAAGCGCCAGCATACATTCCGAATTGAAGTGATTGGGCGGCCAGAAGCTCGCGCTCCTGCGAGGCTTGCCAGCTTGGGACGGCTTGTGAGAAGAGGCGGGAGGTGGAAGCGCTCAGGATGGCCAGAAGGGAGAGCAGGAGCAGGAAGGCGAGCAGGGCTTCCAGAGTGAGCTGGCCGCGGAGATGCGGCGTGGGGATGTGGAATGGGGTGGTGGCGGGCTCACCATGCGGGCGCGGCGTGGAGCTGCAATGCTGAATCTTCATGGAGTCACATCTGTTGAAGGCAGGAGAGAAGTGGAATTCAAATCAGGCCAAGTGTTGCTGGAGACAAGCACTCGCCAGCCAGGAGCGAGAGTCAGGGAATTGCCGCTCCAGCGCATCATTGGCTGGCAGGAAGCCATGGTGTAAGAACTGAACTCGTTCGCCCCGCAAAAAAGCTGGGCATGATAATCCGAATGCGTATTCCAGTCCTGCAAAAGAGAGGACCATTTGGCGAAGACGAGCGAGTTGGTGTAGCAGTCCTGGTCGCCTTGAGAGAGGAGGGGGAAAGGAAGAGTGGGGTTAGGGCTGTCTGGAGGCCAGGGGCTTTGGGTTTGGTTGCACCCAAGGACAAGAATTATTGCTTCCATTTGAGTGAGAGTCACAATTTGCGGCTGGGCTTCCTGCACGGCCTGGCGCTCTGACACCAGCAGGGCGCGCTTGAGGGCGATTGACTCGTCTCCAGTGCGCATGAGGGCAGGAATGACGTAGGAAGAGGGGGGAGGGGAGGGGGAGAAGACGATGGGCAGGAGCAGAAGCCAGGCGAGCGGGATGAGGAGAAGGAAGGAGACATAGCCGCGACGGGAGGCCATAGGGGAAATGAGAGCAGGGGATGGATAAAAAGAGGGAGGTCGGATTGGCTGGCGCGGGCGGGGGATGGATAAAAAGAGGGAGGTTGGAGGGGTGGATTTGGGGCAGAGGCTGGAAACAAGCTTCGTTCAGCGGCTGCGCAGAATTTCCTGCGCGTTCGGCCTGCGCACAAGCTTGCGCACGAGCTCGTTTGCAGGTTTTGCCAGCACGCGTTGGGGGGTGTCGAGCTGCACTATGCGCCCGTCCAGCATGACCGCAAGGCGGTCGGCAAGCACCAGCGCGTCAAAAAGGCCGTGGGTCACAACGATTTTCGGGACTGAGATTTTTTCAAACACGCGGCGGAGGTTGTGGGCCACCTCGTCCTTGGTGATTTGGTCTATGTTGGATAGCGGCTCGTCCAACAGCAGCAGGCCGGGCCTGACTGCCAATGCGCGGGCCAGCCCGACGCGCTGCCTCTGCCCGCCGGACAGCTCGGTGATGCTGCGCGGGCCAAGCCCGGGCAGGTTGACAAGCTTGAGCATTTGAGCGGAGACTTTGCTGCGCTCGGAAGGAGGAAGGCCGTGCACCATGAGGCCGTATTCCACGTTTTCGGACACGCTCATGTGGGGAAAGAGGCCGTAGTCCTGGGGGAGCAGGCCTATTCTGCGCGCTTCCATGGGAAGCTTGGACAGCTCGCGGCCGTCGAGTGACATGATGCCGGAGTAGGGAGTCAGCACTCCGGAAAGGCAGTGCAGCAGGGTGGTCTTGCCGCAGCCGGAGGGGCCCATGAGCACCAGAGTTTCGCCATCAGAGATGCTGAAAGAGCATTGCTTGAGCACGGGCGCGCCGCCGTATCCGGCCGTCAGGTTGCGGACATGCAATGCCATGGTCTCATTCCTTGGGCATCAGGCGCTTGAAAGAGAGAAGCGCCAGAGTTGATGCTGTGGTGCCGAGAAGCGTGGCGGCCAGCGCCGGAATTGCGAAGGAAGTGGCGCTGACGCTCACGAAGGTTGGGATGGTTTCGGTCTGGCCGGCGATGACGCCGGCGAAGAGCAAGCTGCCGCCCAGCTCCCCCATGGCGCGCGACCAGCACATGGCAGAGCCGGCCGCAATTTCATGCCATGAGAGGGGAAGGTAGATTGTGGTGAAGACCTGGAACGGGTCTGCGCCAAGGGAGCGGGCGGTGAGGCTCATGCCTGAGCGGCGTATGTCGCGGAAGCGGCGGGCAACAAACGAGACAATGAACGGGCCGGCGATGAAAAGCTTGGCCAGCACCAGAGCCGCGAAGGTGTAGGCAAGATTGATGCCAAGGGGGGAGGAGGGGCCGAGCATGAGCAGGAGTATGATGCCCTCCGCAATAGGGGGGAAGGTCTGGGGGACGTCTATTACAAGGGTTTCGAGCAGAAGCTTGTAGGCAAAGTCGCGCGTGGCGAGCAGATAGGCAAGAGGCACGCCAAGCAGGATGGCGAGGCCGGTGGCTGCAATTGAGGAGGTGATGCTCAGCTCAAGAGCGGAGAGAACGCGGAATTCGCCCATGGCAGCGAGGACTGCCGACCACGAGCCGAGGGCGGCCACGTATTGGTAGAGAATTATGGAAACCGAGAAGATGACAAGAAGGGCTGAGAGAAGGTAGAGCCCCCAGATGGCGTGGCGGGAATCGAGTTTCATATGGACGCCCTATCCCTTCAATAGCAGGCGACCGTGGTGCCGGCCAGCTGGCTGAGGATGTCGGGCGCCACCGTGGCGATGATGAGGCCCAAGATGGCGCCAGTGATGCAGGAGGTGGCCCACACGCTGCCCTTGGCGCGTATTTCGGCGTTGCCGAAAAGCTGCGCGCCCCCATAAAGCACGGAGCCGAGCACGACAAGCAGCATGGAGGCGGTGGGAATAAGGTTCTGGATTTGCAGGCAGATGTCCTGCAGCGCGCTCTCCAAATAAGCGACTGCATTGCCGGTCTGCGCAAAGAGCGCGGGCGAGAGCATGAGCGAGCAGAGAATGAGAAGCGGGATGGCGGATGCGCGGTGCGGACTCATGACATGCCTCTGTGCGAAGCGGACTGGTGTAGCGTTCATGGATGGAGATATATAAGTCTATGGACGGGGGGAAAGAAGGGCGCTGACCTGCGCGCCGCGGCTCACGGACGAGCGGGCGGCGGCCCGCGCAGGAGCGCCTCGCGCACTTCGTGCACGCCGAGGATTTCGACAAGCCGGCCAAGCTTTGGGCCGTGCTGCTTGCCTATGAGGTCCGCGTAGATTGCCTGGAACATCTCACCTGTTGGAATTTTGCGCCCGCGGGCGAAAGTGAAAACTGAATTGTGGATGGCCAGCGCGTCCATGGACGGGGAGAGTTCCTGCGCCCACTCACGCACGCGCGCGTCCGAGGCTGGGGCGGCGCGGAACTTGAAGCGGTAGATGTCTGGAATGAGGTTCTGCTTTTCCCACTCAAGCACGTAGGGGGCGAGGTAGCGCGCGTCTTCATGGCTGGGAAGGGCGGCGGCGGCGCGCTCAAGGCCGCCATACAAGCCATAGTAGATTAGCAGGTCGGCGAAAGGAATAGACCAGAGCGGGCGGGAGGCTGCCAAGGAGTAGGCAAGGGCGCGCTTGCGCTCTGCACGCGAGACTTCGGGAACGGGGGACTTGCTTTGGTGAACAAGAGAGGAGGCAGAGGCGGATGATTTCAGTTTTTCCTCCAACAATCCCATTTCCTGCGCAAGGCGGCCGGCTTCCTCATATTCCGTAATCAGGCGCAGGAGGTTTTCGGATGTGGGGTTGATGTCGCGGTTTTCCATGAGGTCGGGGCGCAGGAGCGCATAGGCAAGCACGGGCGCGGGCTGCAGCTTGAGCAGGTCTGTGAGGCCCATGCCGATGCCTTTTGATTTGGAATATTTCTTGCCCATGAAAAGCACGAAGCCGAACTGGTAGCCAATCGGCGGTTCGGCGCGGAAGAGCTCGCGGAACACGGCTTGACAGGTGTCCCATGAGCCGCCGCGGGTGTGGTGGTCCATGCCCGCGCCCTCAATAGAGGTGTGGAAATGCCTCATCCAGGCAGGCCAGTGCAAACGCCAGGTGAGCTTGTACTTGTGTTCGGAAAGGGAGTTGGAGCCCGAGTGGCCGCAGCCGCGCGTGTATTTCACGTCCTTGTCGCAGGCGTAGTGGTAAGTGTCACCAGACGCTTTGGTGACGCGCGTGGTGGAGATGCGGCCGCAGTTGGAGCAGATGGGCATGATAGGATGCCAATCAACCGGAAGCTCGGAGCGCAGGGAGGTGCGGGCAACGAGCTCGCGGCTTTGGGCTTCTTTTGAAATGAAGAGCCTGGCGCTCTCATCCATCGCGCCGGAGGAGTAAAGCTCCTGCGCGCGCATGATTTTGGGGCTGATGCAGAACTGCTTTGCTATGTTTAGGGATTCGTTGAGAAAATAGTCGCCGAAAGAGGGATAGCGGCCGGTCGGGTCGGACACATGGCAGAGAGGCTTGCCCAAATGAGGCGTGAGAATGGCTTCGTATTTCTGCATTGAGAGAGGCACGGCATCGAGCGCGTCGAGAATGTCTGCAACAAAAATATAGCTCGCTTTCTTGCCCAAACGATGGAGGTAGCGGGTGATGGCCTGGGGGTAGAGCATCTCACACAAGGTACCCATGTGGGCAGGGCCGGAAGTGGTCATGCCACCCGTGATTACATAGGGGCCTGGGCCCTGGTCGATGACCTGCTGGCCCAGCTGCTCCACCCAATGCCGATGCTCCACAATAGGGGAGGAGGTGTTTTCGGCCATGGGTTAATGGGGGGCAAATAGGATTATAAATTGCGACTCCCTCTATCGCGTCTGGGCCGGATGGATGAGAAACGTCCGCAAGCGACCAGGTGAAGATATGAGCACAAAAGTATCGAAAATCTACGGAATGGACATTTACACAGACTCGGGCAAGTTCTTGGGCAGGGTGCAGGACATCCTCATAGACCTTGAGCAGGGCAAAATCGTGCGCGTCGCGATGGAGCCCCTGGCCAATGTCTCCAAGGACGAGGCCAAGCGCATATTGCGCGAGAAGAGCGTGCTCTACAGCTCTGTGAAGAGTGTGGAGGACGTGGTCGTGGTCACCAAGGTCGGCGGCCTCGGCGCCGAGATGTAGTTTTTCCTTTTATATTTTCATTTTTACCTTGATTTATCAGCTTTCGAATTTTGATTTTTCGCTTAGGGGACCCCCTAGAGTTCCGCTAATGGGATTTGTGGGGGGTTGGGGTTAGTAGATTTGCTCCAAAGTGTCTAAATGGCTTTTAAACAAGCGCAAATCGTCCTTAAATTGAGAAAAGAAGGTGTCTAATTCTGTTTCTCTTGTATCCTCGACTA
>JAKAME010000047.1 GCA_021813025.1 Microcaldota archaeon
CGTTCGCGCCGGTTTGAGGGCCTGCATTTTTTTCCATCTCCTCTTTCATGATTTCGCGCGCCTCCTTCTCGGCCGCAATGGAGGCTGCTGTGAAAAGAGCCACGCGCGTGGAATGGTTGCGGATAAGCCCTTTGGGCTTCTGGGCAATCGCCACCTCTTTCACGCCCTTTGTCTTGCCAAGCAGCGCGCGCAAATCCTCGGACGGGTTTTCGCTCTCCCCCAAGTCAACCTCTTTCTCCTCGGTCTTTTCTCCAGCCGCAGCCTTGATGAGGGCCGATGCGCCCGCAATGCTGAATCTTCGCGGCAGGAACAGGCCCATCAGATAATGGTAAGCCTCTGCGGCCATCTCGCCAGCATTTGAAAGCGCCTTGACATAGGAGCCGCCCAGCGGCAGGCATGGGATAAGCGCCCCCTGCCCGCTTTCCCGCAGCGCGCCGGCCAGCTTGTGGGTAGCCAGAGCCACGCGCAGGCGGTTGAAGGTAAAGCGCTTGAGCGAGGCTATGTAGCGAAGGCGCTTGAGCTGGCGCGAGCGGTCCTGCGCGTCCGCGGCCGCCTCCTCCTCCATCTCCGCGCGCGTCTGGGCCAGCATGGCAAGGAACGGGGCGTTGAACCCGCGCTCCAGCATTCCCGCCTTGTATTCCTCCAGCCGCGCCATCCTGCCCTCGTCAAGGGTCCCCTGCTCGTCAACAGAATCGAGATAGCGGTTTACCTCGGCAACGAAGCTCAATGAGTCGGACATTGGAATCAGCAAAAGAAGAACAAGAGACAATAAAAATAGGGCTTATGGCCTTATGCTGAACACGCCGCGGCTTACGTGCCCGTTCTCGGTCACGGTGTAGGTGTATGTGCCCGGATTCACAAGCGCTCCGGGAAAGAGCGTGAATCCGTTGTTGTTCTTGAGCACATAAACATCCATGTGCGCGCCGCTAACGTTGCTTATGCGCACGTCCGCCCGCTCCGGATTCTGCATCAGGACGGGTATGCGCACCTCATCATACATTCCGAAGCTGAGCTGGCGCTCCGCCCGCTGCAAGGGCCTGCGGGTTTCAGCCACGCCTGTAAAGGTCGGCTTGACGCGCTTGTCATACTGCACTCTCAGCTGGTTTGTGCTGGTGGTGATGTCCTTGGAGAAGTCTATTTCCACTTTGGTGCTGCTCGTCCACGCGATTTTGTCGGTGCGCTGGTCCCACAGCGGCGATTCATACACGCTGAATGCGCTTTCGCCAAGCCCCTTGTGCTGCACCTGGTCGAACTGGTAGTCATAGAGGCCCTTGGAGTAAGGGACGTAGGTGTAGACGAAATTGGCCGTCGCTATGTCGGGCCGCGCGTTGGCGGTCAGGCCGACGCGCTTGTTGACCGGGTCGATGTAAATCACCGCGCCGTCGCCGCTCACATTGCTGCCTGCCACCTTCATGCCGCCCACCGTGATGCCCTCGGGCATGGGCTTGAGGACAAAATACTGGCTGCCCTCCGCCTTGTAAAAGAGCCGGCCGTCCTCCACCTTCATCTTTATGTCAGTGATTCTGCCGGAGGAGGTGCCGTTGTAGATGAGGCCGAACAGCGGCCCGCCGCCGGCTGCAAAGTGCAGGTAGGTTCCGCTGTCCGTGCGGCCGTTGGCCACGTTGGGGTCCGACTCGTCGGCCAGCACCAGCGTCTCGCCGCTTGCAGATTCGATGCTCCATTTCTCGCCCTGCCTCTTGTTCAGCCCGTCGTTGTACAGGCGGCTGTTGCGCAGGATGGAGGGTCCCAAGACATACTCGCCCTCCCGCCCCTCTGCCGCCCCCCGCAGGCGGTTCTCGCCCCCGTGCAGGCTTGTGACGTCTTCGGCAATGAGGCCGATGATTGTGCCCGTGCGCCGGTAGGTGCCGTCCGCGCTGCCCAAACCTACTATATAATGGCTGTCAGGCCCCGGAGCGTCGGAAGAGACGTTGTTGGGCCTCTTGCCCTGCGCCAGCACGTAGACGTCGGTGTAGACTCCCAAATCGGCCGTCTGCTGGCCGGAGCCGGAATTCACGGAGCGCACGTGGAGGTAGAGCGGATTGCCGCTGGCGGGGTCGGTATATCCGCTGTCCACCAAGCCCCCTAGCGGTATCTGGGGGTCTGTGCGCGGCTGGCCGCTGGCCTTGTCTACAACCTGCACATAAGCCGAATTAGCGTCCACCTTTGTCAGTACGGCGCTGAACTCGCCGCCGTCCAGCGCCTGATTCGTCTTGAGATTGGCCATGTAATTGTACTCAAAGCCCAGCGTGAGCGTGCCGTTGCTGGGTCCAAATTGGTTGGCCAGCACCACGAAACGGTCCTCGTCCGCCATCACGATGTCGCGGTTGCGCCAGTCAAGCTGGTCAAGGCGCTTGTTGTTCGCAGGCACCAGCGTCCAGGCCAGCTCGGTGACGCGGGCGACGATTTCCCTGTATTGGGAATTGGAATCATAGGCCACGTTCGCCTTGGCCACTGCCGCGCTGCCCCTGCCTGCGTCGGTGTATATCGTGGCCTCGTAAGCGTTCTGCATGTCCCAAACATAGGCGCTCGCAGTTCTGACGCCGCTTATTTTCTGCACGGCCAGCACTTCTTCCCTGCCTTTCTGCTGGCGCACGATTGGCTGGCGCAAATTGGGGTTCTTCTTTTCCGGCGGGGCGGTCTCTATGGGCTGTCCCTCGCGCTCTACATAGTTCCTGCGCACGTGATAGCCGGGCCCCGTCTGCAGCACGAACATTTTGTCACCCCTGATGAAACGGCGTGTATTCTCCCTTGAGTGGTGAATCGGAGCGAAAGCTTAAAAAGAAATGCAAGGCCGAACGTCGAGAAAAAGATGGAAAAGAGAAAAATGGGAAAAGGGAAAAATTGGAGATTGGAAAAAGAGGGGAGAAAAGAAAAAGAAAAGGGAGGGCGGCCAAAACGACCGCCAAATATCTACTTCACCACGCTCAGCGGCACGATGGTCTGGTGCCCGCTGTTGTCGTGCATCTTGACGTAGTAGACTCCGGAGGCGAGCCCGCTCACGTCCAGCTGGAGCATCTTGGAGCCCTCGCCCCGCACGCTCTGGACCGGCAGCACTTCAGCCCCGGAGTTGTCGGTGATGCGCACCTGCGCGCCGGGCCCGCTCAAATCGAAGCGCAGGCTCACCAGCCCGTTTGCCGGGTTGGGGTAGAGCTGCACGTCGTTGAAGATGGAGCCTGCCTTGTAGATGCGCGTGGAGCCGTCAAAGACGCCGGTGGTGCCGCCAAGCTTGAGCGACCACTGCCATTGTATGTTTGTGGCGTTGAATTCAAAGGAGGCATCGGTCACGCCAACGTTCGTCCATTTGGAGCCGCGCTCGGTGACGAAGGGCAGCTCGTAGGTCAGCGTATAATCTTGGCCAATCCCACGATAGGATGCCGTGGATATGGCATTGGGAGTCTTCAATCTGAATTCTCCGCTCTCATAATTCATCGGCAGGCCGGTTGAACTGGCTTGGCTTTGATGATAAGTTGCGCCACCATAGTGGGGGCGAGCCATCTCCTGGAAGCCGACCCAGTTGTTCGCATAGACCAAGAGGTTCTTTGGGTCTGCCGAATCGCCAATGTCTCCAAGCACAATGTCTCCTTTGAAGTCCCCGTAATACGAGGCGCCTGCTGGCTTTGCGTAGGTTTTCATATTGATAGGGTCGAGATAGAGTTCTCCAAACCTATATCCGCTCCCTCCCATGCCTGTTGGGTTGTAGAAAAAGTCTGATTGCTCGGAACTGAGTTTGACGAACGCCCCAGTCACTGTGCCACCCTTGGTGTTCAAATCACCGGGCAATCCCAATGTCAGCGTCAGTCCTGAATCAGAGTGGATGCTGGTGTGGACGCGGTTGATGTCGATGAGTTCGCCATCCACCTCGCCATCCAATATGCCGGGCACCAGCCTAATCTTGCCGCCGCTCTTCATGCGGCTCTCGCCACCCATCCAGTTCTGTACGTCATCGCAGTAAATCATTAGCTTGGTCGTGTAGCGCAAATCCGTCTGGCCGATGTTCCGGATGTCGGTCTGGGTGAATCCAACATACCAGTTCTTGTAATTCGGGTCATCCGAAGGGGCGTTGTTCACCCGCTTGCCATTCACCAGCGTGAACTCCCGCCCCTCATCATTGCGGATTCTGAGCGTCGCGGTCGAGGCGCTGACCTGCACTGATGTCAGCGTCAATATCCTCTCAAAGCCGAACTCGTCCCTGACGACCATCGTGTCTCCGACCTTCATCTGATAGAGCTGCTTGTTGTCAGGAAAAGCGATGCTCACTCCGAACTGCATGGGGCGGGCAATGATGTCCCGGTACATGCTGTTAGAGTCGTAATATGCCTGGCCTATAATCTCAATCGCCGTGCTGCTGTTCTGGCTGGTCAGGATTTTGGTGAAATTCTGCTGGCGCATGGTGCCGTTTGCATCGAAAGAGGGGCCTGGGTAATTGATGGCCTTCCCAACGCCTTGGTAATCCGGCTCCTGATTCCACAAGAGCCTGTCTCCCCCCTTCTTCACATGTACTGGCGGCATAGTTCCCTACCTCCATCCAAGGTTCTTCCCTCTATCTCCACTAATTTGACTACCTAAAAGGCCGAAAACCATAAAATGGGGGGTCTTATTGGGCGGAAATGCCCAGTTTCAGCCCTTTTTAAGGCAGGAATTTCTTTTTTGAAATCTTTTCGCGCAAATATTCTCCAACAAAGGAGAGCGACGGCCCCTGCAAGGCGTCCTGCTCTATTTTCTTCTGCGTCTTGAGCACGGTTTTCAGCTCATTCACCCATTCAGGGTGGCGGTTAATCCATTCATAGCCCAGCATCTCTTCCGCCCTTTTAATGTCAACTTCCTTTGCCTTGATGGTCAGTTTGCCCAAGAAGTCATAGTCCTTGATGTCCTGCATTGTCACCCCGACGAATTTGGCCTGCGGCGTGGCAATGTCGGTGGCCAGATAGGCAAGATTCATGGAGCCTGTCTTGATTGCCCAGTAGATGTACCATCCCCAGGCATCGCAGTCTGTGAACACAATCACAGGCAGTTTTTTCTGCGCCAGCCTTGAAATCAGGCGCCTGCAGCCGCGCGAGGCCTGCCCCTTTGGCGTAATCAGTATGCAATTCTCCTTTTTCCAGAACTTGTCCTCATTCAGTCTCTGCCACATGGCGTCCTTTTCCACTACCAGCACGTAATCCGCGTCCAGCTGCTCAATCGTCATGCCGTTGTCCACGTCTGATGGAACCATCCAGCCCGACCTGCCCTGCTTTGTGCAGTCAATAACCGTCTCGTCCCCGCCGAACTTGTCCCGCAGCTTCATTGGGCCGGCAACAACTCCCTTGCGGTCTGTGTTAAGATTGAGGTCTTCGCGCTTAACATCAATCGCTACTTCCAAATCCTCAATAAGAGGATTTGATTCTGATTGCTCGGAAAAGAGCTCCTCATCCAAGTCCTCGCCAAGCGAAAACTTCAGCTGGTAAAACAACCCTCTGATGGAGGTGTGCGAGTCCTCGCGCAAAAATTTCTTGCACTTGGAGGCAATGGCAACCGTCTGCATGAACTTGCGCGCCTGCCCCACGTTGACGAACTTGCGCTGCTCCACCTTCTCGCCCAGGCGCAGGCAGCCCACTCCCTCGTCGAAAAGCACGTTGCCCTTGGAGCGAAGTGCCGTGGTGAATGAGGGCGTCTGCTTGTCGTCAATTTCCTTGAGCATGTCAAGGCCCAGGTGCTCGAGCTTTCTGATGACTTCTCCTGAATCAGCCTTGCGGACGGAGCGGGGAGCGGGTTTTTGGGGTTGTTTCGATGCCATATCCTTCCCTCTTGCCTTATTCCTCTTCCTCCTCCTCTTCGTCCGCCACTTTCTTTTTCTTCCCATTGCCATTCGAACTCTCGCTGCCGTCCTCATTTTTGCCTTCCATGATTTGGCCCATGTATTTTGTCTCTATAAGGTCGGTCAGCCGTTTCGCCAGCTCCTCGGATTTGCCCTTGTTGGCCAAGTCGGTCAAATCCCGCGAAAGCTGCTGCACATAGCGCAGAATTGCCTTGCGCCTCTCCCCCTGCTCGTGCTCGCGCCTAATGCCGCCCACATGCAGCTGTACTTTGCGCGCCACTTCCATAATCGCATACTTGATTTCCTGATAAACCTCGTCCTCGTCAGAGAGGGCCTGCTTGCCTGCAGAAGTGTAGGGTACATAGACCGACACCACGTTGACAAACACCGTTATCGGCGCCTGCTCGAAGTCCTGTATGTTGTATCTCTTCCATTCCACGTCTTTGACTGCCTTGGTGATGGCGCAGCCCGACACGTCGAAAAGCAGGGGCGCGGCATTGGCATAGCGCACGATGTCCCCGCCCCTCTGGCTGTTGGAATCAACATGCCCCGCGTTTCCGCCCCACGCAATCGCGGCCTCCACCAAAAACGGGATGCCTCCCCGATAAATTTTGGGGGGCCGTTCAGTTACGGCGGCGAAATCAGGTGCAAGTATTGCGGTCATGGCCTTCTGTATCTGCTCCGCCCCAATCGGGCGCAGGCAGTTTGATTCTGGCGCAATCCATTTCACCATTGCAAACGCGCGAATAAGGCTTTCAGCCTGCGGCCACTCCAGCTCGCGCGCCGGCTTTTTGAAATCAATCTTCGGCAGGCCGGGGTTGGAGCCGTTGAGCAGGGCGGCCAGCTCGGCCACCTTGGCGTCAGACACGCGCTGCAGCCGCTCGCGCAGGAAGACTGCCAGCGTGGCGCTCGGCCCCTCGCGGTGGGCCATGTCTATGAGGTCGGATACTGCCAATCCCAGCGGATGCGGCTCTGTTTCTTTCGGCCTTGCAGGGCACACTTCCACCGAGCGGGGGTATTGCACCTTCTCGCCGTTGGGCTCGATGAGCGTGAGGGTGGCGTGGGGGTTGGAGAGGGCGGTGCGCTTGATGTATTCAAACACGCTGCCCAGTGAGCGGTCGTATTTCACTTCCCCGAATTCTCCCTGCACAAAAAGGCCGTGCTTTTTGTCTGGGTTGTCCTCTTCCACCAGATTCTGGATGTTGGGGGTGTTTGTCTTTATGTCAACCGAAATCTCGCCTTTCAGCTTCTTGCCGTCCCATTCGCTCACGAACTTGACAGGCTTTCCGGTCGTCACCTGCGCATACATGGTGCAGCCGGTGGCGCCTATTCCCTGTTGCCCCCTCTGCTGGGCATAGCGGTTGAACTTGGTGCCTGCCAGCATCTGGCCCAATGCTTTGCCGATGTGCTTTTTGGGAATTCCCGGCCCGTTGTCCTGCACGCTCACGCGGTAGCGCTCGCCCTCTTTGTCAAGCTCATCCACCTTGACCGTTATTTCGGGCAATATGCCCGCCTCTTCGCAGGCGTCAATGGAATTGGTCACGTATTCGTGCACAATGATGGTGAGAGAGCGCACCTTGCCCGAAAAGCCCAGCATCTGCTTGTTTTTCTTGAAAAACTCGGCAACCGAGTGCTCCTTGAAGTTGGCGAATATCTTGTCTGTATCCGATGGCATGCCGCCCGCCCCTGCCTTTTTCTGGTCGCTGGCTCTGCAATTAGACGAAAGGATTTAAGAATAGTTCGGAAAGTTCGGGGAGGAAACCCGTTTTTTGCGCCTGCAGCGCCCGACCTGCGCTTACACCTTAATCCGTCTCAATATGATTCGCTCGTCCCGCGCGTCCTTGTCCACTTCGACTGCGACATATTCTCCCTGCTTCCATTGGAGAGCATGCGCTTCCTGTGTCAGAAACACGGCAATCCCTTCGCCTACCTTGGACAGCTTCTTGACCGTTTTTGGAGTTGTCGCCATCAACGACTCTATATAACCTCTTGGCTTTAAACAATCTATATAGTTTATATAGATTATACATAATTAGTCTTTCTGAGGTGGATGTGGGATGAAAACGACTTTTTACATGCTATTCGCCATAGCTGTTGCGTTATCTCTTGTGCTGGCCGGCTGCTGCGGGGCCACCGGGGGCGTATCATCAAGTGGCGCTGCCCCGGCTCAAGCTCCGGCAACGACTTCCAACAACGGCGTTTCCCCCAGTTCCGCCTCTCCGGCCTCATCCGGCAGCGCTCCAAAAAACATTGAAGACGGCCAAGTGGGAACAACGTATCAGGTGAGCTATCTTGGCTCAAATTACGAGATTACTATGCTCAACGCTACTTTTGCCGACTCAACGAACCCATATGCCTCTGGTCATTATCTCATGGCCTACTTCGAGATAAAGAACATTGGAACTGGCAATGAACTCTTTGCTCCCGATATCTATGCGTTGGACGCAAGCGGCGAGAAATACGATAAGACCATCGCTCTCGGATTAAGCGACGAGTACTCAAAGACTCTCGACTTCTTCAAGAAGCTTGGGCCAAACACCAAGACCTCTGGTTGGGTTGCGATTGATGTTCCGGAAAGCGTGACCTCGGTCGACCTCTACTTCGAGTATACGAACATGTACTTGAGCAAAACCCCGAATTACATCAAGTATCATGTTTCCGGCTAGTTATTTTTTCTATTATTTTTTCACTTCTTTTTCTCAGGTTTTTTCTGCACCCACATCCCCAAACCCTTCTCCTCCTGCTCGCGCCTTCGGCGGTTCCTCTCCAAATAGGTGAATACGGCCGGATGCGGCTGGCCCTCGATAAGCTTGAAAACTGCAGTGGTGGCCACATCAAGGGTTTCAAGCTTGGCAATCACCCCGACAGTGTGCCCCCAAATGGCGATGTCGCACTCGCCCTCCTCCTCCACTATTTTCTTTGCCTTGCCCTTCTCTCCGATTATGCGCCCCTTTATTCTCGTCATTGCATCCGGCTTGGGGGCATAATCGCGCAAGTCAATCAGATTGAATCCATAATCTTCATGAAGCAGCTTGAGCGCCTTGTGCGGCTCAAATCCCCGTCCTATGGCCCTAATCACTCCTTTGGCGAAAAACTCGTCCACCGGCTCGCCGGTCAGTTCAACTTCCCCCTCCTCGCTCACCTCTATTTGGCAGTTGAGCTTGCGCTCAAGCAGCTGCAGGGTGGAATCCCCGTCTCCGCGTATGGCAGGGATTCGCTCGTGGGGTATGCGGATGATTTCAACCATAATAAATCACGAATTTCGTCAGAGTCAAGTCACTTCTTCACAGCGTCGGGCCGAGTTACCGGCCGTCAGCTCAGTGTCGTAAGGCTCATCATTCGCATGTTATGAGCCTTTTCTAGAATAAAAACCCCTCTATCCGCCCACAAGCATAGCCGGGGCGAAGAGAAGCATGAGCCCGAATGCGGTGAGCAGCAGGGCGCAGAAAATCTTGGTTGCCAATGCGACCTTTTCTCCAAGCTTTCCTGACATGAGCATGATGGCCGCCCAAAGCATAACCGCGTCAAGAAGCATGTATGCGGCATTATAGGCGCCCAGATAGCCGAGCTTGTCCAGCCCGCTTATGCCTGCATTCGCCAGCGTCTGGTTGTATATTGCAGGCACGGCGGCAGAGCAAATCGAGCCAAGCGAGTTGAACAGCACCGCCATGAGGGCCAGGCCGGCGAGCAGGGCGAGCATGAGGGGATTTTCCAGCATGGAGCCGATTGTTTCCGCTTCAGGCTGCGCGTTGAACGCGGCGCTCTTCTTCCCCTCCTTCTCCCCCTTCCATGCCGCCCTGATTTGGTAAATGCCTATGAAAAGCGCGCACACGCCCATCGCCGTCATCACATGCCTCATGATGCCCAGCACGAAATAGGGGCTGGCAAAGCCTCCCACGAAAATGAAATGCATTACTGCGGAGAAGAAAATGAACGCGCCGACCAAAAGCCCCAGCTTTTTCCAGTCGTTTGCAAGCATGAGCATGCAAATCAGGGCAATCACTCCCCACACGGCGCAGGGGTTGAAGCCGTCAAGCGCGCCAAGGGAGAGCGAGAGGACTAATGGGCTCATCTGCTCGGGATGAAGCTGGCCGATGAATGGAACATTAAGGGCCCGGGAAGAGACTGGGGTGGAATTATTTGGAGTTGATTTGTCAGCGTTTCCATTGCTTTCATTCAGCATCTCTTTTATCGCGCTTTCCATCTGCTGGGCTTGGGTGTCCGGGTAGAAGCCCACGAACACCCTCTGCCCGATGATTGTGATTGGGGTTGCCTTGACCGGCTCTGCGTTGCGCTCGCTCATCAGCTGCGCGCTCAAGTCCTGCACTGCCGGCTGGCTCATGTCATGGTAATTCCATTGCACCTGCGGGAATTCGGCGGCCAGCCGCTCGTTGGTGGGAATCTGCTGCCTGCAGTGCGGGCAGGTGGAAAGATAGAAGAAATCAATGCTGGCCAGCTTCG
>JAKAME010000048.1 GCA_021813025.1 Microcaldota archaeon
GTAATCATGTTCTTGACGAAGTCCTTGTGGCCGGGGGCGTCGATGATGGTGAAATAGAACTTCTGCGTCTCGAACTCCTTGTGCGAGAGCTCGATGGTCACTCCTCTCTCGCGCTCCTCTTTGAGCGTGTCCATGGAGAAGGCGAATTCGAATGTCGCCTTGCCGACCTTCTCGGCCTCCTCCTTGAGTTTGCGCAGCTGCTGGTCGGTCATGGCGCCTGTCTCGTAGAGGATGCGGCCCACCGTCGTCGATTTGCCGTGGTCGACGTGGCCGATGAATATCAGGTTCAAGTGTTCTTTGTTTGCCATTGATTACACCTCGTATTTTGGGCATTTTTTGGCTTGTCCCGGCTGCGCATCGAGGCAGCGTTATAGGTAAGCCGATGTTGGTTTGGCTATGGTCTTTTGATTTTATAAAGGTTCGCACGACGCAATAATGTGTGTTAACTTTCTCGCAAAGGGAGGTAAAGGAACCAGTCAATGCTCGTTATCCTCTATCCGCTAGGTGGCATCCAGCCGGAGATAATGGAATGACGGATGGGGGGCATTCTATACTCCTCGTCAAGCAGAATGAGGCCTTTGTTATCCTAGTAGATGACGCCAATGCGCACTCCTATCCTAGTGAGGAGAGAGCTCTTCATGCAATGCTCAAGATAGCTCATGACTTTGATGTAAAAAAAGCACACGACTTTTGCGAAACTGGTAGAGATAAATATGAGAAAGGCGAATATAGGTCCGCTCGTATCAATTTTCATGATTCTACCCGTTTAAATCCAAACCAATCGAACCCTGCGTGGGAGTGGCTTGAGAAAACCGAAGCCGAAATAAAACGCAAAGAATCAGAGGATTATCAAAGAAAATGGGAGGAAGCAGTCGAGGCTCTCGGCCGGTTCCGTTTTTAGCCTATTTCTCTGTCAATTCTTCCCGTTCCAGTCCGGCCGTCTTGATAATGTCCAACAGCAGCCCTGGCCGAATCTCTTTGTGCATCGGCACGGTGAGCGGCGGCAGAGCCGCATGAATCAGAATGACGTGGCTGCCTTTCCGGCTGCGAATCTGATAGCCCTTCTTCTCGACCAGAATCCGAACCAGTTCCTGTCCAGAAACGACTGGAAGCCTAGGCACCCACGACCACCGTGTGGACCTCGACCTCGTTCTTCTTCATCTCGCGGGGCACGTAGGCGCCGACGGTTTCCAAATAGAGTTCGATGGCTTCCCGGATGTTCTTGAGGGCTTCTTTCCGGCTGTCGCCCTGTGAAACGCAGCCCTTGAGCTGCGGCACCTCAACCCAGTATCCGCCGTCCTTCTCGCGGTGGAGGACCACCTCGAAAGCCAGAGGGTTCGTTTTTGCCATAGTCATCTTCCTCTGCCGTCCTATATTATCCTTTTCATTCCTTCACAGGCTTCTCATAACTGAACAGCGCCTGCCCGCTCTCTTTATCCCCATTTATAGAAATATATCTCCTGGCTGCGAATTGCATCTGCAAATCGATCATCTGGCGAGACAACTACCCACAAAGCAGGTTTGCGAATATTTGTTCGGTATAAGTTCATTTGCCTCATCAATTCCCCAAAAGACGGAATTGTAGTCTTTACTTCGAGATATGCGTCTATTCCACTAAAATCAATCGAAATGTGTTCCCGACTTAGATGTTTTCCCTTTATTGTCGTTTTGCAATCAACAAAGCCAACTGTATAGTCGCCAGATTTTATTGGGGATTCATATTCTATCACGAGTTCTTGAGGGGTTTTTTCAATTTCCTTCGTTTCTTTGCCAAGCTCTGCGTTGACCTCCTTCAAATGAGAATAAAGAACCGGGCAGAAAGATTCTAATGTCTTATTATTCAATTTTTCAATGACTTTCTCTCTGTTGATATATTCGTGGCGTCCTTTTGCTCCGCATGTTTGCAATCCTGTTTCATTGTCAAAACTACAAAGTTCAAGATTAATTTGTGCATGCTCGTCGATTTCCTTTTTTGGAACCCATCCACAAACTCGGAGAATGTCGAGAATCTTCTCTTTATTCAAAGCCAGAACAATCTCGTCGTGCTTCGGCGTCGTTAAGTCTTGGTCTTTAAAACCAAATTTCTCAGCAAGAGTAGTCTGCTTCTTCGGCTCCGTGTTCTCACCTACCTAATCTGATTTTGTCGCTTAGTCTTCATTCCCTCACCGGCTTCTCATAGGAAAACAGCGCCTGCTCGCCCCTGCTCTTTTTTCCGGCGGAAATCAGCCCCTGCAAAACCCCAAGCGCAATTGGCAAGTCTTTGGGCGAAATAACCAGAAGCGTGTCCGGCCCTGCCGAGGTCATCTCCGCCACGTTCACGTTCTGCAATGCAAGATGGAGAAGCAGCGTGGCCAGCACGCCCGACTCGGTTTCCATGCGCTCGTCCGAGTAGATTGTGATGAGCACCTGGTCCTTTTCCACCACTTTCGCCGAGCGTGAGATGCGCGCAACCTCGTCTGAATCTATGATTGAAATCACGCCGTTCTTCGATGACGCAACCGCAATGACCGGAATCCCCAGCGCCCTCTCGGACTGCACAACAGTCACGCCAGTCCTCATCTCGAACTTGGCGTCGCGCAGGACAGAGCTTGAGCCAAAAGGATTGAACTCGCCGAAGTCTAGTTTTCGGGAGCGAAGCAGGGCGGCGCGCAATGCAGCCACCGGCCTCTTTCCGCTTGCAAACCCCTCATCCGCCAATCTCTTCGCAAGGGCGGTGTAATTCACCAAGCCCTCGCGCACCAGCCAGTGCATGAAGGGCTTCTGCTTCAGCCACAGGCGCACGAGGTTGGCCGCAGGGGAGGATGTTTTTTTGGAAACAGATTTTGGCATGGGAGTATGAAAACAGGATGGAATAAAAGACTGCTTCTTTCACGCTTTTTTCTTGCCGAACTTCTAAGCCTTTTTTTCTTCCCGAAATTCTCCAGTCATTATCGCAGCAACGGCCCCAGCTCATCGAAATCAATGAGGATGTGCTGCCAGCACGCCATCCGCAGTTCGGTCGAACTGCCATGATAGGGGTGGAGATTGACGACCTGCACCGCCAAGCTTTGAATCAGATGGACGGCGGGAACAAAATCGGCGTCTCCAGAAAGCAGGAGGATAGTCCCGAATTTCCCGCAGCGCGCAGCCTCGATTGCGTCCACGGCCAGCATCACGTCAATCCCTTTCTCCTGGGTCCACCGCACCACTCCAAGTGCCAGCAGGAGGCTCCACAGCTTTTCCTTGCAGGCATCGACGATTCCAATCTCATGGCCCTTCTCTCTCACCTGCTCCGGAGTCAGATTGGTCACGTACTTGAGTTTGCGAGCCCTGATTTCGAGCGGAAGGCCGAGCTTTCGCAGTCCGGCATGGAATTTCTGCTGCCGGGCGTAGCCATCCGGGTCACGTATCCGGTCTTTGAGAGCGTCGTAAAAGAGGATGGATTTGAGTTCAAAGCGCTCGGCCAGTTTTCCAAAGAGCGCGCCGAAGCCGGCCGGACCGAACGGAAGCCGGCCGTCTTTCTTGAGCGCGTGGTAGAAATTTGAGCCGTCGATGAGCAGAGCTGCCGCTGGTTTCATGGTTATCACGAAGATTAGCCTGCGATTGACCGGCTTTGCGAAAAACCGGGCAAGCGCAGGGACGCAATGAATAGACTGGGCATTAAGGGGTATTTATAGGTTCTGAAGCCAGTTTTCCGGTGGCGGCCGAAAAATCCTAAAACTTCCTGAGCAGCAAAAGTCGGAAAGGCCTGAACCCGAATTTTTTATAGAGCCTCATAGCCGGGCAGTTTTCCCCCTCAACTCCGAGCGAGAGGCTTTTCACGCCATGGCGTTTGGCGGCGCGAAGGCCCCGCGCCATCAGCTTCCGGCCGATGCCCTTTCCCCGGCGTGTTTTCTCCACGAAAATCGAATGAACGTATGCCGCATGCGCAGTAAAGGTAATCCTCTTCTCGATGAAAATCGCGCCGGCAAGCCCGCCGTCCTCCTCGGCCACCAGGGCCGCGCCGGGGATTTTGTTCTTGAACGCGAGTTTGAGGGTTCGCAATGCGAGCGCAGGCGTGGTTTCGGGATAAATGCCGGCATTGATTTTAGCCAACGGGTGCAGGTCGGCCGGCTTCATGGTTCTGATTCTCATCGCTCACGCCTTCTTTTTCTTCCCGTAATTCCCGCGCGGCTTGGCCACCTTGACGTGGGGAAACACCTTGCCCAGAGTTTCCGGCTCAAGGCATGGGTCATAGCCGACTTCCTCAAGCAGTTTTTTCACGAAATAGCTTTCAGCGAGCGGGTAGTGCGCCGGCGTGGGGCAGGCGGGAAGCAGCGCGGCCTTCACTGTGCCGGGCTGCAGGGATTTGAAGATGTCGGCCAAATTCGCGAACGTGCGCCCCTTCTTGGCGACAGTCAGAACATAAGCCTCCACCACGTCTGCCTTTATTCCGGCGTATTCGTAGGATTTGCGCACCAGCGTCTTGTCAATCGACGCCAGCGCCATCGCGATTTCCTCGGGCAGCGTGTTCTCCTCAATCAGCAGCTTCTTGACCACCATCCAGTCCTTGTGGCGGGCGGCGAAAGCGACTTCCTGCTCGAATTCCATGGGGTGCGTTGGGGGCAATCTGCTTTATAGTCTTTCCTTCGCGCGCGGCCGGGGAAGAAGAAATGAGAGAAATAAGCCCCCGCTGAGATTTGAACTCAGGACCTCCTGTTTACAAGACAGGCGCTCTACCGCTGAGCTACGGGGGCAAATGACCATCTGAGCTTTGGGCGAGGCTTTTTATATATTCATAACCCAACTGCATCCAATATACACCTAGAGGTATTTTCATGGGCAAATTTCCTGAAGCAGACGCATTCATTGCCAAGATAGTCATCTGCCGCAAGTGCAAGACACGCAACAAGCTTGGCGTCGAGCACTGCCGCAAGTGCGGATACAAGTATCTCCGCGCAAAGAAGCGTGTGAAGAAGTAAGTGGAAATGAGGCGCTTTGCCCAATTCTCCCTCTTTTTTCCTTTCAATTATTTTTTCATCAGCCCGCCGGCCAGCTTGGCGAAGAATCCGCCCAATATTCTTCCCAGCATCCCCCTCGCCTTGGTGTAGAATGCCAGGTTCGCGCGGATTTTGCGCAAGCGGAGGCGCATGGCCGTTCTCTTTGCCTCGCCCTTTTCTCCCTTGGCCAGCAGCACCAGCCTGTCCTGCTCTTTCTTCGCCTTCTCCATCCTCTGCCTCAGCTCCACTGCAAGAAGGCCGGCCTTCTTCTCGTCGAACTGCAGCAAGTCAAGCGGCCCCTCCTCCGGCTTGATGATGACTGCCTGCACAAGCAGCGCGGGGCGGTTCTGCCCGCGAGCCTCGTCCAGCGTGCGGCGCATTTCAAGCAAATCTCCTTTGGCCGCCCGCCTAAGGGCGGCTTTTTCCTCTCTGCCTGCCTTGGCTTCTTCCATAAGGCCGGCCTTTTTGCGGTCCGCCTCTTCCTTTGCTCCGGCCACTTTAGTATCAGGCGAAACAATCTCTGCCTCCAAGCCGAGCCGCGCCTTCCCCGCTTTCTCTATTTCGGGTCTCGGCCTCTCTTTCCCTATTTCAGGTTTTGCCGCCTCTTTTTCCCTTTCAGTTACGATTTCAGCCAGCTTCTCACGCGGTGCCTGCACTATTTTTTCAGCCCGCTTTTCCAAACGCACCGTCTCCCTCTTTCTCTCCAGCCGCGCCTCTTCCTCCCTCTCCATTCCTGCCGCCTGCGTCTCGCTGCGGCTGATTCTCTCAAGCTCCTCATACGCGACTTTGTGCTCCCCTTCCACTTCCTCGTATTTTCCGCCCACTCCGTAATGGCCCAAATCCAGCTTCTCAGTCTTGGTGGTCTCTTTCGTCCGGCGCGCCTCAACGGGCGCAGCCTGCGCGCCGGCCTTCGCCTCCTTTTGCGCGGCTGGCGGGATTGGCGGCGGGCGGACTGGCTCCTCCTTGCGCACCTCCGCAATTTGCGGATTGGCGCGCTGGGCAACGCGCCTCTGCTCCTCCGGAGTAAGGCCTGTGAAGGGGTTTCTCCTCTTCTCCTCGATTTCGCGCAGTCGTTCGAGCTGGCGGCTGCGCTTGCGCGGCTTTTTCTCCTCCTGAGGCGGCTGCTCCTGCGGCGGGAGGACGGGAGGCGGCATGGGCCTGCCTGACCGCCCACCCCTTTTAGATATTGCGCATCCCAATCTTTTCGCAGGGGTAGCAAAGCCTGGTCAAATGCGCGGGGCTTAGGACCCCGTTCCTTAGGGATTCATGGGTTCGAATCCCATCCCCTGCATCGGCTTTTTTCCAATATTGTCTTCTTTCCCCGCCCTGAGAATACTCTTATAAATCCCCGATGCCTGCCCCATTCATGGCTAGCTTTATGCGTGTCTGGACGCTTCTCCCCCTTGTGCTCATCGGCGCGCTCGTATTGGGCGGCTGCCTGCAATCGGCGCCCGCCCCTCTTCCCGGCTCGGACCGCGACGCGCACGGATGCATCCCCTCCGCCGGCTACTCCTGGTGCGAGGCAAAGCAGAAGTGCCTGCGCACATGGGAGGAGAACTGCACAGCCCCGGCGCAAATCCAGCCAGCCCCCATCAATCCCTGCGCCAACCTCTCAAGCGTTGCCTCCCACGACTCCTGCTTCGCGGCCCTCGCGGCCCGCCAGTCTGATGCCGCCGTATGCGACAGAATATACGGGGTGGACGGGCGCGACGCCTGCCTTTCGGCCTTCGTATCAGCCGACGCCTCCTTCTGCGCAAGGATGGTCCGGCCAGCCTCCCGGGATTCCTGCAACCTCAAGGTGGCGTATGCTACCAACAATTCCTCGCTGTGCGCGGCCGTCAGTGACGCCGGCAAGCGGGACAACTGCACCTCCGACCTTCTCTCTCCCTGCGCCCTGTTCTCCGACCCCGCGGCAGCCGGCCGCTGCGAGGCGTTCCGACAGAACAACGCGTCCTTCTGCCTCGAGGACAACTGCCGCTTCGATTTCGCGCAGGAGCGCCGCTCGCTCTCCGCCTGCGACCTGATGACGGGCGAGCGCGCCCGCGCGCTGGCCTGCCGCGCGGTGGTGCTCAACGATTTATCCGCCTGCGCGGCCGGCAACGTCTCCTACCGCTCCGACTGGTGCTACGAGCTGGCGGCCAAGGCAGTCAACAACTCCTCATGGTGCAGCTACGGCCAGGTGGGCAGCCCGTACCGTGACGACTGCTACCTCTACTTCGCGCGCCTGCGCCGCAACGCCAGCGGCTGCGAGGCGGTCTATCTCGAGACCGGGCGGGACTGGTGCTACCTCAACTACTCCGTCGAGCTTGACCAGCCCGGCGTGTGCGGCCGCATCATCAACACCCTCAACCAGGCCCGGTGCTACGTCTTCACCGCGCGCACCAACGGGAACCCGTCCTCCTGCAACGGGCTGCTGGGCCGGGACCGCACGTCCTGCTACAACGCCATCATCACCGGCAGCGTGCCGCTGCGCGACGCCGCGGCTTGCGCGGACGTGAGCGACACGGAGACGTGGCAGCCGCGCTGCTTCATCACCCTCGCGGTGCAGCAGCACAACTTCTCGCTGTGCGACTTCATCGCCGACAGCACCTACCGCCAGCAGTGCCTCGACAAGTTCGCCTGAGCGCCGGCCAACCTCCTTTTAAACATTCTGCTTTTAGCAAAAGCCAGCGACCAGCGCGCAAATGGAGGGGCTTTTGGCAAAAGGCCCTTTTTCCAAAGCATGCGCGAGCAAACAGAGGGGTAGGTAGGCATGAGCGGAATCGCCCAACCATTCTCGTCAGGCGCCAAGCCTTTGGACGCGCGCGTGCGCGAGGAAGAGGAGGAACGAAAGAGGCAGAGCCTGCGCCTCTCCGCCCCGCTGGCCGAGGCCATCGCGGTCTCCGAGCCGCTGGAAGGCCCCTCGCCCGACCGGCCGCCGGCCCACGTGGTGCCCCTGCGCCTCGGCCTGGAGGAAACCTCGGTCTCCTCGTCATCGGCGCACGCGATGACTTTCAGCGTGCGCGCCGCGCTCGAGCTCATGTGGGACGACATCCACGAGATGGAGGACCGCGTGGAGCGAATCACGCGCCAGACGCACGTGGCGCTGCTGGTTGCGCAGGTCAGGCGCCGCCGCTAGGGATTGGAAAAAAAATAGTTTCCGGCTTATCCGGTCATTTCTTCTTCTTCGTGCGGCTGGCGCGCTTGCGCGCCTCCTGCCCGCAGCACCCGCCGCAGGCTGCGCACATAGCCTCGTCCACAAGCTTGAAGAGCGCGCGCACGCGCCTGCTCTCGGCGGTGTAGATGTGCAGGCGCCCCTTCTTCTGCAGCCTGACGAGGTGGCAGAGCATCAGGATGCGCAGGGCGTGCGACACCTTGCTCTGCTCCTCCCCGCTGGCATCGACGATTTCCCCCACAGAGCGGGGCTTGTCCATGAGCATGAGCAGGATTCGCATGCGCAGAGGGTTGGCCAGCGTCTCGAAAAACCACTCGTGGTGGTGCGCGCGCCGCTCTGCCTCGGATGAAGTGCTTATCATGGATGCAAATTTGGACGGAAAGCTTAATCAAGCTGCTTTCTGCCCCCCTGTTCAAGGCCGCCATCAGTCCCATCCATGCGCGTTCTCAAATCTTGCCAAGCATTTTCAGAATCTGCTCGGCATGCCCGGCCGGGCTGACGTCGTAGAGCGCATGCGCTATGCGCCCGTCCGCGCCGATGACGAACGTGCTGCGCCTTATTCCTGCGAAGCTTTTGCCCATGAACTTCTTCTCCCCCCACGCTCCATACATTTGGGCAGCCTTGTGCTCCGGATCGCTGAGCAGCAGGTGGCGCAATTTGTATTTGGCCTCGAACTTGGCGTGCGATTGCGCCCCGTCAGGGCTTACGCCCACGACAATTGCCCCGGCCTTCTCCATCTGCCCCCGCCTGGCAGTAAAGTCGCAGGCCTCAATCGTGCAGCCGGGCGTGTCGTCCTTGGGGTAGAAATAAAGCACCAGCTTTTTTCCGGCGAATTCCGAGAGCCTGTGCATTCCACCCTGCGTGTCCTCCAGCTCGAAATCCGGGGCCGTGTCCCCGTCCTTCAATTTGTTGCCGCCATCCATCCAATCACCTCTTTTTTCTTATTGCCCTCCTATAGAGCACGAGCATCCCGCCAAGATAAATTCCCTGCACTGCCAGCTGCTCCCATGAAGGCGAGAACGGCACTCCAAGCACGCTTTTGAGCACGCCGCCAGCAAGCCCCTTCTCGTGCAGCAGCGGATACGGCCCGCCCTCCGGAGCCGGCGGGTTGATGTTGTAGGCAACGCCCAGCATTTCTGGCACCACGTGCGCCTCCTGCAGCTCGTGCACGCCGCTGCCCGCCAGCCCGCCTGCCAGCAGGATGAGCAGAAGCGCGCTCAGGCGCAGGAAATGGCCTGCGTCGAAGCTGACGATGGCGCGGAAGAGCGCCCATGCAAGCGCCAGCGCCGCTATGGCGCCGGCCAGCGCAGCCCCCATCTCCAGCCCGCCGCTGGCCATCCGTATCCCTGCAAAAAACAGCACTATTTCCATGCCCTCGCGCAGCACTACCACGAAGGCGAAGAGAGCAAGCCCCCACGAGGCGAAAAATGAAGGGGCTTGGGAAGTGAGGAATGGCGGGGCTTGGGGCGAAGGGCGCCCGCTTGTTTTCATGTGCCGCTCCATCCCCTCATGCAGCGAATGCCTGACGCTCCCCTTTCCAATCATGGAAAGAATGAGCCCGCTCACCATGGCGGCCGCCAGAAGCAGCGTGGCGCCCTCGAACAGCTGCTCGCCCCCCTGCCAGCCCTCCAGCGCGGCGGAGAACGCGCCTGCCGCCAGCAGGCTGGCCAGCCCTGCGGCCAGCGCGCCGGCCAGAAGCTTGCCTGCCTGCGCCTCCCGCCCTGTCTCCCGCAGGTATGCCTGCATCACGCCCAAGATGAGGGCGATTTCGAAAATCTCGCGGAACGCGACCGTGAACTCTGCTAAACCCATGAAAATTAAATCATATATAATCTTATTAAGCGAACGGGCTATGCTGGCGGCTAAGGGGGAGAATCAGAAAGGAGCGCGCGGGGGGAATCAGGAGGAACGTGGAACTGAAGGGGGGCGGAAGCCCCCCTGCGGTTTCGCCCTGGATCGGATTTGAACCGATGACCTACTGATTAACAGTCAGTCGCTCTAACCAGGCTGAGCTACCAAGGCTTGGCCATTGACTTGTCGAATGAGAATTTAAAAACCATGCCAGCGAACCCCCCGACATTGGGTGGTTTTGCTGTTTGAAGAAT
>JAKAME010000049.1 GCA_021813025.1 Microcaldota archaeon
TGGCCCTGGCTGAGCGGCGTGTGGACCGAGGCCTGGCTGCGCTGCTATCCGAAAAGGGCGGAGGAGCTGCACCGCCAGCTCATGGCAATAGCCGCCCCCCGCCAGCCCGGCACCCTGCTTGGAGTGGCGGAGGTAAGGGACCCGGCTTCAGGCGCGGACGGAGGCTGCCCCACGCAGGCATGGAGCGTGGCAGAGCTTCTGCGCGCGGCAGTGCTTGTGGAGCGCACGCGCCGCTGGCACGGGGCCAGCGCCATACTTTCGCCCTCTTTGGAGGAAATCATGGCCCCGATGAGGCCGAAGAAGGAATGAGAAAAAAGATGGCAGGACGAAACGTTTTAAACCTCAAGGCAGTTGGCCCGCCATGGCCCGTCCAAGCAACCTTACTTGGGACAAAACGCTCTCCGCGCTCGCCATCATCCTCTCCCTCATAGTGCTTGCCATGCTCATACTGCACTATCCCGCCTACGTGCCGGCTGCCGGAGGGCCGCAGAATCTGGGAGGCGGCGGCCCGGCAGCAGCCTCGGGTGCGGCCGGCACTGGCCCGGCGGCTGCTTCGCCCGCTGCGGGCGCCATGCCGCAGCAGGTGCGCCTTGATTACCTTTTTGCCGACTGGTGCTCATACTGCCAGCTGACGCGCCCTGCGCTTGTGTCTGTGGCAATGCGCTTCGGCCCGGCAGTGAGCCTGAACGAATACAACGAGGCGCTGCGCTCGACTGATTCGCGCGTGGCCGCGCTTTATGCCGATTACAAGGCGCGGCGCGTGTTCGTGCTGTTCCCCACCATAGTGGCGCACGGGCCCAAAGGCGAGAGCGCGCTGGCCGGCATGCAGAGCGAGGAGGGCATAACGCAGTGGCTTTGCGAGCAATACACCGAAGCGCCGACAGCCTGCCTCAACGCTACTGCGTCGGGATAAGAGAACTGCCGCGCCATGCCTGCGCCAAAAAACCATCCCCTTCAGATATAAATTTTCGCCCCCTTAGCGAAAACAAGTGATGATTAGTCGCGCTGATAGGTCGTGTTCATGCAGCTGCCTTCTTCCATCCTAGACGACATCCGCTCCACCATCCAGTCAGGCTACTACGAGCGCCTCTCGCCCGTGCGGCGGGAGCGCAAGTCCTTGTGCGAGAAGCTGGAGCGCGAGATGGCGGAAGGGCGGCTGCCGCTTATTCTTGAAGTGGCCACTGCGCGGCCGGGCGGGCGGCTCATCCTGCCCTGCCGCGCGACTGCCTGCGAGCGGCTTGAGAAGCTGGCTTTGGCATCTCCATCCGCAATGAGCGTGTGGGTGGAGCCGAGGCACATGGCGGGGGATTTGAGATGGCTGGCCCGCGAGCGGCCTTTTCCAGTGGTTGCGCGCGACTTGATTATTGACCCGCGCCAGATAGTTGGGGGGGACGCCATTGTGCTCTCGCGCCCCCTGCTTGAGCTGGCGGGCTTTGAGGCGCATCCGCTTATCGAGGCCGCGCATGATTTGGACATGGAAGTCGTGATGGAGGTGCGCACTGCGCAGGACATGACGCATGCGCGCGGGACTGAGGCTGACGCCATCGCGATTCACAATTCTGGCGCGAATGGGAACGCGCATGGGGCGCGGCCCCATGGCGCTCCAAGCCCCTTCGGGGCTCAGAGCGGATTTGACATCAATACCACTCTTTCGCTGCTCTCGGCGCACCGCACCACGAGGCCAGTGATTTCATGCGCAGGCATCCGCACGCCCTCGCAGGTGCGCTCGCTCATTTCCGCAGGCGCGGCAGCCGTTGAGCTGGATGCGGAGACGACGGCAGGGGCTGACGGGCTTGACATTGTGGAGCTGCTGAAAAAGGCTGTGAATGGAAAGGGTGGAAAAGAGGGAAGCTAGGCAATTCGCCCCAGCATAATAGTTGTAAATATTGGAAAGATAGGTTTAAATAGGAGAAGATTCCCAATCTTATCAGAGGTGTGATGAATATGAGCAACTCATTCCAGATGCGAATGCCTAAGAAACCGGAATTTATATCCCCCTTGGGTCCATCCCACTTCATGAAATGGATGCCGAAGGACCCAGCAAGAACTGTTGAAAATTACATCCATGGCCTCAGCATTTTAGGTAGAGAAAAAGGCCTCGCGCCTGACCGCTTCCGCGAAGGCCAAATTGTTTTCCACCCCATCGCGGAAAACAAGCACGGGGGCAAGGAGCGCAAAGTCGAGGTGACGGTTGAGGAAATCGTCAAGCGCCGCCCGTCCGGCTTCACGCTCGCAGATGTTGAGCGCGAGTCCGCGCGCGCCGGGGCCAAGCTCAAGCAGGTCAAGCTGGAGAAAGGGGCTTACAAGACATACGCGCTGGTGCGCGAGAAGGAAGTCTATGTGAACGAGGAGCAGCTTATCAATACGGTGTTCCTCAAGATGCCGCGTCTGAGCGTATTCGGCAAGGTTGAACGAATCCCAACTCTCAGCCTGTCAGGCACACTAGTTGTTTTCAACAAGCCTGAAGAGGTGACGGCAGTCAAGACGCCGGGCGAGAACTCCTTCACCTTCTCGCTTCCGGCCCCGAACCAGATTGCTGCCTCTTGAGAGCGCCATCCGTTCTTTTTCTTTTCTCTGACTTCTTTTCAAATCATGCCGCGGTACCAGCGCTCGCATTTGAGAGAATCAGTGCTTCCCCCGCCTGGAACCAATCCATTGGAGCAGCTCTTCGCGGCTGATGCCCAAATCGGCCAGCACGGCCTTGATAATGCCTGCGGGCAAATCTTCGCTGCCGTGCATCGGAAGGGTGGTGAAACGGCGCTGCCCTGCCCTGACGCCCTCAATTTTTATGTGGGAGCCCCGCTGGGCTACTGGGATAAACCCCGCTCTTGCGAGCAGCTTAATGAGCTGCGGAGCGGACAGGACGGGCAGACGGGCGCCCATAGCGGTCATCCGTGCGCGCAGACCGGGGAGAAACGGGAGCGCCTTCTGCGAGGTTGAGCGAATAGGCCTCGCTGAAATTGAGCAGCGCCTCCCGCAGGGTGCGGCCGTAGGTGGTGATATGGCGCGCGTCGCTGCGCACCAGAATCTTGGCGCCCTCGTTCCAAATCTTAAGCGTGTCCCCCGCCATTGAATGACCAAGCGGGTTTGGTCTCCAGAATTTATAAGTCATCTGCTCACCAAAAGTCTGCGCTTCTAATCCTCGTGCGTCTGCCACAGCCTTCTTTTCTGCTGCAGCAAATCCTTGGAAACAGACAGCAATTGCGTGGAAATCCGCAAAGCCTCGTCCGGAGAGAGGCGGATGGCCTGCTGGCTCACCGTGTTTAGTATGCGCACCACTATGATGCCGTCGCGGGGAAAGCCGTTAACTTCGGCAGCATCCTCGCGCTCGAGGCGCAGGGCGTTTCTGTGGCTCTCGCCCTTGTCGTCCTTCCACCAATGCACGATTTCCTCTTCCACTACCATGTGAATCGCCCCATCCTCTTGGCCATCGCCCATTCCGTCTGCAAACTAAGAGAGTGTTGGAGCCCTATAGGGCTTTGGAGAGGGTGGCTTTCCGCTGGGTATGGGAAAAAAGGGCTAAAAAGAGGGAAAAAAGACTGGCTGCGTCCGCTATTCCTCTTCCTCGTCCTCGAAGTCGTCGTCGAAGTCGTCGTCCTCATCCTCGTCCTCGTCGACATCCTCGTCTTCGTCTTCGTCAGCTGAGCGAGTGAGCATCAAAGCAGGATTGTATATCATGCCTATCACCGCCCCCATCCCAGCAGTAAAAGTATATAAAGCCTGTTGGCCATCGACGGGCGGCGGCCCTTTGTTTATAAACCGCCCGTTCATATGAACCACATGGCATCTGACTACGCCTACCATCTCTCAGACGTCATCCTGGGCGGCCAGGACGGGCTGGTGAACGTGCTGGGGCTCTCCATAGGAGTGATGGGGGCCACGGCAGACCCCAAGCTCGTCATCGTGTCCGGCCTCGCGGCCATGTTCGCAGAATCCATCTCCATGGGCGCCGTGGCTTACACCTCCAGCAAAGCGGCTCTGGATTATGAGAAGAAGGCGGCGCTGGCCGCCTCCATGAGCAGGCCTGAAACAGAGCGAATCCTTCTCCGCCTCAGGGGGATAGGGGCGGAAAAACTCCGCTACCTGCGCGCCCGCCTGCTCGCGCCCCACGAGCCTTCCAACGGCTCCCCGCTCTCCAAAGGAGCCAAGGTGTGGCTGGCCACCATGGCCGGCTCCCTGGTCCCCCTGTGGCCCTATTTCTTTTTCGAGGTGCATGCCGCAGTCGCTCTTTCCGTCCTTTCGGCTGCCCTCGTGCTCTTCTCCACAGGCGCTCTCAAGGCCCGCTGGACTGTGGGCAGCTGGACGCGCAGCGGATTTGAGATGGTGCTGGTGGGGAGCCTGGCCGCGCTGGCCGGCTATGCCATCGGCCTTCTGCTGCGCGCGCCGGCGTAGGAATTTTTCTGCGCGTTTCATCTCATTTTAAATATCTCCCACGCCGAATAGCTCTGCGGGAGTGGCAGAGCCCGGTCAAATGCGAGAGACTCAAGATCCCCCGACTGGTTTCGGGTGCCAGGCGCCTCCCAATTGCGGGATGCGCCATCTCCTGGCCTAGCGCCTACAAGGGTTCAAATCCCTTCTCCCGCAAGACAACCGCAGGGGGAGGGTTCCGCCCTCCCCCTTGTGGTTTTTCTTGATTCCTGATTCCCCCTCCCGCGCAAAAAAACCTTGGAAAAAAACAAACTACCGGGTTTCTCTTTTTCTCGTGGGAGTACTGATGCGTATATTCGCTGCGCACAGGGGAATGATGGCGGAGGGCTAGCCGATTGACTAAATGGCGGCTGCGTTTGAGGTTACATTTATAAACATGTTTTACCATAATAATTAACATGAAAGGCTTCCATCCAGTCCAGAGGATAAAAGAGATCCAAAAGGCCGATGCGTGGGCATGGAGGAATAAACCCGCGCTTTCGGAACCATATGTCGGAGATTACACATTGCCAAAAAGGGAATATGTCCGTTTCGTCAAATCGCTGATTCCGGTAGTCAGGGATATCATCAAATCTGAGAAAATCCTCTCGGAAACCGAATTCTCGACCAAAGCAAAAGCGGCCCATAATATCCCATATCAGAAAAGCCTGATCGAAGTGAGAATCGCTGAAGCCCGCCGGGAGCGGAAACCGGAGCTTGAGAAGCTGCTCATCAATCGGTTGGATTATGAGACCAAGCTCAGGGCATTCTGCCGCTCGATGCTGCAACGCGATTCGCTCTTCATTGCGCTGGATTTTGATTTACAGGAACGATTGGTGGATTTGGCGGTCGATGAGAGCAAGCAGATGCTCTTCGCCATCGATGAGATGAAAACCAAGTATGGTCCGGACGAGAATGGATTCATGCATTTCAATTTCAAGAGAAGGGTGGAACGGTATGACTCTCGTATTGTTAATGCCGCTCTTGGCATTGGTTCCGATTGGACGTTCGCATTCCGGGCGTTCGACCATCTGTTCATGCGCAAAGAGGATCTGCGTTTTACCTATAAGGGAAAAGAAATTCTCAAGGATCTCGGCTCGGTTCTGACCGCGGTCAATCTCATCCAGGAGGACTACAATAAGACTCCGTCAGCCTATGATGCGGAATTCATCGAGAATTTTCCGGCCATGGCTAGACAGCTGATCGAGAATATCAAGCAAAAAGAGCTGGGCCCTGGATATGACCCATTGACCCATTGGGGTAATCCCAATGATGAGATAACCAAATAGATATTTCCCTAATGTCTAATTCTGCGAATTCGCGCCATGGAGGCTCTGAGCCGTCGTCTTGTGTTTCTTCTCCGAATGAAAATCCGCTCATTCCCCATTATTGTTCTTCGGCAGCTCGGGCGGCTTTGGCTTGCCGAGGATGGGGAACTTCAGGCCGGAGGACTCTTTCTCGCTGCTCTTGTATTTGTATTCCGTCCCGCCGGGCATGCTTGAGGGCGGGCGGCGGCTCACGTAATACCAGTAGCCCCCGCCGATTATGACAAGGAGAAGCACTCCGCCCACCCACCAGAACTGGCCCGCCAAGTCCGCCTGCACCGGGGCGGGAGTGATGGTGCTCTGCGTCTTGTTGGGCGGCGGCAGCACGGCGATGTTGAACACGTCGGTTGACTGGGCCTGGTTGCCGTCCGCGTCCGTGGCGATGATGGTGTAGCGCACGTCGGGCGAGCCGGCGGGCAGGGTGATGGCGGCCTGGAAGCGGTTGTAGCCCACCGCATACATGGGCACCGTCCTGGGCTCGAGGCTTCCGGCGGGCGTGTACTGCAGCATGACGGCCGCCTGCCCGCTGGACATTCCGGATGCATAGTCGCCCTTGTCGGAGACGGGCACGCTCACCACGAGGGTGGTCCCGTTGTAGACGCTCTGCGGCGCTCCGATGACGGGAGCGTGGGTGTCGAAGACAAGCACGGTCTGGTTGAGCAGGGAGAGGTCGATGGTCATCGACTTCTTGAAGTTGCCGTAGATTGCGGTGATGGGCAGGGTGGTTTCGGTGAGGTTGTAGAGATTGACGTAGCCCTGCTCGTCGGCAGAATACAGGTCCGGGCCGGCGTTGAGGGCGATGGAGAGGGGGTTGCCGGCGTCGTCGAGGAGGCGGATGCGGACGTTGTAGAGGCGGAAGACGAAGGTGGCGTTGCGGTCGTCCTGCACGTCCAGCGTCAGCTTCTGCTGGCTGCCGGCGAACGAGGCAACGAGGCTGCGCGAGCCCTTGGCAAGCACCAGCTGCGCCCAGCCGTTCTCGTTGGTGCGGGCGCGGACCTGCCCGTCCGCCACCACGTCAAGGCTCAGGGCGCGGCCGTTCTGGTCGCGCGTGAAGAGGTCGACGCGGTAGGCCGGAATCCAGAGGGTGCGCGGCTGCGAGCCTATGCGGTGGTCGAAGGAGCCGCTCACGCGCTTGCCGTCGTAGGAGGCGTTGATGTAGAATGTGTAGTTGACCTTGTCAGCCATGAACTCGTATGTGGCTATGCTGAAATGCGCCCTGCCGCGCGCGTCGGTTGCGACAGTGTGCGTCACCCCCCATTTGTAGGCGTTGATTGGCCAGGTGACGTTGACCATGGCGCCGGGAATGGGCCGGTCGTGGCCGTCCAGAATCCGCACCTCCAGCTGCTCTCCCCAGCCGCTGGTGATGCCGACCTGGGCGCGCGTATGCGGGGAGAGGAGAATGAGAAGAAGAAAGGATGACAGGAGGAGGCCGGGCAGGACGGAGGGGCGGCGGGACAATCTGGATGCTTGCATGCTTCTGCGCTGGGACAAGAATGTTTATTATGCATGATGGGCGGGGGCGCACGAGAACGTTTATTATCCATCGCGCAGATTAGGGGGCAGGGGTATTCTCCATGAACTTCCTGTCAATCCGCGAAACCAGCCCGGCCGCGCTTGAGGAGATTCTGCAGACGAGCGCGCGGGTCAAGCGCGAGCGCCAGCGCTGGGCCGGCGCGCTGGCAGGCCGCACGCTGGCAATGCTTTTCGAGCGCTCCTCCACCCGCACCCGCGTGAGCTTTGACGTGGCCATGTCGCAGCTTGGCGGGCATGCAATCAGCCTCGACGTGCCGCAGACGCAGATGGGAAGGGGGGAGAGCGTGGCGGACACCGGCAGGGTGCTGGGAAGGTATGCCGATGTCATCATGGCCCGCCTCTATCGGCAGGAGGATTTGGTCGAGCTTGCGGCAGCGGCGCGGGTGCCTGTCATCAACGGGCTGACGGATGAGGAGCATCCCTGCCAGGCAATGGCCGATTTGCTCACCATGCGCGAGCGGGGCAAGCTGGCTGCGGGCAGGCGCTTCTGCATGCTGGGCGACGCATCGCGAAACATGGCAACCTCCCTCATGCTGGCTGCCGCGAAGATGGGAATGGAAGTAGTGCTGGCCTGCCCGCGCTCGCGCCAGCCCAAAGAGCGCGCGCTCAAAGAGGCCAAACAATTCTCGGCAGTGCGCGTGCTGCACGAGCCAAAAGAGGCCGCGCGCGGGGCCGACGTGCTTTGCACCGACGTGTGGGCGGAGCCGGGGCGGGAGGGGGACGAGGCCGCGCTCATGGCCGATTTCGACGGCTTCCAGCTCAATGCAAAACTTCTGGCGCTTGCAAAGCCGGATGCAATAGTCATGCATCCGCTGCCCGCGCGGCGGGGGGTGGAAATAACCTCCGACGTGCTTGACGGCCCGCAGTCTGCAGTGTGGGACCAGGCCGAGAATCGGCTGCATGTGCAGAAGGCGATTCTTCTCAAGCTGATGGAGCACGCATAGATTGGGGAAAAGAGTTTGCATGCAAAACCGCTCGTCGGCGCCAGGAGCTGCGAATGGCCGCGGCGGCCTTGCTGCCGGATTTGCCGGAGACAGGCGTTCTCTTTTTGCTGGATTCTTGTGCGGCGCACTGTTTGTTGCACTGCTGTTTGTTGTCGTGCTGCCTGCGCTTGCAAATAATCCGGCTGCTGGCGGAACAGCAGCGCAGGCCTGCGCTGCTGGAACAACTGCAAATCTTCTTGGATTGTTCGGACCGGCAGCCACTTGTAATTTTGTGCAGCCACTCTTCTCGCCCGGCTCAGGCGATGAGATAATTTCCCTGATTCGTTCGGCGAAAACCAGCATCGACGTCGAGATGTATGTTTTCACTGACGAGAATCTGGCGCGCGAGCTGACTGACGCAGCAGGCAGAGGGGTGAAGGTGCGCGTGCTGCTTGAGCCGAGGGTGGAGTCAAGCAGCCTCAATTCGATAGCGCAGGGGCTGGATGCGGGGGGAGCGGAGGTGAGATGGGCCAGCGTGCGCTACCAGCTCACCCACGCCAAGATGATGATTGTGGACAAAAAGCAGGCGCTGGTCGGCTCGATAAATTTCTCGAAAGCGGCGCAAAACAAGAACAGGGAGGTGGACGTGCTGCTGGAGGGACCGGCTCTGAGCCAGCTGGTTCAGACGTTCGAGCAGGACTGGGCGGATGGCTCGCTTGTGCGCGCAGGCTGAGAAGGAAAGAACGAAGGCACCGGGAGCTCTGACAAAGAACGCAGGCGCCGGCGGCTTGGCCCCCTGCGGGCGGAGCCAAGCCGGGCCCCTTGACAAGGATTATATAGCTTTTCCCCAAAACCGCATCAGCTGGACGTATGCTTATGGCTGATTATAGTCGCCTGCTGGCTGTTTTCGGGGTTTTTCTACTCTTGGCGCTCGGCTGCACGGCCCCCAACTCCCAGGAAATCAAGACTCATGAGGCCGCCGTCGCCTCCGGCATGAACTCCGCCTCCGCGCTTCTGGACTTTCAGGAGCAGGGGGCCTTGGCCTCCTTCGAGCCCCGCTATCAGGCAGACTCTGACAAAATCAGGGCCGCCTGCGAAAAGCTCGGCACGCTCGACAAGGATTGGCGTTACTCATCGAACGAGACCAAGGCGGTTTGCGGGAGCAGGAAGGAGTTGGACAAGTGCTTCTTCCAGCTGGAAAGGATAAAGACTCAGCTCAAGAACAACGACACCGACATAAACCTGGACAGCCTCGACGTGCTGTGCAGCGACCTGCGCTCGGTCGGCCTGCAGGGCAGGCTGGACGGGTTCAAGTCGCAGTACAAGAAGTACGCCGGCTGGCTGGACGCCGAGAGGGGGATACTGGCGGAATGGGGCACTATTTCCGCCCTTTTCTCCAACACAACCTCAAGCTCCCAACTGAAAAGCGCCAAGATGACTGATTATTACACCGAGTTCAAGGGCCAGATGGCCCGCGTCGAGGCCTCCCTGCAGAAAATCAAGGACAAATGCTGGCTGAGAAACGATTTCAAGGCTGACGGCAGCCGGACGGAGGCCATCTGCGACAACGTGGATGACTACCTCGCCGACGTGACCAAGATTGACGCAATCGCCCTGGACACGTTCGATTTCTTCGGCAAGTTCGAGGTCGGCACGACCACCGTCGACCGCACGTTCATCGCCGAATGCAAGCAGGCGAATCTGGACTTTGCCCGGATATACGAGCTGAAGCTCACGAAGGACACGAAAACGGAGGGGTCGAACGAAACTGATTTCGCGTTCCTGTGCGACGGACTGGAGAACC
>JAKAME010000003.1 GCA_021813025.1 Microcaldota archaeon
GATGACTTGGGAACTTGCTGCTATGACATTGGGAATTTGCCGCTAGGCACGCTTGGACAGGAAATTACCCCGTACAACAAGAGCGATTGCACTGTAGGCAAGCTGTGCTGCTCCAGCGGCACGTCGGCCTGCGCGCAGGCATGCACCAACCAGACGCCGGTCTGCTGCAAGACCTGCCACCCGCCAACTGAATGCGGCGCGGCGTGCAACTATCAGGTGTGCTGCGGGAACAATCAGGATTATTGCAACAGCATGACGCGGGGAACGACATGCTGCATGGCTACCGAGAATTGCTTGGGCAGCGGCGGACAGCAGGAGTGCTGCCCGGCAGACTCAACAGATTTCTGCAAGAATACAGAAACACCTGCACAGTTGGTCTGCTGCGGTCCCTCCACCGGCGGCACTGCGGTTGCAAAAGACAACACCCCCTATTCGCAGGGCGGCGACAACATCTGCTGTCCCGCAGCCCTGCTCCCCCAGAGCTTCTGCACAGGAGACAGCCAGTGCTGCCCCCATGCCTGCTCAATTGACAGCGCCACAGGCAAAGGATACTGCTGCGCAGACCCCTTAACTCCTGTCTGCAACCTCACAAGCGGAGGGGTGGGCTGCTGCGCTCCGCCCAACCAGCCAGCGCCCATTGCAGGCGGAACAGGCAACATGTGCTGCCCGGCCGCCAACAGCACGGCCTACTGCCCCCTGAACACCACAAGCGGATGCTGCGCCAATTCCTGCTCCTACCTAATGCTGAGCGGCACGGCCCGTTATGCCTGCTGCGGCGGAACGGACGAGCTGGCTTGCAGCAGCCCCACGGTGACCTTGTGCGGCGCCGGTGATTTGGAGTGCTGCGGCAACGTGATTTCATCCGCAAACTTCGATTTGCCGAGCAGCCCTCCGGCAGTAAACGTGCCAAACGAATGCTGCCCTGCGGGCGACACTAAGCTGTGCGTGGGGCCAAGCGGATATTACCAATGCTGCGCGGCCAGCAATGTCTGCGCGGAAGGGACGTGCTGCGCGCCGGGCAGCACTGCATACAAATTCACCAGCCCGGGAGGCAGCGGCACCCCATGGCTCTGCTGCTCCGCCGGCCAGACGCCCGTGAACGACTCCAGCCCAAGCTGCTGCAGCGTAGGAACTTATCCAAACGGAAATTACATATGCGCCAGTGAAATCTATCCGAATACTGTCCAGAGCTGCTGTCCATACAGCCAGGGATGCAGCGACGCTGGCACCTGCATACCGGCTGGCGGGGGCAGCTGCCCGCAAGGATTCACCTGCAATCCGGAAACTCATCTCTGCACTTACGTCTGCCCTGCCGGGGGCACCTATACGGCTGGCTCATGCTGAAAAAGAGGGGTTTTTAGCGGATGATTTCCACCTTAATCTCTTCGGCCTTGTTGGTGCCCCTCACCTGCAGGAAGTAGATGCCAGATGACAGGTCGGACGTGTTAAGCGGGAAGCTTTCGTTCCCCTCCACCTCTCCGTTGTAGACGTTCTTCACCACCCTGCCGTATATGTCGGTCAGGTTCACCCAAGTATGGCCCTGTCCGGACACTTCAACGGTGAGCTGGTCGTGGGCAGGGTTGGGATAAACCTTGAGCACAGAAGAGTGTGCAATGGGGTCAATCACGTCCGTGGTGTCCTGGCTCCTCTCATAGGGCGTCAGGGCCGTCTGGGGAGTGTAGAACTTGTCCCCCTTCATGGATTCAGGGTTGATGTCCTCGATGACGATGTGGCGCTCGCTGACCTTGCGGACGCGGAGATTGTAGTCTGCTGTGAACACGGTATCCGTGCGTTCGATATTTATCTGGTAACTAACACCCGTTTTGTATACTACTGCTCCGAACTCCAATACTCCATATCGAAGCGCCCATCTCCCATTTGGATCGTCATTTGGGGTCCTCATTATGCAAAAACCAACTGCAGAATCCTGCTCTTTGAGAACACGAGTCCCTTTCTGCAAAGCAAAGTATCTGCCCGCCTCGCTATTCAGCCATAGGCTTCCAAACACATTTGTCTGGGACGAAGGAGCCCCTCCAAGACCTATTGGTGTAGCTGTGGCATTGTCGAGGTCGCCAAGCACGTAAGAAGTCGTATCCGGGTTCTGGGGGGAGCCGGCTCTTGTGAATCTCGCATAGCTGTGCGGAACGCGAAGGGTCTTGCCATCCTTTCTCATTCCAAGCTCGTAAAACGCTCCGCTCATCTCTCCGTCAAATTTTCCATTCTCGTATACGTATCTTGCCCAATACTCGTGCTTGCTCTTGTCATACTTGTAATTGTTGGTGATATCCGCCTTCAGGACGTTGTAGAATGTCTCGGTGGTGAAGGTAAGCTTGCTGCCCCAGTGCGCAATCGTAGCTACCAGCGTGTCCTGCACGGTCAAATCAATCCAGTTCTGCACCTGCGTGGCCGCCGACGCGTCAATCAGGCCCCACAAGTCAAAGTTGGGCGGGAACACAAGCTTGTTCTTCTCATCCGTCACCACGCCTCCAGAAGCAGTGTAATCCTTCACCAGCCTGGCCGTCAGGTTGATGTTGTCCCCGCTCTTCTGCACGTTCGAGAACTCGACAATGCATCCCTTGTCAGTGGTGTCCTTGACTCCGTTGTTGAATATGAATTCCGGCTGCTCTCCATCCTTCAGCACGATGGTCCTTATTTTGGATTCCCAGTCATTGGCCGTGAAAACCAGCGACAGCTTGCCGTCTGTTTCCACCGCCTTGACATCCATCTTTATGCTGTTGCTGTCGCTCGCCGAACCCAGCCAAGCCACGCCATTCTCCGGCCCCCACGTGGAGGTGAGGCTCACGATGTGATTTCCAAGCGAAAAGTCGCGGCCAATGAAGGATTTGAGCATGCGCCCGTTTGCGTCCACATTCAGGCCCAGCTTCCAGTCGCCATTGGCAATAACGGTGTCAATGGGCAGCTTGAACTTGACTTGGGAAAGAATCCTGTCATAATCATTTTTCTGGCTGAAGATGCGCTCGTTCACCACCTGATTTTTTGCAAAGAACTTGGCGTCCGCTTGCTGTGCCGTGTTGGGCGGAGTGGTTGCAACGACAGGGCCTACCATAGGCATCACCCATTTCTTCGTCGAGAGGGCTTCCCATGACCCCTACTCATTTGAACTATAAAAGTATGCCTGCTGCCCTATTTAAATGTTTCTAACGCTGTATTTGTGTGGGAGAATAAGGCCCTAAAAACAGGGCTTTAAACATTGTTTTTAGTAGCAAAACCGAGCCGACCTTGGCGCTTTTTTCAGGCCGCACTGGCTCATTTTACGCTATTCCCCTTTTCAAGCAGTTTCTTAGCCGCTTCCAAAAACTCGCCGGCCCACCCCACCACTTCTCTGGAAGATTGGGCAGAATACACCATGCCGTAATCAGCGTCATGGCGCAGGGCCATGCAGTCGCGAAAGCGGTTGCAGTGCTTCACGTCCAGGGCATTCGCATCGGAATAGAGCGCCTTGAGCGCGACAGCGAGGCATTGATGGCTCTTCTCGCGGTAACCTTTGCTGTAGACGAGCGCCTTGGCGGCGTGGAACATTGAGTAATAGGCCTGCACGGTGGCCCATTTGTGGTTCTCTTCCGAAAACGAGGTGCGGGCGGAAGACAAATCCATTGCGGCGGCGAGCAGCTCCTTGGCGGCCAGGTCCGGCGCATCCTTGACCTTGATGAGCTTGCTCTCGTCAAGGCATTGCCTGAAGCGGCTGTCCATCTCAACCGGCCTCCCAGAGGGTGATGCCTGAATTTATCCGCTCATAGAGCGGCTTGTCGTTTCTGGACAGGGAAACCCATTCGGGGCTGCTCAGGATGAGGGCCTGGATTCCCGCGTATTCGTCCAGAAGCCGTTTGACCCGCTCCTTCTGCGAGGACAGGATGAACAGGTCTATGTCGCTTGAGCGGGTGTTGGTGCCGCTGGCGCAACTCCCGTATAAGACGATTCTCCCGCTCAGTGAAGCCAGATGGTTGACGAGGGGCATCAGGTCATTGACATTCCTGAAGACCTTGAACTGGCGCAGGACCGGATTGCGGGCTGAAGCCGAATAGAATGACATCTTCCCGCGCGTGGTCTTGACCACGAGGCCTAGCCTGGCGAAGCGGTTGAGAATCGAGTTGGCCGAGCCGGCGCTGATTTTGGCCTCGGCGGCTATTTCGCGCTCGTAGAGGTCGCGGTCGCTTTTCGCTATGAAATCGAGAACCTTCAATTCTGTCTTTGAAAACAGATTCAATTTTTTGAACATGAGTTTATTTTTATGAACAGATATTTAAAGGTTTCCAAAGCGCTTTTCCGCCCCTCTGGCCGGCTCGAACGCAAGCGGCGAACACTGGGCGGCCGAAGGCCCTGCCCGCCCGGCTATGTGGGATACCGCGCGCTGAACGGAACTGGCGCCTTCCCGCTCAACACCTCCGACATCCCCTCTGGAGTGTATTTCCTGCAGGTGAGGGGCACAGCAAGTCCGAAGCGATAAAGGCTGAAATCGCCCGCTAGGCGGGCGATAAGAGAGGCCGGCAGGCCTCTCTGCATAATCCGCTGAAAACCCGCCTTGGCGACTGGCGTCTTTATATTCCCCGGTTTGCCCTCTCTTCCCCATGAAGCGCGAGCAGATTATCAAAACCATCCGCCGGACGCTCAAAAAATACAAAATCCGGGAGGCCTACCTTTTCGGCAGCTTTGCAAGGGGCGAAAAGAACTACCATGACATTGACATCGCCATCAGGCCCCCAAGGGGGAAATTCTCCCTGCTGGATTTGGTGGGGATTGAACAGGAGATGGAAGGCCAAATCGGCCATGACGTTGACCTGATGACCCTGAGGTCCATATCGCCCTATTTCAAGCCTTATATCAAGAAGGACATGGTGCCGGTATGAAAGAGGACAAGCCATATATCTTTCACATTCTGGACGCCATCGAGAGCATCGAGGAGGGGTGCAAAGGGCTGGACAGGGCCGGATTCGAGAAGAACGAACTGGTGCGGGACGCGACCCTGCGCAGAATCGAAATTATCGGAGAGGCGGCCAAGCACCTCTCGCCGCCTTTCCGCGAAGCGCACAAAGAGGTTCCGTGGAGCAAAATCACCGGCATGCGGGACAAGCTGATTCATTACTACATGGGCGTGGATTACAAGGTGGTGTGGGAGGTCGTAAGCAGAGACCTTCCGGCGCTCAGGAAGACGCTCTTGAGATATGATGAAAGGCACGGGAACAAACCCCGTGCCTGAAAGCCCCTTCCCCAAAAAAAGCAGTGGTTGAAACAATTTGGCTGGCATGCAGAAAGGGCTCAAAACTCTGGCCGTCAAGGCGTCGGCTGTCGCGTTTCTGTCAGGCGCCGCCCTGTTTTATCCCTCAGTCTCAAAAGCCTTCCAGTACGAACCCCTGATAGACAGCCTGAATGGCGTGATTGTGCCCCAGAAGCAGATTCATCAAGTGAGGGAAACGTAGTTCCTGTTGCAACTGCTCCACCGGCTACGGTCCAGCAGGCCGGCGCGCGTTTGCCCTCTGGGGGCAAAAAAGCTCAGATGTAGTCGTAGCAGCCCAGAGAAGTGCCGCACTGCACTATGCCAACCGCGTGGTTGTTGACCTCATCGATTTCTGTGAGATGGTTGCCGAAGTCCGCGTCCATAGTGAATACTGCGAGGTGGGGGAACTCGCAGACGGCGGGGTAGGTCCGCTTCACATAGGATTGGGGCGGCTGGGGCAGGCCGTTGGCGTCCAGCGCGCCGGGGATGACTCCCATCGGCACAGGATAATAGCGGGCCGGGCTCCCGTCCAGCACCACAGAGGTGTTGGTGCCAAGCGGCGTGGGCCGCGTGCCGCTGTTCCAGGTGTAGACGTCCACGTTGAAGCTTGTTGGCGGCTTGGTAACCGGCACGGACGTGGCATTGGGGATGACCAGCGCGGCGAGGTCGTCCGCGTTGTTGAAGCACACCTGCACCGTGACGTTGGTCAGGCAGGGCTGCAGGTTGCACATCGGCTGCGCCGAGTGCAGGGAGATGCTGATGTCAACGCAGCCCACATGGACTGTCAGCGGGTCTGGGGCTGTGAGGTTGACTACAAGAGTGGCGTTGCCCTGCGCAGGGATGATGTCGGGCGCGAAGCCGTTTGGAGCAGGGCCTTGGGTCGCGTTCCAGCCCGGTTCGGGCGCGCTGGCTATGCCGACCCCGTCTGCCACCATGTCAAAGACGCTGTCGGGGTTGGAGATTGTGACGTTGAGCAGGTAGCTGGCCCCGTCGGTCGGCACTATGGTGCTCGGGTCCACGGTTGCGCTCACGCTGCATGTCTGCGGGTCCACCACTATGACGTTCCAGCTGGCCGCGGTCGTGTTCAGCGCGACGAGGGGGACTCCGTTGGTGTTGTCCCGGTATATGTTCTTCCAGTTCTGGGCGCTGTTGGCCACGTCTGGCCAGATGTGGATGAAACCAAGGCATTGCTGCGAGCCCATCAGGGACTGGATGCTGTGGGTGCCCAAGGCCATGTTGCCTGTCACCCACGCGTCGCCGGTGGTCGGGTTGCAGCCGGGGGAGACGATGGGGCCGGGAGAGACTGCCCCGTCTGCCGGCCTTGTCATGGGATTGGAATCCAGCGTCACCCACTCCGAGCCGGAGCATATCAGGCCGCTCTGGGCATTCTGGCCAGGATATTGCGGCGGCGGGGGCGGAACCTCCAAGATGGTGTAATAGTCGGATTTCGACTGGAGGTCGGTGCATATGAAGTTGTAATCCGCAGGCTGGGTTTGCTGGTTGACTATGCGGTTGACGCTGCCGCGCATCCGGGTTACGAAAGCGGGGTCGTTAATCCACTGCACCAGCCCGCCATTGTCCTGCCCCCAGCCGCAGGGCATGTTGCACTGGTTGCCGCACTGGTTGAGAAGGATGTTGGGGCACTGGCGGTTGACGTCTGGAGGCGGGGGCACGCCATAGTTGGCCGTGGCGCCGAAGCGCCCGTTGGCAAACGTCGAGCTTTGGTTGATGAGCACCCGCAGCTGGCCGGGGCACATGTAGACGCCGGTCCCGTTCGGGCCGGTTTGTGATGCGTCAAGGTCCTGGTCGTCTGTGATGTTGCGGGGAAAGTAGATGACTGCCGGCCCAGCGCCAGTGGTGTCATTGGCCAGGCGCATGCGGGCGCTGAGGCCTATGTCGGTGTTCATGTGCACGTTGGCTATGAGGTTTTGGATGAGGTCGATGTTGGATGATTTTGAAACCTCTTGGTAGGCCCACGCGCCGCTGGCAAGAAGCAGCAGGCTGCCAAGAAGAGGCAGCAGCATGGTCAAGTGGAACCGGTTTGTCATGCATCCACCTAGGGCGAGGGCGGCTGTTTTGGCTGGATTGTCGCGCTCCTGAACAGGTTCATGAACTCCTCAGGGTCTATGCGCAGGCCCAGCTTGGCTTCGGTGTGGGGCTGGCCTATGATGTTCTGCCATGCGCCATACAGCTCGATGCCGCCGTACATTGCCCGAAGCTCGGGCTGGATGAAGACATTGCTTCGCGAGACGTCATAGCCGACCGAGACAGCGGGTGAAATATAGTGGCCTTTCTCGTTCGCCTGCGAGCCTATCGGGATTAGCAGCCTGGGGACGAATATCAGGAGGTTGGATGGTATCTCCTGAGGCCGGTATTGCATCTGCAGGCCCACGTCTATGAGCGGCCTGACGTTGAAGAACTCGCCGCGCATGAACAGGGACTCGACGCCCTCCAGCGCCACTCTGGCGTTGGTGATGAGCCTGTCCTTGAAGCTGGGGGCGCGCACCATGAGGCTGTAGTCAAGGTTCAGGGTTTTGTTGTCCGCCGTCTGGAACAGCTTGAGTGGGTCGGAGTAGCCGGTGACCTGGTCGCGCTTGAAGACGCCAAGCTCGGCGCCCATCCGATAGTCGATTTGCGAATAGCTCAGGCCGGGGCGGACGAAGTGGCCGTAGCCGTTGAAGAATATGGCCGTGGCAAAGCGGAGGGTGTAGATGCCGGGATGGTCCAGCTTGTTATCGTTGATTTCGTACTCCACTTCCTGCCTGTCGTTGAGGAAGTATGTTGTTGACTTCTTCATGCGCTTGTATATCTCGGCGTTGAGGTCGAAATAGGCCGGGACCACCGAGCGCTCGCCATTGATGCCGCGGAGCAGCTCTTCGCTGAGTTTGGACGACACGTTGACGACGATGTCGAACTGGCCCAGCGGGCGGATGTTGGTTTTGTTTATGGTGACTTTTGGGATGTCGAGCCCGGCCGTGGAGTAGCGCATGGGGTTGGCTGGCGAGTTTCTCCAGATGGTGATGAAGTCAAGAAATGCCTGAAAATCCCCGTTCATGGCCCTGTCGTAGAGGGCCTTGGCTTGGGCAGCTGTCGAGCCGGCGAACCAGGAGTCGTCGCTGAAATAGGTGTCTGTGAGAAACGCCCTCGCGTCTTTCAGTGTGACCTTCATCAGGTCGATGAATTCCTTGTCCGGGGTGTTGTTGCTCTGGCGGAATTCCTCGGCCAGAATGCGCGCGCCAAAAAGAAGGCCGAGGTATTTGCGGGCGTCGGTAAGATAATCTAGCTCGTTTGGGTATTTGGCATTGAGATAGCCGCTTGACCAGTCCATGTCCAGAAGGTTGCCCATCTGGTACTCCATGAACAGGCCCGAGACGTCAAGGCCTTGGTTTGAGAAGAGGGACGGGTATCTGATGCCTACCGTGCCCGGCCTCCAGTCCACAACGGCGGTCGGGTTGATTGGCACGTATTTGGGTGCGCCCTCGGTTGAGACGACCGGCTCGGTGGGTTCGGCCCTCCTTGGCTCCTCCTTCCTTTCATCGGCCTGTGGAGCGGGGCTGACGAATGACGAGCGGCGGAGGCTGTGGGCGTTGATGTAGCTGTTCGCCTGCTCATACGCCCCTTGGTTGAGCTGGGACATCGTATAGGCGTCCAGGCCGACCTTGTTGTCTGACGCAAGCACGGCCCCGACATAATATGGCAGGCGCTTGTCCTCCGGCAGGCTGCGGGCGAAGGAGAGAAGGTCGTCCACGTCCCTCTGTATGAAGGTGCGCTGGACTTCGGGGGAATAAGCCCAGTTGAATATGTTGGTCAGCCGCTTGTTGCCCTCCTTTGACTCGTCAATCAGGTAGGTGCCCTCCGCCTTGAGGCTGGCGAGGGACTGGTCGAAAACGCCGTCAGCTTCGAGCCGCCTTTGCACGTACATGGCGGCTTGCGGGCTGCCCTCGCCCGCAAGTATGGCGGCCGCGCGCAGCTTGACCCTGTCCGCCTCGTCGAGGGTGCGGATTTCTGAGGCCTTGAGGATTTTGTCTATCTCCGCCATCACCCGCGAAGCGTTCTCCGGCCCGGCATTGGCGAGGGTGTTGGCCACCACGAATGCGGCCATCGTCCTTTTGTTAGCGCTGGTTTTGGGGCTGGTGACCACTTTCATCTGCTTTTCATAGGTCTCGTTGAAGGGAGTCTGCACGGCCTGTATATTGCTTTGCAACACGAAGAACACCATCATCCCCCCATGCGCATGTTCATGGATTCTACTCCTCGTCCTATATTATTAATGTGATGGGTTACCTCCGCTTCCTGTCCTCCGCGAGGCGCTGGAGGTAATAGCCGCACAGGTCTGCCAGCCTGGAGCTCTCCGAGCCGGGCTGCGCGCGGTCGGGCGAGTCGGCGAGGATGGAACGGACGCTTCTGAAAAGGTATTCCGCATAATCCTGCTCCGAGCCGGTGTAGGTCCGCCCCTTCTTGTCCGCCATCACAAGCTTGGCATTCTCTCCCCCAACGAAGTCGTCTTTGGCCTGCCCGCCGGCCATCATGCGGCTGTGGGCGTACTGGAACAGAGTGCCCAGAAGCCTTTCGGCCTCTGGCGTGAGCGGCCTGAGCGGCATCACTGGATAGATGGAAATCATTTCGCCCTCGCGCTTTAGCTGGAAGAGCCCGCGGCGCAGTTCGGAGCCTCTGCGGTCGAGGGCGTCAAAATCGCTGTCTGTGAGCGTGAGGTTGACTATGAATCGCCCTCCGGCCGCCTTGTTGTACTCGTCCCGGGCAGACCCGAACGAGGCGCTGTCAGGCTCGAATGAGAACAGCTTCTGCACGGGCTTGAGCAGGCTGCCCTCCGCCCCCAAGCGCGCGTCCAGCCCGCAGGAGGTGATGACCGCCTGGCTGAGGAGAGCAAGGTCGCCGGCCAGGATGGAATATACCGCCGCCTGCGTCTGCTCGTCAAGATTTGCAAGGCCTATGAGCACCAGGCTCTTGACCACCTGCACGCTGCCCTCAGCCTTCGGGTTTGCCTCAAGCGAGCGGGCCAGAGTGAGTGCGGAGCGTTTCTTGTATTCTGCCTGCTGCTCCGTGCCTGCGTAGAAGTCGAGGCGGTCCAGCGAGCCGGCCGCATCCGCAGCATAGGAGGGCAGGCCGCTCAGGAAAGAAAGCGAATTCTCGACGCTGGTGCGCACGGTCGGGTAGAACTCCAGCGCGGAGCCGTCGCCCAAGGCACCCAGTATGGCAGGCAGGAGGCCGGAGTTGGCATTCAGCCATGCCTTGGCGCCTGCGGCATCCGCAGGCTTCACTCCTTCGGGCGGGACGGCAATTTTCCCGCTTGCTATTGAGGAATAGTAGGTGAATTCCTCCAAAGCCGCGGCAGCCATCTGCTGCAGCCCGCTCTTGATTATGTATTCGTCGGGACTGCCCTCTGCGCGGTCGGCAATTGACTGCAGGCGCTTGAGGAGGGCAGCCCTCTCAGTTGGGCAGCTGGAGGTGGCGCGGTATGCCAGCTTGAGGAAAGACTGCACGCGCTTCTCGCTTTCTGCAGCATCGGTGGTAAGCTCGCCGCTCGCCGCGTCCTTCTCCACCCGCTTGATTGGAATCGAGAACTTTCCCCCTTTTTCGGAAATTGCAGCCGTTAGTATGGAGCCTGCAAGCGCGCCGGCTTGCTCGGGGTTTTCCGAGCGCGAGGCGAGGTTGGAGAGGCGGAGGGCCGCGTCAAAGCGGGCGGAATAGGAGTCGGTTTGCCCTTCCGGCGGGCGGCCGCGCATGGAGGACAGCAGCGCGTCGGTGTCTATCTCGCTCACCTGCTCGCTGCCCTCCTCCCTGCCTGTGACCGGCTGGGGGATGGTCTTGGACAGAGCCTCCTTCTGCTCTGCTGTTGGCGGGCTTTCAGCCACATGCTGCAGTGGCTGCTCTTGGCGGCGCGCCACCAAATCAAGGTTGGTTTGCCAGGAATTCGAAGGCCCGCCCAGGCGCTCGAACTCCTTGCGCGCGCCGATGAGCAGCTCCCAGAAGGCCGAGGTGTCTGCGCCCGTGCTCCACTCGCTCACGTGCTTGAAGAAGGCGTCCTGCACTGCTGGATAGCCGTCGGCCACCTTGTAGGCTTCGTAGAGCATGGCGCCCAGCTGCTCGGGCTTGTTGCTCACGGCTACCCACTGGTTCCTTTTGGCGCTCTTGTAGAAGATGTTGTTGAGCACCCACTCCTCGACTTCCCCGGCAGCCTGAGCGCCGGCCTCGCCCTTGGGCCCTGCATGGCAGAGGCGGGCGGCCTCGCGTATGGCCTGCAGGCGGATGTCTATGCTGCCCCCCCGCTTGAGGGCCTCGCTCACGGTCGTATGCTTTGGCTGGCCGTTGTCAAGCACGGTGAGCGGCGCGGACTTGACCGCGTCGCCCTGCGGGGGCGCGGGGCTCTCTTTTTTGACGTCCTGCCAAATCATCATGCACAGGCCCCCTATCCGTGCCGCGCGCGGCGGGGAACGAGCCTGCGGATGCCGCCGCCCCTCAGCTCGCCGCTGTCCTTCTTCTCCTCAGGCTTTGGCAGGGCGCCGATGGCCTCGAGGAACAGCTTGTAGCCGCCCTGGATGTTTCCGCCGGAGTCGAACTCCTGGATGGGCGCGCACATCCACCCGCCGTTCTCTTTGTACGCCCTATAAACGTCGACGTTTTTGACCGCGCCGGTGGCCTCGTCCTTGAGCTGGTAGGAGAGGATGAGCTTGGGGTCGGTTGCGGATGAGCCCGGGCCCTCGCGCACTGTCAGCGGAACGGTCTTGCCGGGCTTGCCGCCCTCGCCCTCTATCTGCACGTCCCAGGGCGTGATGTAGGAGAGGTAGGATTTGGCCTGCACGTCGGCCTTGGCCCACTCCTCGGCGTCCAGCGCCACGCCTATGAAGCCGTTTCCAGACCAGTTGAGCTTTATCGGAGGCGCGGCCCCGCCCGCGTCCAGGGTTACGGGGGTCACGAACATGTCTTTGAGTTTCCTGAAGGAAGCCTCCTCGCCGCTCATCACGCGCTGAATAAACTTCTCGTTGAAACGGTATTCGGTCGCTTCCGGGGCCGCCACCTCCTCATGGGTGGCTGGGTCGATTTTGGTGTGATAGGTGACAAAGGCGGCAGTCTGGCCAGCATAGATGAGCCGCTTCTCGAACCAGTGGCTGCCGTCCGCGAGCTTCCCATCGGCCCCTGCCTCGACTGCAACCGGCACCGGCCTGCCGCTGCTTGGGATTAGGCGGAAGGGGGAGTTGCCGTCCTTGTCTGTCACCGAGCCGGTCGCGTAGTCGACGACTTCGGAATACATGCCGATGCCCATGACGCCCACGGGCATGTTTGAGGCCGGCAGCTCCTCCAGAAGCTGATAGCGCCGGAGGGTGTTTCCGCTGGCATCGGTATCCTCCACCGGAATCACAAGGTTGCGCCGGAAAAACTCCGCAGGCACCTGCAAATCGCCCAGCTTCACCGTGAACACGCCGCGCGAGCCGGCCTCGAGCGGATTGGGCATGATGACGGCTTCGCTCTTCACGACAGGCTGGCCGTTCTCGCCGATGACCGGGCTGCCGTCAGGGTTTGTGACAGGCACGTTGACGGCCTTCACCACTTGGGAGCGGAATGTCACCGTTCCGGCAGTGATGTATTGCGCGACTGGGCCGAAGTCCACATGGTCCCAATCCACGTCCTCGGGCGCGTGCTTGCGCACGGTAATCTTGTAGTCCTGAGGCGTGAAGCGGGTGACCGCAGTGCCTGCATTCGAGCGCTGCATCTCCTCGCTGATGTAATCCTTCGGGTCCACCCCTGCCTGTATCTTGAAAGAGCCGTCGGCCTTGCCGTATTGGTAATAGTAGTAGGCGTAATACTTGTCCTCGGCGCCGGTGGTGACGCTGAAGGTGTAGACGCGCTCTATTTTGGGGTTGGTGCCCTCCACGCCAGCCTGCGGCTCCCGGTCGATGCCCACTATGCTTTCGGTGCGGTTGGCCTGGGCCGGCAGCCCCGGCATGCCGATGGGGCCGTCAATATCCTGTATGAATTCGCCGTTGTCGCTGCGGAAGAGGAGGCCCTTGAGAGTGCCGATTGGGGCGCTTGAATCTGCCGGGGCCGACACCGGCACGCCCGGCGTGATGAGGTCCTGGTCTTCCTTGCCCCCGGACATGAGCGTGACGGTGACGTCCACGACCGCCTTGTCGGTGTTGGCTACGTGCTCCTTGAGAGGCTCCACATGCACTTTCAGCCGGGTGGGCACGTCTGAGCCGGTGCCGGTGAAACGGATGTTTTTGAGGTTGAGGTACCAGCTGGCCGGATGGTCGGGGTCCTCGAAATCCCTGTTGCTTTTGTCCGGCTTGCGCCGGTCAATCCAGTCCATGTAGGCCATGCGTTTTTCAAACGAGTCGTCGAGCCTGTATTTGCCGCCCTCTGATGCGAGGATGCTGTTGAGCAGGTTCTGCGCCTCGTCATAGAATTTGCCCGGCCCCCGGCGCGCGGCCTCCGCTTCGATGGCCTTGGCCATGGAGTCCATCATGTCCGGGTCCATGACAGCCAGATAGTCCACCCCGTCGGCCAGATAGTTCTCAATCTCCGGGCGCTGGGGCGCGGTCTTGACTCCGAAGTAGAAGAGGTTCGTGTCCAGATTCCGATTGGCGTCCACCATGTCCGCATACCAGTTTCTTTTTATGAGCTCAGGGCTGGGCGGCGGCTCGTGGGATGCCGAGCCTGACGCGAACTCCTTGGACTTCGTGTCCATGAGGATATCGTGGATGAGATTGGCCCATGGCTCGTTGCTACTGCCCCCCTTGGAGACGTCGGAGAATATTGGCTCCAGCACGAACGCGCGGATGATGTTCTTGGACTGCAGGGCGAGGTTGTGGTTGAACCAGGCCGTGAGCTTGGCCCCCAGCCCGTCGAGGCGCTTGGAATGGTCGTTGAGCCAGTCGGAGGGGATTGCGAGAGTGCATTCCTTCTCCGGCACGTCTGAGCCGCCAGTTCCGTAGGCCGAGATGCCGTATTTGGAGCGAGTCTTGGCCGGAAGATTGACCCTCAAGTCATCGAACAGATACTCCCCGTCCTTGTTCTTCATGTTCACCAGATAGGCCTTGATTTGGGAGCGGGAAAGCAGGTCCCATGCGTTCCCGATGGGGCGGAAACGGCCGCCTGCCATGCCCTTGGCCTCGGAGCGCAGGGCGTCGCGGGCCGTGATGCTGGCGGTTTTGAGCGCGTCGCGCTTTGCAGCCAGTTCGGCCTTCTGCGAGTCTGTGACCGTTCCGCCCTGCTGCGCTATCTGGCCTTCCAGAGCGTCAAGCTCGACGCCGGCCGTATAGAGCGCGAATATGGCCGGTTTCGCGGCCGCGGGCAGGAAACCCAGCATTTTGTCAATCTCGTCATCCGGCCGGTTGTCCTTCTTGCCCAAGGCCACCATGTCGAGGCCCAGGGTGATGATGCCCTGCAGTATGATGACGTCGGGTATGGCCACCCAGTCGGCGCGATACTCGCGCTCCAAATCTGCGTAATGCTCCAGCGCGCGCTGGTTGGAATAGGATTCTGAAAGCGGCTCCTTGAGCACGGCCGCCTGCGCGTCCGGGGCGTACTCGCTGCTCTTGATGAAGTTTCCGGGGCTTGCTATGAACTGGTCCTCAAGGGCCTGCCCCACCTGCTGGAACAGGCTCTGGCGCCGGCCCTTGGTCTGGCGCGCGGCATCGGCATAGCGGGCGGCCGGGCCGTCGCCCAGAGAGGCCTTGAGCCATGAGCGGAAATCCTCCAGCCTCGTCTCGTCGAGCTTGTCGGTGATTTCCCGAACGCTTGGGATTGTGCCGCCGCTCACATAATCCTGCACTATGGCCACGAGGCGGTTTCTGAAGAATTCCTCGAGTTTTTTCGTTGCCTCGCCCTGGCTGACAAAGATGGACTTGCTGGCGACACCCTCGTCTTTCTGCAACAACATAAGCACCATCTCACCCCTGCAACATGCATTGGTTTTCCATGATTATAATACCCCGCCACGGCCATTCAAGCGCGCTATTTCTTCGCAGGCCCCTTCTTTTCCTCAGGCTCAAGCGGCACTGCCTCCTCCGGCTCCTCTTCCTCCTTTTTGGGAGCCTGCTTTTGCGGAGCTTCCTTTTTCGGCTCGGTTTTGGCAGGAGGCGGCGTGACTTTCTTGGGCGTGGCCTTCTTCGGAGTCACCTCTCCGGCATCGGGTGTGCCGGTAGTTGGAGTCTCGGTGCCGATTGTAGTCTTGATGCTGGTTGGAGTGGTGGTGCCGGGCGTCTCGGTTTTCATCGGCTCGATTGGCTTGGGAGAAGGCGCGGGGTTCTGCTCCACGCGCGCCTTGTCAAGGTCAAGGTATTTCTGGCGCGCTGCGTTCGGGTCGCCGAACTTCTCCCACTGAAGCGGGCTGTAGCGGGTGTCTGTGTTGGGAAGATAGGTCCTGGTCTCCCCACTGGGCGTTTTCGTTTCGTAAGGCCCGCCGAACACGTAGGTGAATTGCAGCCTGACCCCAAAGTTTGACACCTGCCCCCAGTCAAGCTTGGAGAACATGTAGTCCACCGAAGCGCCGAGGCGGGCGTTGGGGCCTATTGGAGTGTAGGTCTGCAGTTGGGTGCGCAGGGTGGGGTTGAGGGTGCCCATGCCCGTGCCTGCATATCCTGCCTCCACGCTGAACTGGGTGTTGGTGCCGGGCAGCACCGAGCCGGAGTAGAGGCGGGCGAACAGGGTGGCCTCGCTCAGCTGCACTGCCGTGGCATTGGCTGAGAGGCTGGCCCCGAAGTCGCCGGCCAAATCCGCGAGGATGGGCACCGTGCGGCTGGCCATTAGGCGGAAGGGGATTGGAGGTATCCAGTTGCGGGTGATTTGGGGCATGTCGTTTATGGCATAGCTGACTGCGCGGTCCTTGTTGAACAGCTCGAACGCGGCCGTGTAGGGGGCGGAGGGAATGAAGATTGAGCCGACTATATCCAAGTCAACGCCAGTGCCGTTTGGGAACAGGCCAAGTAGGCGGGTGTCCTTCTCCTTGAACCTCCAGTCAACCCTTATGTTGCCGAAAGGCATGATGTTCCTGCCGCCGATGAAGAGGCTGTCGATGCTCTGGTAGGTGCCAAGGCCGTTGCCATACATGCCGCTCTCAAGGAAGGTGCCGGAGCCCTGCCCGCCAGAATACATCTGGGTGGAGAGATGCTCTGACATGAGCCTGAGCGCGTTGGCGCAATTGCCCGTGGCGCTGGTGGCATCTGCATTCGGGTTGTAGGGGTCTGAGTAGGTGATTATGAGGTCGGCGATGTCGCGGCCGGCCTTGTCGTTTGCAAGCAGCTTGTCCTTGAGCGCCTTGGCCGCCGCATTGATGGTCTGCGCGTTCTTCTGGCCGACAGGCGCTGACCACTGGGTGGCGAGCGGGGTCCAGGCGTTCCAGACCTCGCTGTTGTATTTGTAGTCGTAGGGGTTGCGGGTCCAGAACAGGCCCACTTCGGCCACGAAGTCCATGTTGAAGATTGAGCGGTCGCCCTCGTATTTGTAGAGGTTGAACTGCTCGTTGATTACGAACATGGAGGCGTTCACAAGCTTGGTGGTGAGCGGGAAGTTTGGATTGTAAATCGACTGGCCCAAGCCTGCCACGTCGCCGAGGGCCGGGCAGAAGGTCACCATCAGGCGGTTTTGGGGGTTGAAGGAGAATATGGCAGTGATGCCGTGCTGCCGCGCCGACTCGCCTATGCCGGCGAGCATGTCCATGGTCACGCCCCAGGCAGCCACTCCCCGCACAATGGTCGGATAGATTTCATTCGCAGGCTTTGATATGGTGAACCCGCGGGCCTCGTCTATCTTGTCGTCGAGCAGGGCGAGGGTTTTGGCGTCGGCCGGGTCGATGAGGTTGCGGGCCTGAATCAGCCAGCCCTTCCACAGCTGTCTTTCTGTGATGATTGCGCCCAAGGGGTCGAACTCGCGGATTTTGGAGATGGAGTCGAGGAAATCGTATGGCTTGTCTTTTAGAACCGGGTCCTGAGGCAGCTGGTCGGCAAGGCCGGGAGTGAAGAGCGCCTTGACTATGGAGTCCTTGTTCTGGTCGTGGATGTTTTGCAAGGTCGCGAGGTCGAATCCTGCCAGGTAATTGCTGCCGCCAACCGTCTTGGCGCCGAAGGCGTCGAACATGGGCTGATTCAGCAATCCGCTGCCAGCGAAGCGGTAGGCGTTGTACTGCCTGTCGCTCCAATAGGTGGCGCGCCGGGCATTTACGTAGTCCGAGAGCGGGCTGTAGCCAAGATTGGAGAACATGTCCACATAGCCGCCCGCGCTCTCGTTGCGCTGGCCGAAGAGCCCCTCTTTGCCTGAGTTGGCGTCGCCCCCGCCCTTGAGGATGTTCTTGGTGTAGCCGTAAGTGGGCACGCTGGTGAGCCCGGCCATGAGGCCGAGGCGGAATGGCGAGGGCTGGGGCAGGATGCGATTGTGCGTTTCAAATTCGGCCAGGGGCAGCCAGGCCTTCATCTCATACACTACAAGAGGCTTGCCGCCCGGGCCAATCATGTCGGGGATGCGGATTGCCTTGCGCAACTCCTTCACTTCATCGTGCGTCTTGACCTCATACGGGTTGCGGATTTCGACTATGTATTCGTGCGTCCCGTCGCCGCGGTCCACCACCTTGACGTCGGGCTGCACTGTGATGTTGTCGATTGGCTCGAAGCGGCCCGTGGGGGCGTTCCACACGCTGTTGGCCTGCATGGCCAGCTCCGCCAGCCGCTTTGAGAAGGCCGGGCCGTATTCCTTGCAGGCCGAGTCGCTGCGCACTATGACGTGCCAGAACACGCGCGCGTAGCCCTCGTCAAGCTCGTATGGAGTCCCGTCAGGTTTTGTGCCAACGCCCATTTTTGGCCTTGACTGGCTGGCGTCCACGTTGTGCTCCACGTTGAGCACGGGCCGATTGGAGGGCACGAACACAGTGCCGCGGCCGGTGTAGTCCATTGCCAGGTTGAAGGCCAGATAGCCGGCAACGTTCTGGACCGCAATCCAGCCCTCGCCCCCGTAAGCCTTGCCAGCCGTTTCCGGCGGCTCGCCTTCGGGGTGGCGGATTTCGCAGTTTTGGGCGATGGCGTATTTGAGCTTGAAATCAAAGAAGGCCTTGGCGGCAGCCGGCGAGTTTGAGGCTATCTGGCCCTTTACCGCCAGCAGCTCGCTCTGCGCGCGCTGGATGGAGGAGATGGCGTCCGGGCCGAGGATAATGGCGGAATGGCGCAGGACTTCTTCCTTCAGTTTTGCCTTGGCCTCAGCCACGTCGGCTTGCGCCTGCAGCTTGTTGGTCTTGGCCTTGTCTGCGATTGCTTTCTTTTTGTCCAAGTCATCGGAGAGCGAGCGGATGATGGCGAGAGGGCCGGCCGCGTCCGGCAGGGAGGAATCGCCCCCTCTTTTCTGGGCCGCCGACTCCACGGCCAGGCGCGCCTCCACTATGCTCTTGAGAGTCTCGAAAGAGTAGGCTTGGGGGCTGATGGAAGGGGCGAAGACCTCCTCGGCTACAACCATGTGGGCGTCAATCTGGTCGCAGAGGAGCCTGCGGCCCTCCTCGCTGCCCATCATGCGGGAATCGTAGTATAGAGAGAGCGAGTAAGGCGCGCCCAGCTTGTTGCCTGTGTACTCGCCGTTCTGCCAGCCCAGCTCGATGTTCTCGCTGCGCACCTTCTCTGCCGCTTTTTTCCAGTCTTTTTTGTATTCGCTGGGAGTGATGGAGGCGCCGGAATCGTCGGCAAAGCCGATGACGCGTCCGCCCTTGGCGTTCACGCCCAGGTTGCCTGCGAGAAGGCTTTTTTGCGCGCCGTCGAGGCCGGCTTTCACGCCTGCCAGCTCCGGGCCGTCGGAGGCTTTGCTGAAGGCGTTGCCCTCGAAAAACTCCTTGACCAGCGGGGCGGTCTTGTTGATTAGCCCGCTCTCGCCCTTGAGGCCTTCCGCCTTCTGCTCCATGAAGAGCGTGAGCCCGTCGGTGAGGATGCGGATGGACTGCTCGTCATCCACCACCGCCCATGCCGCCTGGGGAAAGAGCGCGGGCAGGATTCTGTGCAGCACGTCCGCCGACTCGTCCAGCTGGACCTGGTGCTCGTTGGTGAGCTGGTAGGTTGTGGCTATGGTGCGGGAAAACCACAGCGGCTGGGCGCGCTGGCTTATGTCAAGCTGGCCGGCCGCGTCATAGCGGAAGATGTCGAAGTAGACTGGCTGGTTGGCGGGCTCGCCTTTGGCGTTGGTGTAGGCGGTGCCCTCTGAGTCCTGGCTGAAGAGGGGGCTGCTCTCGAATGGCTTTGGGTCTTTTTTCTTCTGGCCTTCCGGGATGGTTGCCGGCACGGTCCTGTGCTGGTCGACAAGAATGCCGCCGCCCCGCTTGAGCGACTCGATCTGCGCGCGCTGGTCATCAATCTGCTGCTTGGTGTTGTTGGCAGCTTCAATCGCCTGGGAGGAAACCCTCTTTTCCTGGGTTTTCTGGGCTGGAGGCATAGCGACGACCGTTACCACTGATTCGTGAGAGCTTAAAAGTCTTCAGCAAAACCTCCGCGCAGGCTGGCGGGATTGCGCTCTACGGGGTTTTCTGCCCCGAATTTTGAGGGCCTATTTCACAAGCAGGCGGAACGCCGCGCCGGCCTTTTCGCCGCTGTCCCCGGCGATTTTGACGAAGCGGACCGGGTCCTGCGCGAAGAGCTGGTTTGTGCGCGGCTGGCAGAGGGCGTCGAAGGCGTCCCACGCATACCCGCCGCTGGCTTGGGCGATTTTCACGCACGCGTCGATGTTGCTGGCGAAGAGCTGCCTTGTGCCGGTATGGGAGAGGCTGTTGAAGGCCAGATAGGCGTATATGCCGCTTGCCTGCGAGATTTTCACGAAGGCGTCGATGTTCTGGGCGACGAACTCGGGGCTGAAGTTGGAGAGGGCGTAGAATGCGTCTGGGGCGTAGTGGCCGGTCGCCTGGGCGATTTTCACGCACGCGTCGGCGTTTTGGGCGAAAAGTTCCGGAACCGCGATGTTGATGGCGCGGAAGGTTTCGTGGGCATACTCGCCGCTCGCCTGCGAGATTTTCACGCACGCGTCTGGGTTCTGGACTATGAGCTTTGCGACGCTGGGGCGGGCGATGTCACCGAAGGTGAGATAGACGTTTCCGCCCGATGCGTGGGCTATTTTCACGAACGCGTCCACTACCTGCCAGGGGTTCTGGGCAAGGAGCTCGGAGAGGCAGGGGTCGGAGAGGGTGTTGAAGGCCAGATAGGCGTACTGGCCGGTAGCCTGGGAAAGCTTCACGCACCCGTCAAGGGTCTGGATGAGGAAGCGCGAGTCGAGGTTGGAGAGGGAAGAGAAGGCCCAGGAAGTGCCGCTGCCGCTTGCCTGCGAGATTTTCACGAACGCATCGAGGCTTTGGATGAAGAGCTTCTTGATTTCCTGCGTGTGGAGCGGGCGGAGGGCCCAGTAGGGATGATGCTCTCCCATGGCAGCCGTGATTTTGCCGACTGCGTCGCCTATGCGCCCGACATATGCGGGCGCGTCGCCCGACGCGAGAATTATCTGGGCCATCTCGTCGGTGCAGAAGCCGCGGATTGTGACCGCGTTCACGTCGTGCTTTATCTTGCGGATGGTGAGGCGCATGTCCTCGGTCGCGGCGCTGTCTGGAAGAGAGGTCGGACTCGCTTCCGCAGTATTCTGCCCGTCCGGCAGGGTGGCTGGTTTCGTTCCGGCCGGGCTCGGCTGTTCCGGCATGGCCGGCGGCTTCGTCATGGTCGAGTCCTGCTGCGTTGCCGGAACATCTGATTTGGCTCCTGTCTCGTTCTGCCGCCCGGGCTGTGAATATGAGCGTACAATCGGAATCTTGTCCTGCGCTTTGAGAAGGGAGATGCCTTCGGCGATGGGGGTGAAGAGCTGGGCTATGGACGAGACCGCCACAAAATAGGAGACTGCACGAATGGTGCGGAACTTGCTGAATGTCTCCTTTGGTTTGAAAGATTTCAGCCAATCACCTATAGCTCGCTAGACGAGCGAGTTAGTAATTTTATATGGATATTGTGGTATAAAAAGCTATGTGATGGGAAGCGCACAGGCTGGCGCGGGGGTTTATGGGCCGCCAGCCCCCCTCTTGCCTGCTTTTTTCGCTCCTGATTTTGCGGCCCCCTTCTTCCCCCACTTTTGCAGCATCTCCACTCCGGGCAATTTCTCTCCGGACAGGTATTCAATCAGCGCCTTGCCTGAAAGCGAGACATAGCCCAAGTTGGAGCGCTCTATTCTGAATTTGTCGAGGGCAGATAGGGTGTGCCCGCCACCCAAGAGAGAGAAGCCCCCTGAGGAGGCGATTGCCTCCAGCACGGAGCGCGTTCCGTTCGCAAACTCGTCCTTTTCATACACCCCCATCGGCCCGTTCATCACAATCGAGCCTGCGGAGCGGATGAGGGAGGAGAAATGCCGCGAAGTGGCCGGCCCGATGTCCATGATGAGATATGGGGACGGAAGCCGCCCGGCATCAAGCATGGATGGGGCGCCATCCGCATCAACCACCACATCAATTGGCAGGACAATCTTGCCAGAATGCTTGAGCAACAGCTCTTTGGCCTCGTCCAGTTTGGCCAGCGCCTCCTTTTTTGCCAAAAACTCCTTCGTCTGCCCCAATTCGCGGCCTGAGGCCAGCAGCATGAGGCTGCCCAGCAGCCCGCCGCAGAGGGCATAGTCAAGCTTTTTCGCCTCAAGCCATGCCTTGAGGATTGGCAGGGAGTCGTCCGGTTTTGCGCCCCCAAGAACAAAAACTACGGGGCGCTTCGGGCGGCTGAATTTGCCCAATGCCTCCAGCTCCTGCTCCATCACCCGGCCCGCGAGGCAGGGGACTTTTGAAAATCCCACCACCGATGCGTGCGCGCGGTGCGCGCAGGAGAAGGCGTCCAGAACAAAGACGTCGCAGAATGGGGAGAGATTTTTCACCAGCTCGCTTTTTCCCCCGTTTTTCTCGAATTTTGTTTCGTCGTCCAGATAGCGGACGTTTTGCAGAAGGACGACCTCGCCGTTTTTGAGCGAGCGAATGGCCGTCTTCGCATTTTCCCCGCACACGTCATCCACAAAACGAATGTGAGGGGCTTTTTTTCCTTCCGCGCGCGCCAGCTTCGCGGCTTCCCCCTCCAGCAGTTTGGCGTGCGGCGCAAGCGAGGTGAAATCCTCATCCCCTTTCCTTCCCTGATGGGCCAGAAGCACGGTTTTCGCCCCCATTGAGGCCAAATCAAGGACCGTTCGCGCATGCGCGCTGATGCGGGGCGAGAGCTGGGGCTGTTTCTTCCCATCGAGCGGGCAGTTGAGGTCGATGCGGCAGAAAACGGCGCGCCCCGAAAGGGACAGGTCATCCAAAGTCAGGAACTGGCGGCCTGCGGCCATCAAAACGCCTCCGTGAACTACCGTGCCCTGAAGGGTGCGGCTTCCTGCTTCAAAGACGGAGCTATCGCTTCATCTCCACAGGCGTTACTTCCGGCCATTCCGGCCGTAGCTCGTGTGAGTATGTTGATGGCCGCATTAACATCCCGGTCCAGCACCAGCCCGCAGGAAGAGCACTGGTGAATCCGCTCCCGCAGGCTTTTGCTGACGATGGAATGGCAGCCGCTGCATTCTTGGCTTGTATATTTCGGGTCCACAAACACAATCTCTGAACCGGCACTTTCAGCCTTATAACAGAGCATGTTGGTGAGCATTCCCCAAGAGGCGTCATGGATGCCTTTACCATGGCCTTTCTGGGCCATTTCATCTATCCTCAAATCTTCCATGACAATCTTGGAGTAGTTGGACAGGAGCCAGTTGGCGCTCTTGTGCAGATAGTCCTTGCGGGCATCGGCCATCTTCTCGTGCACCAACGCCACATTCTTTGCAGCTTTTTGCCGATTATGGCTTCCTTTGTGCTTGCGTGATAATAGCCTCTGGGCAGCCGCCAGCTTCTGCTCAAGCGCTCGGAAATGGTGGGGGTTTTGGATGATTTTGCCGTCAGATAGCGTGGCTAGACGATTCAACCCCAAATCCAATCCCACGGCCGGTCCCTTATTGGTCTTCGGAGTTTGAAGCTCCTGCTCGACGGTGAAGATTGCATGCCACTTTCCAGACGCCTCCCGTTTCAGGGTCAGGGTCTTGATTTTGCCTTTGATTGCCCTGTGTTGAACAATAGATATTTCACCAAATTGGGAGACTTGGAGCTTTTCGTCAAGAGAGAAGCCTGATTGGGGATAGTAAATGCTTCTCATCCGCTCAAAGGACTTGAACCTTGGGAAACCCCATTTCTGACCTCTATTTTTGGCCCTGACTTTGACTTGAAGGGCGCGATGCAGGCGATGGGCGATGGCTTGGGCGGATTGAGAGTATAAGCCGCTGTCCTTGACCATGAGCTGAAGCTCTCTTTGTGAGTAGAACCTGCCTTCTTCACCATACCGCTTTTTGGTCTTCTCTAAAAGCGTATTCCACAGCTTTTTCTCTGTCCAAAGGTGATGTTCAAGCTCATTCTGCTGAGTCTTGGAGGGATAAAGGCGGAAGGCGTAGGCTCGCATAGAGGAGATATGACCTACTTTTTGTATATGGATTTGGAGAGGGTAGGTTTCCGGTGCTTTGGAATAACTCCCCGCTCGCAGGTTTATTAAATCCGCTCCGAGTAAGCCGCGAAGAGGGAAGCCGCCCATACTGCGAGGTGAATTTCATGAAGGTTGCAATCAACGGATTCGGCCGCATCGGGCGCATGGTGCTGCGCTCCGCGCTGGCACGAAAAGTTGCCGGAAAGAAATTCGACCTCGTGGCCATCAACGACCCCGGCGGGCCCGCGCAGGCGGCCCATCTTTTCAAGTATGATTCGGTACACGGCGTCTGGCCCGGAGTTGTGAAGGCCGGCGCGGATTTTATCTCGGTTGACGGGCAGAAGTTCGTTGTGCTTGGAGAGCGCGAGCCTGAGAAGCTGCCCTGGAAACGCTTGGGGGTGGAAACCGTGCTGGAATGCACCGGCGCCTTCACCGACAGGGAGGGCTGCTCAAGGCATCTGGCTGCCGGGGCGCAGAAAATCCTGCTCTCGGCCCCTGCCAAAAAGGGCGGGGCTGACGTCAGCATAGTGCCGGGCGTGAACGAGAGGGCGTATGACAGAAAGAAGCACGCCATCATTTCCATGGGCTCGTGCACCACCAACTGCCTTGCGCCCGTGGCCAAGACTTTGAACGACAATTTCGGCATAGTGGAGGGCTTCATGACCACATGCCATGCCTATACGAATGACCAGAGGGTGCTTGACGTCGGGCACAAGGACCCGAGGCGTGCGCGCGCGGCCGCGCTCAACATCATTCCCACAACCACGGGGGCCGCGAAAGCGATTGGCGAGGTGCTGCCCGAGCTGAAGGGCAAGCTGGACGGCCTGTCGCTTCGCGTGCCGATTCCCTGCGGCTCGATAAATGATTTGTCTGTGCTGCTCCAAAAGCCTGCAAGTAAGGAGGAAGTCAACGCGGTGCTCAAGAAAACTGCTGACGGGCCGATGAAGGGCATCATGCAATACACTGAGGAGCCGCTGGTGAGTTCTGATATTGTGGACAATCCTCATTCGGCAATAGTGGACGGCTTGAGCACGGTCGTGGTCGGCAAATCCGTCAAGGTGCTGTCATGGTATGACAACGAGTGGGGCTTCTCTAACAGAATGGTGGACATGGTGGCAAGAATATTGTAGTAAAGAAAGCCTCTCCGCTAAGGGTTGTCAAAATTAGGCCGACGCCGACTTTCGACGACGCCGGCAAGGCGACCAGTTTTCCACCGCGCCACCTGGCGGGGCGGAACAAAAGACGGATAGGCATAGAGGATGGGAAGGGGGGATTTATAACGCTTTCTACCCATATTACCTCGATAGGACACATTTATGGCCGAGCTTAGGGCTTAAAAGAACAAGCCCCTATTATAGGCAACAAGAAAATCGGCGATAGCTGTTTTCCACTAAATAGGCTGGCGGATGAATTGAAATGACAGATGTTCAGGCCCTGCGGGAGGCCATGCAGTCCAAGCTCGCGCGAAAGCGCGAGATTATCGACAAGCTCAAGGACAGCAACGCTGCCGTCGAAAAGGCCAAGCAGGAGCTGCTGGCCATACCCGAGACAGGCAGGCCGGGCCGCAACTCTCTTGAGCGGCTGGCCGAACAGGCAGACCGCATGGAATTCGCTATTGCTACATCCGCCTACACTCCTGCGCAGGAAAAGGCGCTGCTGCGAAAGATGGACGTCATCCGCCTTGAGCTTGAGCAGGCCAAGAAGGAGGCCAAGGCTTCCGGCGCGGGCGCCGAGGCGCGCGCCAAGCTTGACGCCGTGCGAAACGAGAGGCGGGCGCTGGTGGCCGAGCTGCAGGTTCTGCGCAAGGAAATAGACGCCATTTACAAGCAGCTCAAGGATTTGGACGCCCAGCGCGCGGCAGAGCGCACCGAGAGGCAGGTGCGCCGCTCTGTAGGAGATGAGAAGCGCAAGGCCCGCGAGGAGGAGCGCAAGGAGATGGAGCCTTACATGAAGGAAGTGGACCCGTTCGTCTCTTTGGAGGAAATTGCGGAAATCAAGCGCAAGGCAGGGGAGGCGGAAGAGACGGCGGCCAAAGACGGATAGAAGCCAGTTGGACTAAGGCCGCGGATAGGGATAATCGTCTGATTTTTGATGGGGCAGACCATCCAGCTTCAGCTGGCTGCCGAATTCAACCAGTTTCTCATATTTTCTGGATGAAAAAATCTCACCCGCGTGGAGTGTATAATACGGATGGATAAGGCGCGGGTCCTGCATCGTCCTGCCGTCCGGGCCGAGCTTCTCGAGCAGCGCGGTGACTGAGATATGGTCATCGAGCAGGTAATAGAGAGCCAGAGGGGTTAGGTAGAGCCGGAGATTGCGGGCCTTTTTGACTTCGTCGAGCGTAAGCTCGCCGCGCAGCAGGCCGATGGGGACGTACACGTCCGGCGTGTCGTCGGTGGTGCTGCCGATGAGTTCATGCTCCTGGGTGGTGATGATAAGGCTTGACCAGCGATAGCCTTTTTTCAACAGCACGCCCCGAAGGCCCCCCAAAAAGGATTCAAACTGCGGGAGGGATGCCTCGGGAAGAAGGCGGCCGAACTGCAAATAAGCCCCGATGGAGGCCTGCTCAAGGTGAAGTGCATAGGAAGGCGTCTTGGAGTTGAAGATGCACTCCACCAGGCCGCTGAGGCAGGCAAAATCTTTGTCAGCCTTTGGATTGGACTTGATGAGAGCCTCAATGGCCTTGAGCTGCTTGACGGCCTGTTTTTGGGTGAGGATAGGTGTAGCCATAAGTGGAATTATGAATTTCCAACTTATTAAGTTTGGGGGAAAGACGCCCGCATCGGATTTTTTAGCTTAGGGGCCCAAGGAGGGGCGATGGCCGAAAACAAGACGCCCCATGCACAAGCCGCAACGTCCAAAGCTCCGAAGCCAAAACCCCCAATCAGGAAGCGCTCGGGCATACTGCTTGAAGTCGATTACGTCATCAGAAACAACGAGACGCGCGTGCGCCTGATGATGAAGGGAAAGAGAATCTACTATCTCTACGACAGGTACGAGCCTTATTTCTACCTCGACGCGCCGGCATCGGAAATTCCGCAACTGATGAAGGCCGGCGCCATACACAGGGGCATGCGCATACACCCAAGCAGAATTGAGGAAGTGGAGCGCGAGGTGGAGGGCAAGAAGCGGAAAGTGCTGAAAGTGTACGGAAAGCACCCGCCCGAAATTCCGGACTTGAGGAAGGCGCTGGAAAAGCACAAGGCATGGGAATACAACATCCTCTTCGGACGGCGCTACATGATGGACAAGGGGCTTGCGCCGCTGAACATGCTGAAATATGAGAGGCAGGGCAGGCGGCTGCTCAAGGTGATTTCGCAAAAAGAGGCAAGCCCAAAATTCCGCACCATGAGCTTTGACATCGAGACTTACAACCCGCTGGGCGCGCCGAGGCCCAACCAGGACCCGGCCATAATGATTTCCTATTCCACCAAAGCAGAGGATGGAAAGGTGCTGACATTCAAGAAAATACACAGGCCCTTCGCGCAGGACTGCGGGGACGAGAAGGGGATGATTGAGGCGTTCAACGTCGCCGTGCGTGAAATCGACCCCGAAGTGATGGCAGGCTACAATTCCACCCAGTTCGATTTGCCATATTTGGAAGCAAGGGCGGCGAAAAACAAGTGCAAGCTGAAACTTGGGCGCGACGGCTCGTCTTTCCGCGTGCGGAGGCGAGGCATACGCGACGTGGCCTCGGTTAAAGGGAGAATTTACGTTGACTTGCTCCCCCTGCTGCGCTTCTTGTCGTTCATAGGCGCAGTAAAAGTGAGCCGCTTCTCGCTTGAAATCGCCTATGCCGAAATCATGGGCAAAAAGAGCGAGCTGAAGGAGGCGATGGAGAGGCTTGACATCTACAAGATGTGGGACGACCCCTCCAAGCTTGGCGCGCTGGCAGACTATTCACAGGGGGATGCGCACATCACATGGGAGCTTGCGCAGGCCGTGCTGCCGCTTGAGCTTGAGATGTCGCGCGTCACCCGCCTGCCTCCCTCTGACGTGGTGGGCGCCACTTCCTCACAGCTTGTCGAGTCTCTTCTGATGCACGAGGCGGTGGCGCGCGGGGCCATTGTGCCCAACCGCCCCGCAGACGAGGAGGCCAAGAGGCGCGAGGAGCACCCCATAGTGGGGGCTTACGTCAAGACGCCGGCGCCGGGCATTTACGAGAACATGGTGGTGTTCGACTTCCGCGGGCTGTATCCGTCCATCATCACGGCGCACAACATCGACCCGTTCACACTGAATTGCTCGTGCTGCCATGGGGATGGATATGCCTCGCCCACAGGCGCGCATTTCTGCAAAAAACACCCCGGCCTCATTCCCGAAGTGCTGGCCAAGGTGGTGAAGGCGCGCGCCGAACTGAAAGACAGGCTGAAAAAGCTTGAGCCCGGCAGCGAGGAACACCGCGCCATGTTCGCCCGCCAGCAGTCGCTGAAAATCCTGGCCAATTCGTATTACGGATACCTTGCCTTCTCGCGCTCGCGCTATTATTCGCGCGAGGCCGCCGAATCGGTGACGGCGTGGGGCAGGCATTACATCATGCAGACAGGCGAGAAGGCGCAAAAGGCGGGCTACACCCTCCTGTATCAGGACACTGATTCGTGCTTTTTGCTTATGGGGGAGAAGAGGAAGGAGGACGTGATGAAATGGATGAAGGAAGTGAATGCCTCGCTGCCCGGCGGCATGGAGCTTGAATTGGAGGCTTTCTACCCAAGAGGGGTGTTTGTGAGCAAAAAATTGGCTGGGGGGGAGGAGGGCAAGACCGCCACGGGCGCCAAGAAGAAATACGCCCTCATTGATGACAAGGGGCGCATCAAAATCCGCGGCTTCGAGCTTGTGCGCCGAGACTGGTCTGTCATCGCCCGCGAGACGCAGCGCCGCGTGCTTGAAGCCATTCTGAAAGACGGCTCGAAGGAGAAGGCAATAGAAATAGTGCGCGACGTGGTGGGCAAAATCCGCTCAGGCAAGATGCCGATTGAGAAATTCGTGATTGAGACGCAGCTTGTGAAGCCGCTTGACAAGTATGAGGTGATGTCGCCTGAATTGGCTGCTGCTCTGAAGGCAAACAAGAGGGGGCGGGCGGAAAAGCTGGAGCAGAACAGCGTGGTGCGCTATGTGATTACCAGAACAGGCGGCGGGGGAGAACTGCTTGGCTCTGCCACTCATTCGAAAGCGGCCAAAAATTCTGGCTCGAAATCAAAATCATCCAAAAATTCGGTTTCTGACAAGGCGGAACTGCTGGAATATGCCAAAGACTACGATGCTGATTACTACATTTCGCATCAAATCATCCCAACCGTGCTGAAAATTTTGAAAGAGCTTGGCGTGAGCGAGGATGACTTGAAATTGAGCGGGAAACCCTCGAAGCAGACTACCTTGTTTTGAATGGCGGCTCAGCGCTCTTGCGGCGCTATCTCGGCCCACACAAGGTAGTGGTCCGACAGGTCCGGCGTGATGCCGCTTCTTACCACGCCGCTGCGCAGGTATTCCGCGCTCGCATTTGCATTGAGGATGATGCGGTCATAGGTGCAATTTGACGCGGCCACTGTAGTGTCCTCGCCATCCGCAACCGCCCACGTCCAATTGGCAAACAAATCAGCGTGCTGCGAATGCCTGAAATAGCCGCAGTCTGCATTGAAGTCGCCCATGAGCATGACGTTGCCCCTGTCCGGCACAAGCGACTGAAGAGCATACAGCTCTGCTGAAACGTTCGACGGCTTGACGTGGATGACGTAGGCGTCAAACGAGTAGTTGCCGCTGCGAAGCGAGGCTTGCGCGGGCGGCCGCTCGAACAGCTGGGCCTGCGCCGGATTGTAATCCGTCCATTGCACGAGCGTGATGGTGGGCCGGAACATCAGCCCGTATTGCTCCTTGCTTGATGACCTGCCCGCGCGCGAGGAATTGACGCAGGAATAATTCGCCATTCGCCGGCACAGCGCGGCGAAGGCCGTGTTTGACGAATCGCGTATCTCCTGCACAAACACAACATCATAGCCGCTCAGGATGGAGGCGTAGCTGTCCAGAAGCGTGGAGTTGGAGGCCTTTGCTTGGCCGAAGATTTGCAGGTTCCATGCCGCAATCTTGATTGTGGCGGGAGGGGTTGTGGCGGGATTGGAAGAAGAGCTTGTATTGGAAGCAGGAGAGGGAGTGGAGGGGGGAGCAACAGTTGATTGGCTGGAATTGGAGGCAGGAAGGGAATTGGAAGGTGGAGTGGTGGCTGACTGGCTGGAATTTGAGGCGGGAGGGGCAGGGGCGGAAATGGATGAAGGGGCGGAAGCCGGCGCTGGATTGGAATTTTGTTGGGGCGCCTGCGTCAGGGCAACATAGGCCAAAATCCCCAATACGGCTAAGACGACGAGAACGAACAGCCATTTCCCGCTTCCACGGCCCATAACATCCACTAGAAACCCAGCGGCCCCAGTCCCGCCAGCACGAACAGCACGTTGCCCCACAAAAGCGAGATAATCAGGCCAAGCAGCATGTGCGGCACGAAGGGCAGCAGGTGCCTATAGACCGGGATTTTCTCCTTCACATTCTGCAAACGCTTGTATTCTGCCTCATCCACAAGGCGGCCGATTGAGTATTTTTTCACAATGGCGGCATCCATCTTGTCTGGCGCAATAATATCTTCCACTTCCACTCTTTTAGCAGGAACCCATTCCAGCATGGAGTCGTTGATGGAATTGCGGAAAAGCACGAAATACACGCTGACGGCGGCCAGAATGGCGAGGAAGATTATGTAGGAGCCGCCCAAGAGGGGCATCGAGGACATGACATAGGCCAGAAAGCCGTAGGAAATGGCGATGGCAAACGCGCCGAACCACTGCTCTCCCTTGATTGAGCCTGCCTGCTTGAGGGTTTTGAGGGCATGGGGCACGGTCTTGATGAGCAGATGAAGCATGAAGGTGAGGAAGGCGGCAGTGAGCACGTGGATGATGAAGGGGAAGGTGAGCCATGCCGAGCTCTTGTCCAAGAGCAGGAGAGTGGGCTGGGCAGGCAGAAGGACGGCGATGGCTGAAAGGATGGGCACGTCTGCTCCGCCCAGATAGCCTGTCTTGTAAAGCAGATAGTTGGCTGCAAAAAGGATGGCGCCGGCCACAAGGCCGTAGGGCGTGGCTATCGGGTCATAGGCAACTATGGCTACAATGACGGCAAGAGCAAGGAAGGCTTGGAGCAGGCGCTCGGGCACGTTCTTGTTGTTGAACAAATCGTAATAGGCGCAGGCTGCCGTGCCCAAGAGGGCGAGGGCTATGCGCAGCCATTCGAGGGGCAGATTGACGCTGGAGCCGAAGAGGATGTCCATACAAGAGGCAGGGATGCGGGGAATAAAAAGATAGGTGTCTATTCCTCGAACCTTTTCGGCCCGTCATTCAATGTCTGCACGAACGAGTCTTCCACTCCCATAACATCCAATTGCTTGCAGCGGCAGGGAGTCTTGAGCAGGCCGGAGAAAGAGGGGTTGGTGCGCCCGCCGTCGCCGTGAATCAGCTCCTTGATGTAGGTGCCTGCTTCGGCAAAAATGTCAAGCACCCACAAGTCCGGGGCGCGGGAAACGGCATCAATCGAATACACGTGCCTTGGCCTGATTAAGTCCGCCCTTCTTCGCAATACCCGCACCGGAGTCTGCTGCTTTACGCGCATGGGCATGGCTGATTGGAGCGCGCGCCAGTCCTCCTCAGTAAGAGGCCTGTCAGCTTCCACCCACGCGCGGTAGTGCTTGTCGAAATGCGAAGTGCACACCGTGCCGGGCCAGAAAGGCTGGACATATTTCAAATCGCGGGCTTCGAGAGGAAATTTAGCGGCAAATGAACGGGCCAGCCCCTCTAAATCCGCCTCCCTTTTCTGCGGCTGCAATAGTTCGAGCACAAACGGCCGCCCGCTGCCCAGGCACATCACATCCACGTCTTCCCTTCCGCTTGCATGCAAATACGCGTCAGATGCGCCGAAAGCAGGCACAAAGGTTTCGCGAAATGCCGTCTCGATTGCAGGATACTCCTGCTTTCTGTAATGGCATTTGGCGCAGCCGCGCCCGCGGCAGGCCATGCAGGCCCAGTCATGCTGGCACCATTCGCGCGATTTCTTGACGTAATGGCCGAAAATGAAGATGGGGGTGGAAGTGGCCGAGCCTTTCATGTGCCAGAAATCAAGCTTGAAGGCTATTTCGCCGTTTGGAGAATAGGGCTTTTGGGTTTTCTTCTCAATTGCCTCGCCAGCCATGCGGTTGGCCTGGTTTTTTATCACCGTGACTTTGCCCAGAGGCTCGCCGTCGATGATTTCCTCCTCGCGCGCCATGAGAGGGCGGGAGAAGGTGGTTTGCACCAAAAATGAGGACCATTGTTTGTTGGAGGCTGAAGCGAGAGCCTGCTCCATTAGAATTGGAAGCTGCTCCAATACGCCCTGGCAAATGAAACAGCCGGAGGGCGCGTCCGCTGCCCTGACGTCAGGATGGCCGGGATGGCGGGCGGCGCAGTGCCTGCAGAGGGGATATGCCATTGGAATTACTGCCACCCTCAATCAATTTAACCTTCTCTCCCGAAATCCTCGCGATGGCATACCCGTTCATCGTGCTGGAAGGCATAGACGGCTGCGGCAAGGAGACGCAGGTGCGCGAGCTTCTCAAATGGCTCAAGCGGCGCCGCCTGCCGGCAGTAGTGCACAAATACCCCACGGCAGGGGCGAAAAAAGTGCACGAATACCTCGGCAGGCGGCAGGTGATGGATGCTGACTCGCTTTTCTCGGCTTTTGTTGATGATTTGCAGGCCCATCAGGCGCAGCTTGCCAAGGACCGCGGGCGCGCATGGGTGATTGCAGACAGATACTGCGTGTCGACAGCAGCTTATCAGGGCGTTGACGGGAAGCTCGATGCGCGCATCGCCCAGCTCGAAAAATTTGAGTGGGTGAAGCCAGACTTCGTGCTTTGGCTTGATTTGCCTGTGGAAGAGGCCATGAGGCGCAAGGCGGGGCAGAAAAAGCCCGACAGGCACGAGGCGGACAGGGCCTTTCTGGAGGAGGTGCGCGCCAATTTCGACTCTCTTTACCGCCGCAGCTTCCTTTGCTCGAACTGGAAGCGCATAGACGCCAGCCAGCCGCCAGAGCGCGTGGCTGCCGACATCCGAGCGGCCATCGGGCAGTAGGCGGATGAGATGGAAAAAAACATGAAAGCAGATGGCCGGCAAACAGATGGCCAGCCGTGCGAGTTCGGACTTGCTCTGTTCTTTTTTGTTCTGCTCGCTCTATCCCCTCTTCTTCATGCCGTTGAGCAGCCCCCGAATCTGGATTGGGACTCGCTGAGCGCGCCCCTGCGCCTGCAAAACGAGAGCTATTCGGTTTCGCCCGTGAAAGTGTCTGCTCAGCGCTGGCTGTTCCTTCTGTATGTGAACGGCACGCCCATCACTCTGGCGCAGGCCGAGCGCACGCAAGACGGGTGGACGGCGCGGCTGCTGGAAAACGAGGACGAACTGGCCGGAGCCGTGCGCTTCTACCATGCGGCACAGGGAAATCTGGACATGGCGCGCAAGGCTTTGGACGCGGCGCAGGCCGAACTTCGCGCCTACAACGCCTCGCGCGGGCAGGAGGGCCGCTGCCTTGACGCGCTGGGTCTGGCGCGCAGGCCGTGCTCTGATTACGAGTCCTGCTTCAAGTCGTGCTTCTCTTCGCTTGATTTCTGCCAGCCTCTGGCGCAGGCCAATGGAAAGCAGTTCATCTACCAGGTGTGGGACTATGAGAACAAGACAAGCCGGCTGAATGACGCGCTGGCAAAAACAGAGCTGGCGTATGAGAGCGCGTGGGCTTCCGTTTCCTCTTTGGAAATAGCAAGTTATAACGCCAGCCTGCGGCCGGTCTGGTCTGCCTCTGCAGACGTGCTGGCCCACCCGTTCAGCGGCTCAGTGTGCCAGAAGCCTTTCTACGACTCGGCCACTGCTGGGCGGGTGCAGGAGGATTTGACTGCAGCGCTGCGATGGCTGGAGCCTGTGGAGGACGGGGGGGCGGAAGCTGGGCAGTATATGCGCACGCTGGCCGCGCGCAGGCAGATGGTGGCGAGCGAGCGGATGAGGGAAAACCCGCTCGGAAACGTGATAGCTGCTGCTGGCGCGGACAATTCCCTGCTGGTGGCTGGCGCAGCGATGGTTGTGGTTATGTGCCTGATTGCAATTGCCGGCCTTCTTGTGTGGAGGGCCAGGCCCAAGGCTGGGGGAGGGAAACCAAGCTAAAAAGAACTCTATTTATACCGCTAATGCCCAGATTTGGTAAAATTACTATAATTGACGACGGATATGCTCCGACCGGGATTTGAACCCGGGTTACCGGCTTTCGGCGAGCTTTTCTGCGTCCCGGGCACTGCCGACGGGCGGCAGTTTTTCCGAGGTTTTTTGCCCTCCGGGCAAAAAAGCTCTTGAAAGGCCAGCGTCCTTGACCGGGCTAGACTATCGGAGCACGGCAAAAGAGATGGGGCGGGAGGAATTTTTAATCACGTGGGGCGAGGGCAGCCAATTTTAAGCCTCACAAGCCCCTTATTCAGCCTATGGATTTAGGCAAAGGCCTGCGAACAGCGCTGGCCAAGCTCACCGGCCGCGCGCTGGTGGACGAGGCTGCGGTGAAGGAATTTTTGCGCGACATCCAGCGCGTGCTTATTGCAAACGACGTGCCGGTGAAGCTGGTTTTCGAGCTGTCCAAGAGGATTGAGAAGCGGGTTTTGGGGGCAGAGGCTGCCCCGGGCCTGTCATTGCGCGAGCAGGTGGTGCGCGCTATTTATGACGAGCTTGTGGCTCTCTTGGGAGAGAAATACGAGCCTGATTTGAGGCCGCGCCGCCTTGTTTTATTGGGTTTGTACGGCAGCGGCAAGACAACGACGTGCGGCAAGCTGGCCCAGTTTTACAAAAAGAGGGGGCTTTCGGTTGCGCTGGTGTGCGCAGACACAGACAGGCCGGCAGCTTATGCGCAATTGCAGCAGCTTTCGGCCAAGTGCGGCGCGTCTTTTCATGGAATAGAGGGGGAGAAGGAGGCTAAGAAGATTTTGCAGCGGCACCTGCCTCTGTTGAAAGAAGACCTTGTGATTGTGGATTCCGCAGGCCGCTCTGGATTTGACGAGGAGCTTGTGAAGCAGCTCAAAATAATCGTGGAGGAAGTGAAGCCGCAGGAGAAAATTCTTGTGATGTCTGCAGACATCGGGCAGACGGCGGCAAGGCAGGCGGAACAGTTCAATACTGCGGTTGGACTGACTGGCGTGATTATCACCAAGCTGGATGGCTCTGGAAAAGGAGGCGGAGCATTGGCTGCCTGTCATGCGGCCAAAGTGCCTGTGCTTTACATCGGGCGCGGAGAAAAATTGGAGGATTTCGAGCCTTTTGATTCCAAGAAATTCGTCGGCAGATTGCTTGGCTTCCCTGATTTTGAGGCCTTGATGGAGAAAATCAAGGAGGCCGGCGTGCAGGCCGAGATGAAAGAGCAGCAGATGGACAAGCTGACTCTTGGGGCATTCTATTCGCAATTGAAGGCGGCGCGCAAGATGGGGCCCCTGTCGTCTGTGTTTGGAATGATGGGCATGAGTGATTTGCCCCCAGACATGATGAAAACGTCGGAGCAGAAACTGAAGAAATACGAGGCAATCATAGGCTCCATGACGCAGCATGAGAGGGATAATGCCGAAGTGCTGCGGAAACAAAAGGGGAGGATTGAGCGCATTGCAAAAGGGGCTGGAGCCAAGCCTGAAGAGGTGCGCGAGCTGCTTACTCAGTTTGAGAAGATGGCCAATCTGGTTAATGGGTTCAAGAAAAATAGGGGATTGCGGAAAAAGCTTGAGAAAATGATGGGCAAGAGCGGAGTGGATATGTCGAAGTTGCAGGGGATGATGGGTGGCTAACCCAATGAGTGCCCGCCAGTCTTGGCGTGTGTTGGGTTCGTTAATGGAGGGATCTACCCCCAGGCCATCACCCGCTACCTCCACTTGCCCGTCTTGGCGTGCGTTGGATTCGACAACGGGGGGGAAGGGTCGTCCATAATCGCTTGAACTTTCCTTCGCAGCCGATTGTAATCAAACCCCACTCCGGATTTCTCGGTTTCCATGAGATTAACAAGCCCCTTCCCTATCTTTTCGTCGTTCGGGCTGTAAGAAGTTAACAGCCTGCTTGCCGTTCCGGCACCGGTTTGGCCACAGAGGCGGGCGGCAATGATGCAGGAGAGGATATCAGTAACGAGAGAATAGTCGCCATCCCGAGTGGAGTACGCGTCGATATACGCAGAAGTGGCTTCTTTATACTGCCTGTTTTTTACGAGCGTGCGGGCATCAGCCATGTGATTGTTGTATTCGACCCTCTCAAGAGCTTTCCTCTGGGTGTCTGGATTGGCAGAATGGATTTTCAAAAATCCGGGCTCGGGCTTCTTGCCGGGAAAATTTGCTAATGTTATCTTTTTCTTGAACACCATTGCATCCACCTCGATAAATATCAGTCCTGTGTTCTAGCGGCTTTAGCTCTGTGGCTTGTAGATTATTGTGGATGCTAATGTTTAAATATGTTCCCATAATTTAGTTTTACTATTCTGTTCCTCTCTGATCAGGGAGAAAAATTTAGAAGAAATAAGAGAGGAAAAAGAAGCCTCCCACCCCGACAGAGATTATTTGGAAATTAAGAACGAAAATTTAAGAAATAAAAAAATCAAAGTTTGCGGCTTTGCAGCGCCAGCTCCTTGTTGATGAGCTCCTCGACCACGTCTTTTGGAATGACGCGCCTTCCGCCGATTTTCTCGTGCGGAATGCGGTTGCGGTCGAGGCGGCGCTCAAACGCGTTGCGCCTGATTTTCACGCCCTTGGCTTGCAGCAAAGTGATTGCGGCCGACACGTCGTGGTAGTTCTGCGCCACGTGCGTCAGGGCCTCCACCACGTCGCGGGGAACCCAGCGGGCCGTCCCAATCTTGATTGAGGGCACGGTGTTTTTCTCCACGCGGCCTATGAAGGCGCGCAGATTCAGCTCAGGCTCGTGCGTTTTCAGCTTCTCATACGCTTCCTTGATGGAGTAGTATTCCTTGTGCAAGCCAATCCAGTCATGAATAACTGGTTTGGGAATGAGGCGCTTTTTGCCGATTTTCTCCGAGCGGATGGAGCGGCGCTCCACGCGGCCCCCGAAAGCGCGCGCCGAGATGTCGATGCCGGCCTTGGAAACCTCGTCGTAGGCCTCGTCAACCGTGAGCAGGCCCATGGAGCGCAGGCGCTCCTTGTCGAGCTTGTCCTGCTCGTAGAGCTGGTTGGCGGTGCGCACGATGGAGCCGATGTTCTCGCGCAGCTCGGTCTCGCGCACCGAGCGGCGGCTCCTCAGCTCCGAGGGCTTGAGCCCTTTGAGCTTGTGCACGACGGGGTCCTTTTGGTGTCGGGTGATTACGATTCGTTTTCCACGGGGCATGTTTTCACCATCTATGGGGGTGGTAATGGGATGGGTTTCATCTAAATACATTTTCTACCATACTATTAAGGGGCTGAGGTTTAAAACCCTTTGGGCAAGCTGTCCAAAAACGGGCCCCAGTATTTCCCCTTTCCATCACCCCGGCCAGATTACCACTATCTATAGTTTTAAAACGCTTGCGGCGGGGCAGCGCGGGCAAAAAAGGGGAGCTGCCCATCGGAGGGCAGGAAGGGTGTTTTTAATCCACCCCGCCCATCACGCATTGGGAAAGGGCGGATTGCATGAACCTACTCCAAGTCACCGCAGCGTCGTTCAGGCTGTATTCCAACCACATAGGCTGGCACCTGCTGGGCGGACTGGCGCTGGTGCTCTCGACGCTGGTGGGCGTGGGCCTGATGTGCGGCGCGCTGCTGGCCAGCATGCTGCTGGCAATCCCGTTCGGGCCCAACGGCGAGTGGATTCGCCAGCCTCTCGCTGCCGGCCTCATCCTCCTCACGCTTGGCGCGGGCGCTCTGGCGGGCAGCATCATCATCTTCGCGAGCTTGGGCGCGTTCGTGCACGTCTGCGCCCAGATAGGCGCGGGAGTGCGCGAGATAACGGTGATTGGCTTCGTGGATTACATGCGCCGCTTCGGACACGTGTTCTGGACGATTGGAATTCTGCAGCTCCTGCTTGGCTCGCTTGCCGCGCTGCCGTTCGTGATTGCGTCCATGCTGCTCTCAAGCGCGTGGGAGCCCGTGCTTTTCATCGGCGCCGCCTTCGGCATACTGGCTTTCTTCCTCGCGCAGTGGCCCCTGTGGCTGGCTTTCGGGGCGCAGGTGGTGGAGAGGGGAGGCGTGCTGGGAAGCATCGGACTTTCGGTGCGCACCAGCCTGCGCGCGCCCGTCAGCAGCCTGGCGGGCCTTCTGCTTCTTGGCGTCGCATTCTCGCTGCCCCTGCCCATGCTGCTTTTCTATCCGGTTTATTTCTATTTCGTGTTCGCGCCTCTGGCGGCAGATTTCGGGCTTGTGTATTACGAGGCTTCGAGAGGGATGCTGAAGTAAAAAGGGCTAATTCCCGCGCTCGACGAAGCCCACGCCAAATTTCGCAGAGTAGTGCAGGTTTATGGCCCGCAAGCCAATCAGTGAGAACATGCTGTGCCCCCAAATGCCCCCAACTTCGGGCCATCCGGAATTGCAATAGACATTAAAGATGTTGGCAGCTTCGGTTGAAAGCCGCGCGTCCAAGAATATTTTCTGCGGCCCGTCTTTGAGTTTGGAGATGGCTTGCTCGGCCTTCCAAAATTTGCTGAAAAACTCGTAGCGGCTGCCCGACTGCACCGCGCGTTCGAGGTTGCGCAGAGCGAGATTTGCCTTCTCGGTCTTGGCAGCCTGACTGAATTTGAACATTTTGAACATAGACCCACCTTTTCAGCTTTCCCTTTCCGTGATGAATCTTGCCACGGCCTCAAGCTCCTCGCGCGCCTCGGACTTGGGAAGCTTGGAAATTTGGGAGAGAGACTTGCCGATGAGCGAGCGCGCGTATTTTGAGGCATAGTCAATCGAGCCGGTCGAGCGCATCCGCCCGATGGCCCAGTCAATGTCCGCCTGCCCTGCGGACTGGCTGTCGAGAATGGAGCGCAGGCGCTTTGCATCGGCAGAGTCAAGGCGCGGCAGGGCGTGCAGCACCATGAGGGTGCGCTTGCCCTCGCGTATGTCGCCGCCGATTTCCTTCTTGTATTTCTCCTCCTCGCCGCACAGATTGAGCACGTCGTCCTGTATCTGGAAGGCCACGCCCATGGAATGGCCGTAGGAGGCAAGGGCCTTCACTTGAGCCGGCTTGGCCGAGGCGCAGAGCGCGCCAACTGAGCATGAGGCCTGCACAAGCGCGGCGGTCTTGCCGCCCACCATGGAAAGGTAATCCTCGGCCGTCAAATCCCAGGCATGGCGCCGATGCCAGCCAAGCTCCCGCGCCTGCCCCTCAAGCACGGCGGTGAAGGCGTCAAGCATGGTCTTCTGCACCGCGGCGGAGCGTGGGGATTTGATGGACAGCGCGGCGCGCCACACCAGCATGAACAGCCCGTCGCCCGCGTTGAGCGCGAGCGGCACGCCGTGGCGGATGTGGAGGCAGGGCTTGCCCCGGCGCATCTGCGAGTCGTCCTCTATGTCGTCGTGAATCAGGGTGAAGTTGTGGAAAAGCTCTATGGCGGCGGCCGCAGGCAGCGCGTCGGAGTCGCGGCCGCCGCAGGCGCGGCTGGAGGCAAGGGCGAGCAGGGGGCGGAAGCGCTTGCCCCCCAAATCAAGGAACTCCCAAAGCAGGCCATAGACTTCGGCAGGCCGGCCTGCGCGCGGGACAAGGCGCTCCATCTCCCGCTCCACAAGGCCGGCCCGCGAGTAGAAACGCCCGATGGCTGACATGGGAAAGAGGGGGGCTCGAACAATTAAAAGGATGGGGGGAGGGAAAAAAGAAGGATGAGAACCGGCCTTCTTTCATTCCTGTTTCTTCTGCTTCTTTTTGCGCCAGCCTTTGCTGCGGCCAATTCAAGCAACACAGAATACGCCGGAGTATGGCTCAACGAGGCGCGCACCCTGCAAATCGGCGGAAGGGACGCTGTATGGATTCGCATGGGCCGCTCCGGGGATGACACGCAGGCGCACGCGCTTGTGGTTGACCTTTACAACAGCACGCCTGCGAAAGAGATGGTGCTGCTGCGCGGGCCGTGGGCCGGCGGGGCTGGAAGGCTGGATGAGTTTGGCCGGAGCCTGCAGGCAGGCCTGCGGCAGGCAGGATGGAAGCTGCATGATGTGAATTTCAGTTCGCTGGCAGGCGGGACGCTTGATGGCTACTGGGACCTGACGGGCGGGCCGGACTCGCGGGCGAATTCTGGGCGGCTGGCGGACGCGCCCGGTTCGCTGGCAAATTCGGGGCGCGCCGGGGGGCGCATATTCATCCTGCCCTCTGGCGTGTGGCCATACGCGCTGATGGACAATTGGAGCCGCATTGTTGGGCCGGCGGATGCGCTTGTTTATCTGGGCGTGCGGGCGGACCAGACGCTGGACGAGGCCGGGGCGGTGCATGCGGGCGGGGTGAGAAGCGATTTGATGGCCGCCGGCGCGCCGGCGGATTCTTCCCTTGGCGGCGAGCGGCTGCTGAGCGCGGAGGGCACGGCAGTGTGGCGCATCCCCCACACCCTCAACGAATACGATGATTTGCAGCCGCTTGGAGAGGGGCTGGCGCATTATGCAATTGCAGAAATGGGAAGGGGGCGGATAAGCAGCACGACTCTTGAATGGGGGGCGCTGGACGCGGCTGCCGTGGTGCTGAGGCCTGCAGGCAGCCATGCGCAGGAGGCTTGGGCGCGGCTTATTCTCATGGGCGAGGGCGGGAAGTGGCAGCGGGTCTGGGACTTGCGCGTGCCGCCGTCAAGCGGAGTGGTGGACGGGCCTGCGCAGGTGAACATGGGCGAGGCTGCCGCGTTCCAAATACAGCTGAAACCCGATTATCCGCAGACAGAGCGCATACGCTATTTTGCCCAGCTCTATGCGCCAAACCAAAGCCTCTACTGGCAGCAGGAGCTTGGAGAAGGCCAGCTTGCGCCCGGCGGCGCGTGGGTCGGCTCATTCACATACCGCGGCTGGCCGCAGGGGGGAGACTGGAGGGTGGACGTGCAGGACCAGTTCGGCCGCTCTTACGCAGGCGCGCTTCTGCATGTTGTGGAATACAGCCTAGAAGCCATGGAGCCTCTTGGAGGAGCGCAGCGCCTGCGCATATTGCGCGACGGGCGGGTGATGCAGGATGGAGGAGTGCGCCTGCGGCTGCATGGCAGCGAGGAGTGGACTGATGCGCGCATTTCGCAGGGAGTGCTGAGCTTCTCGACTGCGCGAAACGGCGCGCAGGCGGTTGAGGTGGAAGTGGACGGCACGCGGCTGGCATACAGCTGGAGAGGAGCGGAGGAAGGGCCATGGGCGGGAGCTCTGCGCTGGGGCCTGCCGGCAATGGCTGCCGCGCTTCTGCTCTATTTCTTCCTGCGGCCCAAGGGCAGGGCAAAATACAGGATAAGGCTTCTTGAGCAGCCGGCGCCGTCGGGCGCGCCGGTGCGGCTGCCTGCAAGCAGGTGGCTGAAAATTCTTGGAGAGGGGGCGGGGGAATGCGCGCGTAAGGGACAGGCTGCTGGGGGAAAAGAGTGGGTGGTGCGCGCAGACGAGGCTGCGGAGCGCATGCAAAGCCAGCGCGTGGACGGGAGGGCGCTTGTGGTGAGCCAGGAGGGAGCGCAGGCGCTGCTTGAAGAGCTGGCCAAACGGGGAGAGCTGGCAAAGTGGAGGGAATGGTACGGACCAGTTTTGGAAAAGAGGGAAAGAACACGAAAGGGGAGCAGCTGGCCGGCTGAAAGTGAAGATATTATCCGCCAGCGCGCGCTCATGCGCCAGCTGAGGGACAGGCTGGTGGAGGCAGGGCTTGCGCCGAAATGCTGGAAAGGAAGGGCAGGGCAGGAAGGATACGCAGACCCGCAAGGAAGGCGCTGGCAGGTGCACCAGCCTCTTGATTATGGGCGCGAGCGGGAGAGGCTTGAGAATGCTGCGAGGGGTTGCCTGACTGGGCCTGATGCTGACGCGGCCCGTGTTTTGCCCCACGCCCTTGTCTTTGCGGACGAGGGCGAGCGAGAGGAATTCCTGCGCTGGCTGGGCGGCGCATCTGGGGCGGCGGCCGAGCGCCTGCGCCTCGCGCTGCGCACCGGGCGCATCCGCTTCATTAATGTTGCGCAGCCAATCAGGGCGTGAGGGGGAGAAAATGAGCATGCGCCAATTTTTGCTTAAGAAAAAGCCTGCGGCCCTGCTGCTGTGCCTAAAGGACGGCAGCCAGCCGTGGTATCCTTCCAAGCTGGCGCACACCTGCGGCGCATCGTATGTTTATGTCACGCACTGGCTGGACCGCTTGGAGAAAGGCGGGTGGGTGAAGACCGAGAAGAAGGGGCGGCTCAAGAGCGTGACCATCACCGAGGCGGGCTTGAGCGTGGCGTCGGCGCTGGATGAGATGGTGCACAAGATAGACGCGCTGACAACAAAGGCTTCGGGGGCGGCGGCCGCGCCAAGCGCGCAAACCCATGGCGGAACTCCCGCGCATGCGGGCGCGGCTGCCCATGCGGCAGATGGAGAGGCTGGAAAGAAGGAAAAGGAGAAGAAGGAATCATAGGTGAAGCAATACACAAAAATACCCGATAGATAACCATTTAAATATCCGCGCTTGGAATAAAACCATGCAAAAGCTGCATGCGCCGTTCAAAAAAGTTCCAACTCCCATGCGAGCGGGAGCCAGCGCGTGGAAGCTGTTGGATGACGGCATCTGGAATGCCCTCAACAAGCCCGCAGACAAGCTGAGCGAAAAAACAGGCTATTCAAAGGCGGCAATCGCCAGCAGCGCCCTGTTCATCGGCTGGGCCGCTTCGGACATCCAAGAAAGCGCCGGGAGGAATGACCTGGCTTATCTTGCACGGAACATTACCATCTCGGCAGTTGTGGCAAAGATTATGCATTGGGTAACCCGGCATTCGGGCAGTTCAAGCGCCGGCAAGAGCGACTGGCAGGCCGTCGATTTTGGGGATGCGGTCAAACGCGCTATCCGCTTGCCGATTGTTCTCATTGGCACAGGAATTGCCTTCGCCGATTTCAGCATCGGCCTCGTTTGTGTCAGTTATGGAGTTTTCTGCTACCTTCTCAGCTCCAGCAACGGCATGGGAAAGAAAGCCCTTGACTGGGCCAAGGGCGTGGCGGGCGCGGCCGCCGGCATGGTGAAAGGAGCGCTTTCGCCCACCCCCGCCCAGGCCATGGTTCCGGTTTCTCCCGACGCCGTGCGCGCAGAAAACCAGAGAACGCCCTAAACCACTCTGAGCTCGAGGATTTTGCTCACAGAGTTCAGCACGTGCGCATAGTCGCGGTAGTGGGAATACACCGTGAGCTTGAGCCTGTAGAGGCCGGGCAGGGTCTGGCTGTTTGCATGAATGGGCACCGC
>JAKAME010000050.1 GCA_021813025.1 Microcaldota archaeon
GATTGGCGATAGCCACAGGCTCGAATGGCCGCGCCGGCTCTTGCGGCCTCTCGACCATCTGGATGCGCTTTGGGAGGAAGTTGAGCATTGCCATGCGCAAACTGGCGCATCAAGAGGATATAAGAATAGGCCGGTTTTCTTGCGCAATTCATCCGTCATATCTAGTTATAATTGCAATAAAAGCGCGAACTATTTTTGGCAAAAGCGCAAAAGAGGACAGGGCAAGCAAGCCGAGGTTGCTGCTGGCAGTTCTCCTATAGTAATAAAAAGGCCCGAACGCATCTCACTGCCCTCAGCCTCGCGGGAGGCCTGGCGAATCAGTTCTGTGGAGGGGTTTTAATGAGCAAATCGATGTTCCTGCTTGTGCTGCCGCTAGCTCTTCTGATGCTGGCCGGGACTGTGGCGGCTATTCCAACGATTAACAGTCTGGCGCTTTCGCCCTCCTCGGGCACCGCCAAAATTGGCGATGTCATAACCCTGACCATCAGCGCAGACGCCACCGGCTATGCTGCCGGAGCAATTACTGTGAATGGTGTAGCCGCCACCGGATTCACTGACAATTCGGATAACACTTACACCGTGACCTACACGGTTGCTCCCGGCGACACCGACCAGGCAGCTGGCAGCGTGCCGGCAAGCGTCACGCTTGTCGATCCCAGTGATAGCTCAACTGCAACGTCTTCCACTATCGATGCCAATACTCTCGCCATCGACGCCAATGCCCCCGCCCTTCTCAGCGTGACCATCGCCTCCAACAACGCCAATCCGGCTCTGGCCAAGACCGGTGACCAGATTGTCCTGCTCTTCACGGCCGACGAGGCCATCGCCCCCGTCGTCACCATTGACGGCCAGCCGGCAGCCATGACCGACCTCGGCGGCAACAACTACCAAGCCACCTACATCATGGCCGGAACCGAAGCCGAAGGCGCGGTCACCTTCACCATCGACTACCCTGACCTGGCCGGAAATGCCGGCACCCAAGCGACCTCCACCACGGATGCGTCCTCCGTCACCTTCGACATGACGGCCCCGACCATCAGCGCGAATGAAGGCACCGACGCCGGCCCGGTCCAGTCGGACACGATTAACGTCAACGCCGACGGCACAACCAACGAATACGGCTTCAGCCCTGACTCAATCTGCGATGCCTCCGACACTTATGGCAACCCATTCGCTTCAGGCGCTGACTTCGCAATAGCCGGCGACCACACCGACTACCTCTGTGTCCAATCTGCCGATGATGCAGGAAATTCCGCCTACCTGCTTGTGGGCCAGCTCAACACAGACAACACCGCTCCCTTCGTCTCCTCAGTTGATTCAGACGGCCAGACTTACAACCTCGCCACCGCCTCGCCGCAGACCATCAAAGTCACCTTCAGCGAGGACATAGCCAGCGCCCCGTCCATCGACGTCGACGACTCCGCCCAGATTGTAAACGACTGCGGCGATGTTGATGCCAAGACATTCTGCTTTGACTACGCCATCCCGGCAGACACTCAATCCATTCTAACCATCACCATCTCATCCGCGCAGGATGCGGCCGGAAACACTATGGGCCCCGACTCCACCCACACATTTGAGGTGGACACCCGCACCCCGGTCGTCGGCCCAATCTCCATCGTGCCGTCCGCCACCATAGACGGAACCCTCTATGTTTCCGGCACATCTGACATCAGCGCAACCGTCACTGACGACGGCAGCGGCATCTGGTCCTGCGAATACACCCTTGACGACGGCGAAACCTGGACCGAGGCAGCCTATTCCTCATCAGAAACCGGGACAGGCACCTGCACCGCCAGCGGCGTGGACACGTTCGAGGCCAGTTACATCAACATGCGGGCAGATGGCAACAATGATTACACCGGCTACGGCACCGCCGTGCCGGTCAGCGTGGACACCATCTCGCCCGACGTGTGGCTCAATTCGCCCTGCAGCGAAGAAGACGAATGCAGCGCGGAAGACTCCACCCGCCCGACTTTCGAATGGGCTGCGTGGGACTCTGTCAGCTCCAACCTCTCCTGCAATCTCACCATTGACGAGGTGCTCAACCTGCAGAACCTCAGCGTAATCAGCGACGAGGACTTCAGCACCGAGCCGGCGTCGAACCTGACGGCCGGCGAGCACACCTGGTCGGTGAGCTGCTCTGACGAGGTCGGCAACGTCGGCTCGTCCGGCACCGACAAGTTCCGCATCCGCTCAGTGCTGGGAGACGAGGACGAGATTGACGAGGAGTTCGAGTCAGGATGCACCGTCCTCGTCAACGGCACGGAGCGGGAAGGCGAAGATGACTACTCCGGCACGCAGCAGATGGAAATCGACTGCGACGGCTCCCCGGAGGTGGAGTTCGACCACGACTTCGAGCACCAGTTCGACTTCTCCAACATCCGCATCCACACCGGCGAAGACGAGGACGACGACGCGTCGTACATCGAGGTGAACGGCACGAACGCAACCGGCGGCATGGCCAGCCTCAAGACCGTCTTCCTCTATGGAGTGAACACGTCGTTCAACGGCGTCTGCGTGCTGGAGACCGAGAACGCGACCGCGCTCTCCATCTCCTCCGACTGCACCGCCGCGAACGAGTTCAGGGTCATGTGCGACGGCTCTTCCACGCCAGGCACCAGCGCCGTCTGCACCAGCCCGTCTTCCGGCACGCTGAAAGTCTCAGGCTTGAGATATTCTGCCGTGAAGCAGTACAACATCCCGGTCACCGCCCCTGCGCCAGCCCCGGCCCCCAGCAGCGGCTATTCCAGCACCGGCGGCGGCTCATTTGCCCCAAGGCCGTCCTACACGCCCCCTGCTCCGGCTCCAGCCACTCCCACAGCACCAACCCCTGCTCCCGCGCCGGCTCCCGCTCCCGCGCCCCAGCCGGCCGCCCCAGTGACCGGCCAGCCAGCGCCAAGGCCTTCTAGCAATGCGGCGGTTCCTGAGGCGCCCCTGCTGCCCCTGCCTGCGGGCGTTTCCGGCACCCCATCCGCCCCGGCAGCGCCTCCAAACATTCTGACCGGCGCCGCCATAGTGCTTGTAGGCCCCCAGAATCAGGCCATGCTGGCATCCCTGCTGGCCCAGTACGGCTCGATGATTATCGGGGTGCTGGTGGTCGTCCTGCTGCTGCTGGCTTCGGTCACGCTGCTGGCCAAGCGCGGCGCGCGCAAGTGAGTGGGCCAGACGAAACCCTCTTTTTCTTTTTCAACAAGCCTTAGCGCAAGCAAGCGCCCAATTCACTTTTCCAGCCTGAACTCATTGGGCAGCCCTGCCCCGAATTTCCCCACCGCAGCAGAGCCAAGCTGGGAGCCGATTTTTGCCGCCTCCAGCTCGCTTTTCCCATGATTCAAGGCCCACAGCACGCCGGCGGCATAATTATCCCCCGCGCCCGTAGTGTCAACCACTTTTTTGGCCGGATGAACAGGCACGTCAGCAAATTTCGAGCCGTCCTTGAATATTGTCGAGCCGGCCGCCCCCCTTTTCAAATAAACCAATGGAGCGAGTTTGGCCAGCGCCTCTTCATCCAGCCCCAGCGCCTCCATCTCCTCCTCGTTCAGAAACAGCACGTCAGCTTTGGCGGCAAGCGCCAGAGCCTCCTCCCTTTTTCCCCCCAGCATGGCCGGTGATTCGAGCGCAATCGCGATGAGCGCCCCCTCCTTCTTCATCCCGTCCACCATGGCCCGCGAGGCGCGCGAAATCGAGGCTGGCGTGAGGAGCGTTATTGAAGTGACAAAAAAGCATTTGCAGGCCGGCATCTGGGCAGGCGCGGCGTATTGCTCGCTCACTCCAAGCGAAACCGCAAAAGTGCGCCCGCCGCCGGGCGTAATGAGAGCCAGAATCCGCCCAGACGAGCCGTTGACATGCTGCATCATGGGCTTTATGCCGTGCGTTTTGAGCAAAGACACGAAGCGGGCGGCAGTTTCGTCGTTTCCAAGAGTTCCGGCATATGCCACGCCGAACGGGGCATCGCCAGCCTGCGCCGCATTTTTCTTTCCGCCCGCCAAGCGTTGCAGCCTCACATAAGATTCGCACACGTTGCGCGCATTGTCCCCAGGCTCCCATGAGCGTATTTTCGGGCCAAGCGCCTTTTCCAAGACTGCCAGCCTCTCATTGTTCATGAAATTGCTTGAGCCAAGCACCAGCTTGTGCCCAGACAGGAAAGCCTCGTCCACCTGCGCAAACCCGTCCATGACTGGGGTGCCCAAGGCAAAGAGTTCCAGAGCAGGCATGGGCCTCATGGGCAGCCGCATGGTTTTATTACTATCCGCCCCATCTCATTACCGGTTGATTCTTATGAGCAAAATCAAGCACCCCGAGCTGGCGGCAAAAGGCAGGCAGGAATTGGCATGGGCCGAGGCTCACATGCCAGTTCTTGGCTCTATCAGGGCAGAGTTCAGGAAAACCCAGCCATTCAAAGGCCTCAAAATCGGCATCGCGCTTCATCTGGAGAAAAAGACGGGCATACTGCTGCGCACCCTGCGCGACGGCGGCGCAATCGTCTATGGAGCCTCCTGCAACCCGAACACCACCGATGATGCCACCGTTGCGGCGCTCGCCGAAGAATCCCCCGGCAAATTGGAAGTCTTCGCATGGGCAGGGCAGACCACTGACGAGTATTACTGGTGCATCGACCAGGTGCTGGACGGGCACCCCAACATAGTCATCGACGACGGCTGCGATTTGGTGATGCGCCTGCACGAAAAGCGCCCCCAGCAGCTCAAGGAAATAATCGGCGGGTGCGAGGAAACCACCACCGGCATAGTCCGCCTCAAGGCCATGCACAAGGACGGGGCATTGAAGCTGCCAGTCTATGCTGTCAACAACGCCCATTCCAAATATTTGCTTGACAACCAGTTCGGCACGGCGCAATCCGCGATTGAGGCCATCATGAGGGCCACCAACGTCATCCTGGCCGGCAAGGTGGCCGTGGTCTACGGCTATGGCTGGTGCGGCCGCGGTGCAGCCTCAAGGCTCAAGGGCCTCGGAGCGCAGGTTGGCGTGGTTGAAGTGGAAGGCACCCTTGGCCCACACGAATCAGGCCAGAACAGGGCCTTGTGCGCCCTCTATGAAGGATACAGGGTGATGAATCATGCAGAAGCTGCAAAAGTGGGCGACATTTTCCTCACAGTAACCGGAAACAAAAACGTCATCCGCCGCGAGCACTTCGAGCTTATGAAAGACGGAGCCATTCTGTGCAACGCCGGCCATTTCAACGTTGAAATAGACGAGCCGGCCCTGCGCAAGATGAGCAGCAAAGTGGAGGAAGTGAAGGACAACATCACTGCCTATCACATGAAGGACGCGAAGACCGGCAAGCCGAAGACGCTCTACCTTCTTTCCGAGGGCCGCCTCGTGAATCTTGCCCGCCCTTCCGGGCAGGGCCACCCCTGCGAAATCATGGACGGCTCTTTCGCCATTCAGGCATTGTGCTGCGAGCTTCTGGCCAAAAGCAGGGGCAAGAAAATGGCGCCCGGAGTCATGGACGTGCCGAAAGAAGTGGATGATTCCACCGCCGCGCGCATACTCAAATCGCAGGGAGTTGTGCTGGACAGGCCCACAAAAGAGCAGATTGCCTATGCAGAAGAGTGGAAAGAGGGGACATGATTATTAAGCTATTTTTCTGATGATGACACGATGGCCATTCTTCAAGTCGAACAAGCGCAGTATATCGGTGGCTTTATTATTCCCCTCTCTGGCGTTATATGGGTCGTATTGGATAAGACTTTGCTAAGAAAATATAACTCCAAAAAATTTCAAGATTCAGTTATAGAAATAAGATCTATCCTTTTTAATCAACTTGAGAAAGGGAAAAGATGTCTACTCAAAAATGACAGTTCCATCAAAAGTTACATTTCAAACAGCGTCTGCCTATCTGATTTGTATTTCGATGCACAATACGATTACGCTCATGATATTCTATGGGGTGGAGTCGCACTCATTATCTTAATCTGGTTTACTGTTTTTTTACTCACTCTAGAAAATCAATTATTGCTTATAATTTCCATCCTCGTAGCTGAATTTGCTTCGTTGTTAACTATCTGGATTTGTATGCGAATCGCCCATCTTAGAGACATTCTCAGCATAGTCGAACTGTCGCCAAAAGCAGAAGATTGGAACACAAAAATTGTGGAGTATTATAAGAAAAATGGTCCGATATATAGTGCTTAATCACATATCTAAATCAGATTCATGCAGTCGTTGTTCATGGCCCGCCCTTCAGCTATTTTCCCACTGTTTCCATCTGCTCTTGTCTGCGCCCTGTTCGAGGACAATGGCCGCTATTTCTTTCTTGAAAAAACGGATGAGCGGGGCAGGAAGCAAATCGAGCTGCCCTCAGTCCTCATCAACGAAGGCGAGGACCCGGTTAGCGTGCTGGCTGCATATCTTCGTTCCGCTCTGTCTTTGGACTCCCAAATCCATCTCGTTTCCCTGCGCGGGAAGTTCAATGCAGGCTCAAGAAAAAGAAGGCGCATGATTCCGGCTCTGGCGTTCCGCTGCTCGGCAAAAAAGATGCAGCCGAAAATAAGCGCGCCTTATTCTTCCTCGCGCTGGCTCACGGCGGAAGACTCGCTGAAAGAAAAATTGGGAAGAAACAGCGAATGGCTGCAGCGGGCAGAGAGAGTCTAAACTCCTTACCCAACGCTCTCAATCACGCAGTCGCCGTTCACCACCACCTGGCAGGCGAGCCTCTGGCTCGGCGTCGCGCCGAAAGCCTCCAGCGTGCTTTTCTCGTTCTCGGTGCGGGCGTTGAGGTTCTCCCCACCGCTCACCACGTTAATCAGGCAGGTGAGGCACACGCCCTCCTTGCAGGAGAAATTCACCGAAGCCCCTTTCTGCTCGCACAAATCCACAAGCTTGGTGCCTGCAGGGCATTCTACCGTCAAATTGTCGTTTTTGAACAAGACTTTGGGCATAATCCATCACCTGTTGTTTCTTTCCGGCTCTTGATGGTATACGCTGTTTTTTAATGATTTTCCCGCATCCTATCCTCCTATGGCGCCAGACTCATACAACCGCCTGCCGGCCGGCATGATGGCGCCGGCCTCCGCCCCAAGCGCCTCCCCGGACCCGTTCTCAGCCGACTCCGGCCCAGGCCAGTCCGCCCTCCCCCTCATCCTCTCCGTAATAGCTCTCCTGCTCGCAGGCTCTGCCCTCTATCTTGCAATCAGCAAGGCTCCCGCGCCGGCCATCACGGCCGAGGACCGCCTCGCCATCCGCTCCATAGCCGACAGCCTGCGCTCCATGCAGCAGAAGGAGTTCGTCACATCCTCGCCAGACATAACAACCACGGTGCTTGTGGAAAAGAGCTTCCCAATCTCCGACATGATGCCAGCCAACCTGAGCGTGCCCATTACTGCCGACATTCCCATCCAGAGCACGGTTACGGGCATCTCGCAGAGCGGGCAGGTGGTTACCCTGCGAATCAACGACACCCTGCACGTGCGCGCCATCATCCCGCTGTCAATCTCGCAAAACGGCAGCGAGGTGATGGTGAACATCCACCAGGAAGTCCCGGTGAACACCCGCATCCGCGGCTCGTTCCGATTCTCCGACGTCTTCCCGACCGAATTCAACACGATTATCCAGCAGCTGGAGGAGCTGGGCGCCGAGCCGGTGAAATAGGGCCGAGGGGATGGATTTATGTCAAAACCAAAATCAATCGCCCTCGCCGTTGAAACCGAAAGACCCGCGCCGAAAAAACTGGTCATCGAGAAGATGCAGGTCATCGGAGACAGCATGGTGTCTGGCGTCAACAGCGTCAATATGACGTATGCTCCCACTCGGGATAATTTCGCCCAATACTTGGCATCCAAATTCAAATCCGCAATCACCAATTTTTCCGCTCTGGGCGCGTCCAGCCAAGAGGTGTGCGAGCAGGCCCGGCATCTGACGCCATGCGATCTGATTCTCATCTCGGTCGGCTCCAACGACGTTTTCAGCCGTGTCAATCCCATGCAATTCCAATCCAATGTAGACGCCATTCTCGCCATGGCCAAAAAATCGGCTAAAACAGTGGTGCTCATGGGCTTGCCAGATTTCGCCCGGCTTGCCGAGGCGCATTTCTTCCCAAAGAGCGGCGGAATCGATTGGTCCGGAGTCTTTGTCCGCGATCCGGAGAACCCGCCCCTCTTCAAGCAGTTCAACCGCATCCTTCAGGAGTCGGCCGCCCGCAATGGGGTGGTTTTCGCCGATTTATCCACCATCCGCTTCGATTCGTCAGACTTTGGCCAAGACGGCTTCCATCCCGGGCCGCGGGGCCATCGCAAAATCATGAAGCTGGTCCAGAATGTGCTGGCCTCCGGGCCCAAGCCCGACACTCTGTCTTTGTCCGCCACGGCTGGTCTATCTAACCCCCGGCCGACCAACCCAGTCTTGTCTGGCTTCACCCCCCGCCTTGCCGAAGGTTTCATACCTGGCCGGGTCCAGTTCAGCCAAGCTCAAAAGCCAATTAATCAGGGCAGTCTCAAGTCTGGGAATTTCGTCATCCTCATGCGTGTGGCAGATATTGGGGAGTTCATCCCAAATCTGGATCAGAAACGCATCTTCGCGTTCAACAAGGATAAAACGAACGAGGAATATGTTCTGGGATTAGCCAAGGGCTTCGACAAACTGCGGGTTTCTCCCGTCTATCCAGAGTTCCATTTCGGATTCTGCGATATCACCGCTCGTTATGGCGTCCGGGTCGACGGTCAGCCCGTCGGCGCTTACACGTCTGCCTCTGTGATAGTGCCCGGCTCCCACCTCTACATCCGGCTTGGTGACGAGCTTCACAAGAGGAAGCCTTTCTTCAAACCCGAATACAACGGAAAGCTGGTTTCAGCCGACCCCAAATCGGGCACTATCACCCTTGATTTGGAGGCTGGAAACGAATTGCGGTTCAACGTGTCGGAGTTGAGCTATGTCGGCCTGCTCCCCCCTCCCCCAAAATGGTTCAGAACGGGCGGGAAGGATTTTGAGCAGAGATAGAAGACTAGCGTGTTATTTCCTCACCAGACGGGCGCGTACGATGCTTGTCCGCCCGCCAATTCCTTTCCATTCCTTTTTCCATTTCAGAATCTGAATCCTTTTCCCAAAGAACGGCGCATCGCACGCGAAAGTTTCGCCCTCGCCGCCTTCCAGAAAGGGGTGGATGGGCGGCTTCATGGCCTCAAGCCGCCCAACATCTGCCGCCGCCAGCTTTTTCCCCAGCCACTTCTCGTCCAGTCCTTCGGCGGACGCGCTGACCAGATAAACTTCCATCTGTTCCAGCATTTCGCGCAATACGCCGCTTCCCTTGTGCCACAATGGGGCATAGGTGGGCAGGCCGAGGCGCTGGCCGATGACTTCTATTCTCTGCTTCTGGTATTCTGATGCTACGGCGCCCGAAACAATGCCCTGCACATGGAGCTTTCGTATGGCTTTTTCCAGCTCTTCCAGCTCTGTCTCGTGCTTTACTTTAATTTCATGCAATTTTATGCCGGCAGCTTTTGCCTGCCACTTGCACCATTTGGTGTTCGGATGGTGGAACATCATCGAATCCGCCTGTGGGTGGAGGGTGAGCCATTCCACCTCCCAGCCCCAAGAGAGGCACAAGTAGGTGGCATAAACAGAATCTTTCCCGCCTGAGAATAGGACAACGACTTTCATCGACGGGCTATGGGCGCGTTTTTATAAATCCCTATCGGTTAATCTTCTCACTTCTTCCATGGGCGCATAGTCGAACGGTATACGCCGGCCCGCGGGGGCCGTCTACCACCAACCCTTCGGGTTGATGGAGCCGCTGCCTTCGCGCCCGAGAGGAGAATATGGGCGCATAGTCGAACGGTAAGACGCTGCCTTCGCAAGGCAGAGACTGGGGGTTCGATTCCCCCTGCGT
>JAKAME010000051.1 GCA_021813025.1 Microcaldota archaeon
CCACGGTCCTTACTGTTTGCGAAAACGGCTACGGCAAGCGCACGCCGATTGAGGAATACCGCCTGCAGGGCAGGGCCGGCTCAGGCATCATCAACATCAAGACTGAGGGAAGGAACGGCAAGGTCGTGTCGGTGAAGACCGTCTCTGATGAGGACGAAATCCTCTGTGTTTCGTCCAAGGGCCAAGTGATTCGCATGCCTGTCAAGGACATTTCCATTGTCGGGCGCAACACCATGGGCGTGCGGCTCATGAAGCTGGACGAGGGCGAGCGGGTGGTGGCTGTGGAGCACCTCACGCCTGAGCCGAGCGGCGAGAACGGGAATGGAAATGGAAAAATGGAAGGGGATGGGAAAACAGAGAAAAAGACGTAGAAGGTGACCACTAGGCTATTTAACATCCAACTCCGTCTTAATCGCAGATAAATATGGAGCTCTTGGCAATAGCACTTGTCCTTGTTTCCGCGCTGATGCACTCATTCCGTGACCTTTTCACCAAGAAATCAGGAGACAAGCAAGCGTTTGTTTGGTGGTACGAGCTAGCTGCAGTAGTGATCTATCTCCCAATTTTCATCTATATCTTATTGAGTTCTGGATTTCCAAGCCAGATGACACTTATCATCAGCTTTATCGCAAGCTTGGTGCATTTTATCTACTGGGTATTCCTTTCAAAATCCCTGCAACACGGCGACCTGTCGCATGTCTATCCAATAATGCGGTCTTCGCCTGGTCCGGTGCTCATCCTCTCAATCCTTTTCCTTCACGAGAAGGTTACGCTGCTTGGCGTGTTGGGCATTCTGCTGGTCATGGCTGGTATCTACATAGTCAACATGCGCAAGCTCACGCTTTCGGAAATCCTTGCGCCTCTCCGCTCAATAACCAGGGAAAAATCCACTCAGTACGCCCTGGCGGTGCTGCTTGCAGTGAGCGTTTACTCCGTCATAGACAAGTTCGTAGTCTCATCTCTTGTCAATCCGCTAATTTACATCTATCTCATCAACTTCTTCGCGCTCGTTCTCTTTACGCCATATATTGCAAGCACCAAGCATCTTGCGCTTTTGAAAAGCGAGTGGGTAAACAACAAAAGAACCATAATTTTGAACGGCTTCATTGTGATTTTCAGCTATGCACTGATTCTGCTTGCTTTCACCATGGAAAATGCCAGCTATGTGGTGGGCTTACGACAGCTAAGCGTCATCTTTGCCGTCATCTTGGGAGGGCAACTACTAAGGGAAAAGAACAACCGAATCCGGCTTTTGGCGGCGATAATAAGCTTCGTAGGCGCATTTCTGATTGCGATAGCGTAGGAGCTACCTCATCCAAACTCCGAGCACTCTCATTAGGACAGCCTAAACCCCTGCCGTCGCTCTTTTATTCTCCTTATTCCAAGCTCTTTCCATGCCCTCGCTGACCTTCTATGGCGGAATAAACGAAATCGGCGGCAACAAAATCCTTCTTGAGCAGCAAAAATCACGCATTTTCCTTGACTTCGGCCAGTCGTTCTCGCTTTTGGACGATTACTTCGTGCCTGAGGGCTTTCTTTCACCAAGAGAGCGCTTCGGGCTGAAAGATTACTTTGAGTTTGGATTAATGCCAAAACTCGCTGGCCTCTACAACAAAGAGGCGCTGACCGCAACCGACCTGCCCCACAAAAACGAGCCTTCTTTTGACGCCGTGCTCATCACCCATGCCCACAACGACCATGTGGCCCATCTCAAATACCTCCATCCCGGCATTCCTGTCTACATGGGCGAGGCCACTAAGAAAATTCTTGAGTCCACGGCTGAAACCACCCGCCAATCTTTTTGGAGAGAGGAATCCGACATTCGCACCTTTCGCACCGGCCAGAAGCTCTCAATTGGCGAATTCGAAGTAGAGCCTGTCCATGTTGACCATTCAGTGCCGGGCGCTTACGGCTTTATCATCGAAACCAAAGAGGGCAGCATCGCCTATTCAGGAGATTTGCGCGCGCACGGCCACAGGCCGGATTTGACAGAGGATTTCGTGCAGAGGGCAGTCGCCTCCGAGCCTAAAGCCCTCATAATGGAGGGAACGCGCGTGGCGCTCAACGAGATGCGCAAGAACCACACCGAACCATTCGTGCAGGAAGAATCGCAGAAAGTGGCGCATGACACCAAAGGCCTTGTGATGGCCATGCGATATCCGAAAGATTTGGACCGCTTCCGCACCTTCTATTCAGTAGCCAAAGAGACTGGAAGAACTCTCGTCATTTCGCTCAAGACCGCGCATCTTTTGCAGACCTTGCGCTCCGACGAGAAGCTCGGTCTTCCCGACCCGTTTTCAGACAAGCACATCAAAGTCTATGAGCGAAAATTGAGAAACTATCCCGCATGGCAAAAACCTCTGCTGGAAAAATGCGTGGACGCCTCCTTCGTGCACGAGCACCAGAAAGACCTGATTTTCGAGCTTGATTTCTATTATTTCGGCGAGCTGGTGGACGTTCAGCCTGCCGGCGGCGCGTGCATCCATTCCATGAGCGAGCCTTTCGAGGAGGACCCCATGTCGCAGGTGGGCGACGAGGTGCTCAAGAACTGGCTGGCGCACTACAATCTGGCCCACCACCAATTGCATGCCTCCGGCCATGCCTCGCGCCAAGAGATTATGCAGATGATAGGCAGCGTAAATCCAAGGCAGGTGTTTCCCGTGCACACCCACGCGCCAGAATTGTTCAAAGAGGGTGGCAAGCCAACGGCGCTGTTGAAAAAGAACGAGAAGTGCGCGATATAAACCTGTTTTTCATGCTCCGGAAATCAGCCACACTCCAACCACTGCCAGCAGCGCAGCCACCACCTTTTGCAGCCAGCCCTCTTTCTCATGCAGCAGCAGCCCTCCAGCGATTGCAGTCAGCACCACGGCCGTGGCCATCACCGGCACCACTGTTGAGGCCGGCAGCAGGGTGAAGGCCACCAGGGAGGCGGCATAGAAGGTCGCGCCGGCTAGGCCGTTGATGAGAATGTCAAGCGGATGGCGCCGGAGCGCGGCAATGGAGCGCCCCAGCGCGTTTTGCCGCATGAGAAGACAGAGCCCCAGCGTCAGGAGGGTGGATTCGAAAATGGCGAAAACAAATGGCGGCATCAGGCCCACCCCGTATTTGCTGGCAATGGCGGTGCCTGCGCTGAAGGCCGCGCCTATGACCACGAGCTGGAGGCCTTCGGTTTTCCACTTGCTGATTTGAGTTTTGTACACGCTCAGGGCCGAGGCCAGGAAGATGAGGGCCACCGCCGCGAGCTTGGCGGGTGTGATGCTCTCTCCCAGAAGCGCGGCCGCGAAGATGAGCGCCCAAAACACGTTGAGGCGGCTGAAAATGGCCCGTTCAGAGGCGTCAACGACCTTGGAGGCCTTGAAGGTGAGGTAGGTGAACACAACCGAAGCGCCGGCGCCCAGAATGCAGGCCAGCCATGCGATGGCCGGCACACTGGAGAGGGAGAAGTCGTCACGGAATGAGAAATTCGCGCCCAAGAGCAGGATGAATGGCACGGTGAAGAGGATGGTGAGGAAATTCGATGCAGTGCCTGCGGCCGCCTCGTCATGCTCCCCCTTCATCACCTGCCGCAGGGAAAGATTCCACACGACAGAGGAAACCACTCCGAAAGCCAGCCAGCCCCAGAGGACGAGATTGGAGTCAAGCCCCATCATGTTTGAGCCCTCTTGTTCCATCGCAGCCATCCGCGCAGCCTTTCCAGTTCATTGTTCTCTCCACTCAACCGGCCCAACATCAGAAGCGCCAGAGGCACGATGAGGCTGCCGGTCCATGTGAAAACTGCAATGCTTGGATTAAGCGGGTCGGTGAGCCACGGATGGGTGGAGAGCGGCCCGAAGCCGTAATCAATGAGCGTGTTGAGGCCAAGCCAGAGCCATGCGAGGACAAGCGCCAAAAGCCAGCCGGCAGCTGCGCCAATCTCTTTCTTTTTTGGCAATACCAGCATGGCCTGCAATATCATGCCCAAGTGGCCGAAAATCAGTATAAGGGTGATTGGAAGCTGCGTTGGCGCAAGATAGGCTGTCCAATAGACTATGAAAACGAAAATGGTCCAGCTTCCATACAGCGCGCAGGCGGAGGCGATTGTAAATCGGAAAGGCGCGGCCAGCGCGCCAAGCAGCCCCTGCCCGCCTTTCGGCCAGCCGGAAAGTAGGATGACGCTCGCCAGCGCGGCATAGAGCGGGCAGTCGGGCACGAAAAGCCAGAGGTAGAATGGCGTGCTGGCCAGTTGGCCATAATAGAAATAGCCTCCAAAGCCCAGAGTGGCGAGCGTGAGAATGACCAAGATGATGGGGCCAAAGCCCGGCCGGTTGAGCTGGCCAAAATTCCGTCTTTCGCTCATGGCAAGCCCAACCTCATTTTCCCAGTTTTTTGATTATTCTGGCCGGCACTCCGCCGACCAGCACGCGCGCAGGCACGTCGGAATTCACCAGCGCCATCGCCCCGACCTGCGCGCCATCGCCCACGCTCACGCCCGCCAGCACCACCGCGCGTGCGCCTATGAGCGCGCGGCGGCCGATTATTGTGCGGCCGACAGAATGCCAGTCAGGCAAAAACTCGTGCGCCATGACAAGCGCCTGAAAGCCGATGATGGCTCCGTCCCCTATCTCGATTTGCTCGGGGCTGAAGAAATCCATTATCGCGCCCGGCGCTATGCGCACGTCGCGGCCGACTTTCACTCCGATTAGGCGGTAGAGCGCGTTCTTGAGCCTCATGGAGGGGCATACTGAGGCCAGATGGACTATCGCGTAATTGAAGCCCACGCGGATTGGCGAGTAAATGCTCCACCAGCGCACCAGCGCGTTTGCATCTCCGGGCGGCTTTGGATAGAATTTCAAACGGCGCATCAAACTGAGGGCGAAGAAGATGCTTATATGCCTATATCATGCAGCGCTTTTCCAAGTTTTTTTGCAGGCAGGCCGGCCACCGCGCCAAATTCCCCTCCCTTTTTCACAATCCAGTTTCGCACCGGCTTTTCCTCCGCATTGACTGCAGCCGCCTTGCCGCGCCAGAGAGAGGAGGAAAGATAGCGCGAAATCTCATCCTCGCCAAGCTTGCGGAATTTCACCCAGCCGCATTCGGGCCAGCAAAGCGCCTGTTGGCGGCCGGGAATTGCAATTGCAATCGATGTCGCAACATCCAGCCTCTGCCCGCTTAAACGCTTGAGCATTGCGCGGGCATCTTTTCTGTTCTCCGGCTTGCCCATAATTTTCCCCCGGCAGCTGGCCAGCGTGTCGGCGGCAATGATAAGGGCGCGGGGAAAACGGCGGGCGGCGGCCCGGCATTTGGCCAATGCAAGATAACTGGTTTTTTGCGCAGCAGTCTTGCCTTTTGCCCGCCTTGGCTCGGAAACCCCGATGCTGCGAAAGCGAGTGACGATTTGGCGCAATGCTTTCTTCCTTCTCGGCGAGCGGCTGGCGAGGATGATTTGCACGGAACCGGTGGGCTGAATAGCATTTTATACCCTTCCCGGCCCCGCCGAACAGCATTTATGCCCCCGGCGCGGGTGAACCCGCCGGTCTCTGGCACCCGAATACCATTTTATACTCTCGCCGGCCAACCCCCTCCATGATTATCGGACTCACTGGCGAGAACTGCGCGGGCAAGGACACCCTCGCGGAGCATTTGCGCAAGAAGGGCTTCGTCCATCTTTCCCTCTCAGACGTCATCCGCGACGCGCTGGCGGACGAGGGCAGGCCCCTCACGCGCGAGAACCTCGTGGCGAAGGGCAACGAGCTGCGCGCCAAATACGGCTCGGGAGTGCTGGCCGCGCGCCTCGCCGCCTCCATGCAGAATGGAAAGCACTACACTGTGGTGTCCATCCGCCATCCTGCCGAGGTGGAGGAGCTGCGAAAGCTGCCAGATTTCAAGCTCGTCTACGTTTCGGCCGAGCCCGCAGTGCGCTTCTCGCGCATGAAAGCAAGAGGCAGGGATGGCGACCCGCGCACCTACGAGGCTTTCCTGCGCCTCGAATCAGCCGAGGCCTCGAACAAGGACCAGTCCATGCAGCAGCTGCAGACGGTCATCAAGATGGCCGACAAGCGGCTGGAGAACAGCGGCGACCTCAAGACTTTCTACGACGCGGCCGACCACCTGCTCTCCGCCCTCTCCTCGGAGTTCAAGATTGACCGGCCCACCTGGGACCAGTATTTCATGAGCATAGCGAAAGTGATTTCCAGCCGCTCAAACTGCATGAAACGGCAGGTGGGGGCGGTCATCGTGCGCGACAAGCGCATAGTCTCCACGGGCTACAACGGCACGCCGCGCGGGGTGCGCAACTGCAACGAGGGCGGGTGCAGGCGCTGCAACTCGTTCGCCGAATCCGGCACCAAGCTTGACGAGTGCATCTGCTCGCACGCCGAGGAAAACTCCATCGTGCAGGCGGCCTACCACGGCATCTCAATCAGGGGCGGCACGCTCTACACCACCTACTCGCCCTGCCTCAACTGCACCAAGATGATTCTCAACGCCGGGCTGGACGAGGTGGTCTACAACGAGGCCTACCCGCTTTCCGGCGAGCCCATGCGCCTGCTGGGCGAGGCGGGCATACGCACGCGGCAGCTGGTCGTGAAACCATGAAAGTCATGACAGAAGAAGGAGCCAAGCTCGATGCGTTGCGCCGCCGCTTGGGCATGATAAGCCTTGCCAGCACCCTCTTCACCTGCGCCGTATTCGTCGCAGTGTGGTGGATATTCCTGCCCGGCCTGCCCCTTTACGTGCCTGCGATTTTCACGCTCATCAGCCTGCTTCTCTGGGCGGTTCTGGTGAGGCCGTCAATCGACAATTTCGCGCGAAACAAAAAAGCGCCAAGCAAAAAACAAGCGCCAAGCAAAAAACGCTGAGCAGGCCCCAGCGCCTGTCCGCCTTTGGCCGAAACGCTAATTACTTAAAACCCGGCATCGTGGAGAGGGGCATGAAACGCACGCTCCCCTCCGGCTCCAATCCCGCACTCCCGCTTCTTGCGCTAATTTTGCCTGCCGCCCTTCTGCTGGCGGCCATTCTCCTTTCAGGCTGCGCCGTCACTCCGCTGCCCGGCGCTTCCAACGCCTCCTCCAACGCTTCCTCTTCCAGCATTTCCAATCCTGCCCCCGGCACGCCGCAGGCGGAAGCCCAGGCGCTGAAAACCGAGGTGGAGGGCCTGCAGGCCAGCCAGCGCTCGCTGCAAAACAGGCTCAACGACGAGCTGCGCCGCACGAATTACACCGGCGCGCAGGAGTCCATGCAGGCCATGGCGGACCTTTCCGCCCTCCTCGCGCCAAAGCTTGACGAGCTGTGCCGCCGGCAGGACCGCAAGTGCGACCAGGAGCTTTTTGCCGTGCGGCGCTGGGCCCCCTGCGCTTCCAATTTCAGCATCTATGCAGGCCTGCGCCAGGCTTATCTCGATGCCCATGCGACCCTGCAGGACTGCCGCCAGTCATGCGGGAGCGGCGCGGCGGCCGCGGCCTGCCTCTACGGATGCAACCCCGCCCTGCGCGCGCTGCAGGACTCCTGCCCCCCCCTACAGGAATCCATAGCTTACGTCTCGCAGGCCTGCGGCCCGTCGCTCGACGAGTCGCTTTACACAGACCTGCAGCTTCAGAACATCAACTGCGAGAGCCTTGCCATACAGCAGCCCTACCCGGCCCCCGTCAATGCGTCCGGCCGGGGCGAAGCGCCCAGCGTGGCCGGCTCGGCGGCCATTGACCTTAGCGGCGGCGCGTACAGCACGAAATCCTGCAGCATACAGGTCAGCCCCTCCGTTCTCCTGGCGGGGAAGGACACGCTCGTCACCATCTATGCCTATGCCGGCAGCGGCGAAAGAATCACCTACTCCTGCGGCGACGGGGAGCCGCGCAGCGCGGGGAGCGGCGGGCTGCTGGGCCCCACCTCGCGCGTGTGCACCTACAATGACGTCGGCCCGACGAGCGTCTGGGTGGCGCTGGACGGCTACGTGTGCGCCTCCACCCCGCTTGACGTGGAGTCCCCGAACGTTGCCTTCCACCCGTCCTCCTGCCGCATAGCGGCCAACTCGCGCAGCATGGGCCGCGAGGGAACCACCACGACCTATTGGGCGTCGCTGCTTGTGCGCCACCAGGCGCAGAACGCGCTGGTGCGCTGGGGCTGCGGCTCGCAGTCGTTCAACGTGCCCCTGAGCATGTTCTGGAACGGCAGCGACATTTCTGGCGCGCTCAACCTCAGCTGCACCTTCAACGAGTGGTCTCCGTCCAACGCGCCCGGGCGCGCAAGCGTGGGCGGGCAGGACTGCGGCACGCTCTCTGCCGAGGGCTAATGTTTAAAAATGCCCGGCGGCCAGTCGGGCTTAGAGGTTGATGTGATGGCTGACTTGCGCGAAATCTGGCTCTGGCTGCGTGTGTTCATAGTCTCCTTCATAGTGGTGGTCCTGTTCCGCTACTGGCTGGAGGCGCAAATCAGCTATGACCACAACTGGTCCTCCATCGCGCTCAGCGCGCTCCTTGTCGCAATAGCCATCGCGACGGCGCAGTGGGTTCTGCGCCCGAGGCCAAAGCCGGCAAGGGCAGAACCGGCCCAATACGTGCTGCCGCCCGCTCCTCCCCCGCCCCCAATGCTTCCGGCGCCAAGACGGGCTGCTGCAAAAAAGAGAAAAGCCCGCAAAGCCCGGCGCAGGTAAAAAATAAGAAATTCTTTTCTTTCTCGTTCTCATTTTTTCATCATTCTCTTTCTTTCTCCTGAAACCTGTTGATTTCCTCAACCAGCTTCAGCGCGATTTCCTCCGCCTTCTCTGCCCGCACGCTCGCGCCGCCCACGGGCGCATGCCCGCCCCCGCCGATGCGCTTCATTGCCGCGCCGACGTCGAACGCGCTTTTCTTCCCGTATATGTTATGGCCCACGGAAATTTTGCACAGCTCCTCGTCATCCTCGCTTGGCAGCAGGCGCACCGATGTGCGGGCTGACGGGAACAGGGCATACACAAGGTAATTGTTTCCCCTCGGCAAGTCCGGCCTGCCTCGCAAATCCGAATACGCCACAGTGCCCATCATTTTCGTATGCTCGCTCAGGATTTGCCCGAATTTTTCCAGCTGCGCCCCCACCTGCGCCGCGCGCGCGGCCACGGGCGGCTCGGCCAGAATTGCCCCTATGTCCGGATTCTTGCGTATGAGGCCGATGACGAGGCGGCGGTATTCGTCATCCTCTTTTTTCGGAGCGTCTGTTTCAAGCGTGTTGGAAAGCAGGAACCAGCCGGTGGGCTTTCGCGCCTGCTCCAGCGGCACCTGCCCTGAGTCTATCTTGTCCACCTCTTCCAGCGCCTGGCGGTATTTTTCCAGGAAAGGATTCTCGTAATAGTCGAATATCACGCGCGCGGCGGACGGGGCGATTGCGAATGCACCCTCGAATTTCCGCCCCTCTTTCGGAGCCGAGGAGGCGTGGTGGTCGAACCACATGCCCGCGCGCGCGTCATAGGGCAAATCCAGTT
>JAKAME010000052.1 GCA_021813025.1 Microcaldota archaeon
GGGCTCCGCCAGAGCCTCAAACCCCGCACTCAACTTCATAAGTTGGAAATGAGCATGGCCATTTAGTTCTGGCCTTCATATTCCCAACTCTTTCTTCACCGCCTAAATCCCCAATTCCTTCTTAGCTGCCTGCGCCACCATCTTCACATTCTTCTCAGGCGCGGCAATCAGCAGCTGCGCCCTTGCCTCTGCCGCATTTTGTAATGAGCCCACAAGGGGCGAGGCCTCCTCCAGAGGCATGGCCCCCTGCGGCATGAGCATGGCTATGGTGGTTCGGGACTTGAATGCCTCCGGCGGGCTCACCAGAACGTCGCAGCCGCAGCGGGCCGAGAGCGCTTCCGCCAGCCCCCCGTTTTCAGCCTCTTTTCTTTCCTTGCGGCCAATCATTTTCCAGTCGGCCATGAGCGCGCGCTTGTAAAGATGGCGCGCCTCCAGCGCCTCAACCCAGCCGCGCGCGGAAGGGATGGTCCGCAGCCGCACAAGCATCCGGCTGTCTCCATCAATTTGCGCAGCCTCCCAGTCAAAGCGCTGCTCGTGCAGCGCAGAGCGGATTGCCGCCTGCAGCATGGCACGTATGATGCGCACCGCGTGGTGGTAATACACCGCGTGGAACATCTCAAAGCGGGCCATAATCATCGACTCGGCAGCCTCAAGTCCGCCGGCGCGCAGGGCGGGCGCGCCCGCGCTCCAGCGCAGGGTGGAGAGTATGCGCGGGTGGTCCACCACTCCATAAGCAACTCCCGTATAATGCGCGTCGCGCAACAAATAGTCTATCCTGTCCGCGCCCACGTCTGATGTGATGAGCTGGCCATAGGATGTTCCCTGCATCCAGCGCGCAATGGAGGAGGGCGAATCATGGCCGGAGATGAGGTCTGCTATTTCGCTTTTGCACACGATTCCTGCCCCTCTTTTTTCATGGTCTCCAAACCGCTTGATAGTGACGCTCTCCGAATCATGTGAAAAGGCGAGATGGCCGACGTCATGCAGCAGGGCGGCGAGGCGCAGGCGCTGCGTGCTGCCCTCATCGAGCCCAATCGCATGGGCCATGGCCTGCGCAAGATGGAGGCAGCCCAGGGAATGCTCGAAGCGGGTGTGGTGCGCGCCCGGATAGACAAGGTGCGCGAGGCCGAGCTGGCGCACATGGCGCAAACGCTGCATTGGCGCCGAGTCGAGTATGCGCTGCTCAAGGCCGGTCAGCTCGATTGGGCCGTGCACCGGGTCGCGGATGATGGTTTTTTCAGAAGCCATGCTCTCGCCTCCTCCCTTCAGGCCCTGCCCCACATGCCCTTCTTTTTCTCAAGCACTTCCCCGTCATCCGCCAGAATCATCAAAAGCACGGATGCTGCCGCTGCGCTCAGGCCCGTATCCTTGGCCACCGTGTCGGAATTGGCGTCACCCGCATCGAGGCGCGCGAGCAGCGCGTCCTTGTGCTGGGCCATGAACGAGCGGCGCAGCACGTAGTATTTGCGGTCGAATCCCCGCACGCCCTTGACAGGGTCGCTTTTCTGCACGTCCTTCACGCTCTCCATCACGGCGCGCGCCTCGTTCTCGTTGTCCAGCACCATGTAGCCGAAGCGCTGCAGGTGCGCGGGGCTGTTGATGGGGATTTTGGAATCCGCGATGGAAGAGGCGGGCTCGCGAGAAATGGCAGCTTGCGTTCTCTGGCTGGGAGCCGGAGGGCCGCGCGGCGCCGGACCGGGCAGTTCGTTGCGCGCGCCCGGAACTGGGAAAGGCACTTCGAGAGTGCCGGGAGTCTCTTGCTTGTTTTTTTCTCCCCCCTCCTGCGCCGACACGGCATGGAACACTCCCTGCGAGATGTTGTACACCCCGTCCTTGTATTTCGAGTTCTTGAACACCTCGATGAGCCTGCGCGCCACCAGCCCGTCAAGCAGCTTTTTCTCAATAGCGCCGATTTTCTTGGCCACCTGCGGCACCGTGCGCTCCTCGAAGCGGATGGCCGTGAGCTTGCGCACCAGCGCCGCCTCGGGAGGGGAAAGAACGCGGGGTTTGATTGGAGAGGGAGAATCAGAGGGGCGGATGATTGGCGGGGATTTTGCCGCCTCTTCATCATTTTTTTCTTTTTCCTTCATCTCCTCCATCACGCCCTCGCGCGCAAGCATGAGCAGCCCGTCGCGCAAGCTGAGCACGTCCAGCTCTTCGTTTTCGAAAAGGCCGCAGGTGGGAGGGAGCGCCACCAGCCATCCGTTCTCTCCTCTTTTCACTTTCGCTTTCATGCAATTTCCTCTTCTCACGCAATCATGGGCTTGCGCGCCACGCGCCCGCCCGGCAGCTTTTCAGCATAAATCTCGGCCCCGAAAGTCCAGAGCTGCGCCGACGGCGACTTCCAGAAGTCCTTTGGCAGGCCTGCCTTCTCGCAGACAGCCTCCAAAAAGGTTTGGGGGGTGAAATTCCACTCCAAAGCCACTTGAGGCAGCAGCAGCCCCGAAGCCCCCCCGTATTGGATGATGAGTCCGTCCTTGCCTATGCGCACTGCCTTGAGCCGCGCTGCCGGCGTGTCAGCCTTCATGGGCTGGGGCAGGCCCAGCACGCTGACCTCTATGACAAGCGAGCCCAGCTCCTCGCGCCTTACGGGCGGAAAACGGCCGTCCTCAAAGGCGGCGAGGCGCGCAGCCTCCACAACCGCCGCTCCCAGCTGCTTGTTTGCCCCGACAAATCCCACGCATCCGCGCAGCTCGTCCCCCTTATGAGTGCTGAGCGTGACGAACACCCCGCGAAGCTGGCGGAATATTTCCGAATCCTGCGGCGGGGGGGTTTCTTTGTGCTCATAATCATCCAATATCGACTGGCGCGCCGCCTTCACCAGCATCGCGCCCTCCTCAGCGCTCAAATCAGCCATAATTCGTGCTTGGCGCCCAACTCTTATATCCATAGCGGCCCCAGTATCGCGCATGGAGCTTGAGGAGGCGCTGCTGGGCGTGAAGAAGCCTACGGGGCCGCTGCTGCCCGGGCTTGAGAAGGCCTACCGCGAGGCGGCCGAGCGCTACGGCTATGTCATGGTGCAGTCCCCCCTCTTCCTCATGTTCCAAAAGGGCGGCAGCGCGCTGGCCATCGAGGTGCAGTTCGGCAACCCTGTCGAGTTCGAAAACTCGCTTGGGCGGCTGTGGAAAAGCGGGGCCGAGCTTTGCCTGTTCGTCACCTCAAGCCGGGTGCGCGCCATGCGCCTCGAGGACGCGCGCGCGCTTCTTTTGCGCAAGTTCCAAATCAAGAGCCAGCGCTTCCTCTTCGTGGACATAGAGACGGGCCGGCACGTGAGCGCCAATTTCGAGTGGAACAAGTTCGAGCGCGAGGTGGACAGGCCGGAATGGAGCAGGCCCGGCCCGGCCACTCCGGCGCGAGCCCTTTTCCGCACGCCCCATTTCTCCAAGCGCTCCAAGCCTATTTTTGGAAAGAGGGGCGAGCACAAGGAGCAGGATTAGCGGGCATTAGATTACTTAACCCGTCCATCAAGCTGTTACCACCTATTTATAATCATGTTATAACATAATTCACTAATCAAAAGGGAGGGGAAATCTATGGAAAAAATCTGTGTTAACACCAAGGTTAATGATTTCGGAATCTCAAGACGCCCGTCCTCAAAAAACATCTACGATTTAGCCAATCTTAACCGCGGTTTTCTGAACACAGTCGACCTTCTAAAACGCATCAAATCCGGCGAGAACATCCTCTCTTTCCCCCAAGTCATTGAAAAGCTTACGAGCCTCTCCTTCAAGGAATTGCCTGCAGAAGTCCAAGCGGCGTGGGAGCATCAAGTGCGCACCAGCTCGCTCATCCTCGCCCCCAAACTCTGCGAACCTCTCGCCGAGACGCTGGTTGACCGCCAAAGCCCAGATTTCGGCGCCAATATGCCCAAGGCAATCCAGGGCAAGTCGGAGAGGTATTGGGTCCATCTCAACAAAAACAATTTCGAGCTGGCATCCATCTATGGCAAAACCCTGCTGGAACTTGACCCCAACGCGCTCAACTCGCTCCCGGGCAATCTTATCTCCAATCTGGATTTTCCAGACGAGGTGGTCCGCCTGATGACCGTGCGCATTAGCGTAGTGAGCGTCGATTACAACGTTGCAGTTGCGCCCAATGAGGCGCTCATGGCTTTCAGCGCAGGCCGCCTCGCCAAGGTGGCTTAGTCCCCCCACATCTGGCGGGCTGCATCTAGCACCCCCACGCTTTTACAGCATTTACAAAAGCTTTATATACGCTGGCTGCCTCATACATAGGGGGTCAACCGTGCGCGCATCGTCGTTTCTCTTCATCCTTCTGCTGCTCTCTGCCTCTATTCTAGCATCTGCTTCCGTCCGCATAGAGCAGGACGGCCTCATCTTCGAGCGCAGCCTCTCCGTCGTGCCGATGGATTCCATCAATCCCTCCACCGGCGTGGTGCGCCAGCTTGAGCAGACAGTAATCACCCTCACCCTCTCCAACCCGGGCCAGACCGACCGGACCAGCGTGGTTCTGACCGAGGACCTGACCTACCTGCCATCATACGTGCGCCTCTCCTTTGGCACCGCGCCGGCGCGCACGGACGGCCGCACCGCGAGCTGGACTCTTCCCGTCCTGCCTGCAGGACGCTCTGTTTCCTATTCAATCAGCCTGCCTCTCGCCCTGCCCGACTCCGCCCTGCGCGCCGCCCTGCCTCCCAAGATTGCGGCAGACCGCCTTCCAGCCCGCCTCGACGCCCCGGCACAAGTTGACCTGGGCCAGAACGTGGCCCTCACGCTGCGGCTGGCGCACGGCGAGCCCCTCGCCGGCGCGCGAATCGAGGTGACCTCGCCCGGCACCCAGCGCTTTGTGCTGACAACGGATTCACAGGGCCGCGCATTCTTCAATGCGAACCAGAGCGGCTTCTATTCCTATTCCACTCCCGATTTCTCCCTGCCGTTCTCGCCCGCCACCCAGAGCCGCGAGCCGCCCCCTCCTGCCGCTCCGGCCGCAGGAGCCATTGTTCCAGCACCTGCCGAAACCCCCTCTTCCCCCGCCTTCAGCCTTGACGCCGCCGGCCTCTGGCCTATTGCGGGCGGCCTTCTGTTTGTAGGCGTGCTGGCCTTCGGCCTTTACGCATACTTCAACCGCCCCTCGTCCGAAGAGCCTTCCGCTCCTCCTGCCTCCGCCGCGCGCCCATTCGTTTCCGAGAGCCGGCCGGCCGGCTCTCCGTCAGATTCAGGCCCTGTCGCTTCACGCGCAGGCTCTGATGAACCGCTTCCATCCCTCTCCAGCGCTTCCTCCCCGCCGTCTTCCATCTCCGGCCAGCCCCCTTCAATCCCCTCAACCCTCTCATCCGCATCCGCTGCCCCGTCCGCATCCCCATCCAGCTCGGCCGAACTTCTCGGGCAGACTCGCGACATGCTTGCCTCGCGCCGCTCCCGCCCGGCTTCCGCTTCGGATTCAGACACCGTCACATCCTCTGCCCCCTCACCGGCCCCAGACACATCAGACGCCGTCTCCCCATTCTCCCCCCCCGCTGCAGCTTCCGCCCCCCCCGCCCTCTCCGCCCGCCCTTCGCCCGCTCCAAAGCCTGATTACAGCGAGCAGACTTCTGTGTCCGAACCTTCGGGCCCAGAGCCGGATGAAGAGGAGGAAGCCCCATCAGGCCCGCGCCCACCGTCGTGGGTGACAAGCCCTGCCAGCCTGTCTGCAGAATCCACCGAAGTCGATGACGAAGCCATCGCCAAAACAATCGCAGAGCTGGAGGCTTTGCGCGAGGAGCTGCGCGGCCGCTCCGCCAGCCGCCAGGCCCCAAACGGAGAGAAGGCGGAAGATTTGGAAGAGGCGGATTCGCAGGAAGAGGAAGATGATTCTGCCGCTCCCGCCCATGCCGCATCAGAAGAGGGCGAATCGGAAAGCGCCGAAAGCGGTGAGGATTCGAATGAGGAAGAGCAGCCCGCCAATTCCGATTCCGGCAAGTATGCGGCAGACACAACCGATGAGGGCATTTTCAAGGCCCCGCCCTCCAGCCTGAGCGAGACGGCAGACGCTTCGGCCGTGTCAGACGCGCTGGTCGAAGTGGAGGATGACGAGGAGGCGGAAATCGCGGCCATCCTCTCGGCCCATCCTCTTGCAGTTGACGAGGAGAAAAGCGCAGGCCTGTTCGCCGGGCCAGAGCCTGCGGAACAAGAGGAAGAGGCGGAAGCGCCATCAGAGGAAGAAGAGGCTGACGAAAGCGAGCCTTCAGGCGAGACGCCCGCTTCAGATGACGAACCATCTGGCGAATCCCCTGCTCCGCCCGCGCAGAAGCAGCCCTCGGCTCCCGCCCGCGCGCCTCCATCCTCGCCCGCCCTCAACACCCTGCGCCGCCTGCAGCGCCGCCTCTCGCATGCCGGCGGGCCGGAGAAAAAAGCGCCAGTTGAATCCGCTCCCGCCTCCAAGCCTTCCGTCAAACCAACGCCATCAATATTGTCGCGCTTCTCCAGGCCGCCCCCGGCTCCGGAGCATCCAGCGCCAAGAGCGCCGGCCAAAAAAACCAAAGCCATTGCAAAGCCTTCCGCCAAGCCCGAGCCATCCAAGCGCGGTCCAACGCCCTCCAAGTCAAAAGCCAAGGCGGCCCAGTCAAAGCCTTCCAAAAAGGGCAGGCGCTAGGCACTGATTGATTTTTATCTTCTCATCTCTCTGCCTAGCCCATGCCCATCCCCGACCTCTCCGAGCTGAAACGCCTGCGCCAGGCGGCAGGCCTAACCCAAACCAGCCTTGCGCGCGCATCCGGCGTGCCGCAGTCCGTAATCTCGAAAATAGAGAAAGGAAAGACAGACCCCTCCTATTCGCACGTGCGCTCTCTTTTCGACTATTTCTCAAGCGCGCAGAAAACAAAAGAAAAAACCGCGGCAGATTTGATGAGCACTGCAGTAATTTCGCTCAAGCCCTCCGACCCTGTCTCGCTCGCCGTCTCGCTTATGAAAAAGCACGCCATCTCCGCCCTGCCCATCCTGTCTGACGGGCGCGCCATCGGCCACGTGTCTGAGGACACCATTCTGGCGCACCTCGCTGAGGGCCGCCAGGTTTCAGGCTGGTCCGTCTCGCGCATAATGGACGAGCCATTGGCCAGAATTTCCCCCTCAACTCCTGCCGAAGTTGTGCGCGCCATGCTCACCCACGCGCGCGCCGTTCTGGTGACAAGGGGCGAGAAGACGGCAGGCATTATTACAAAGGCCGACTTGCTCAAGCTGATGCGCTAGCCAGTCATTCGGGTTTGATTTTTATGGACGTGGAAAAAGCCCCCGACATCCAGAAGATGGTGGAAGACCTTGTCGTCACGCTCGACAAGCCCTGGCTCAACCAGTACCGCCTCATCTGCATGCGCTCGCGCGGCACATCCGCGCGCGCCTATGCCCGCATCTGGAACCTGCCCGACATATGGCAGAAGGCTCTGGACGTGGGCCCCTATTACGTGATAGAGGTTCTGTCCCAGCATTTCGACAAATTGCCCGAAGAGCGCAAAAAGCAGGTGCTGATTCACGAGCTTTTGCACATTCCAAAAACATTCTCTGGCGCCCTTCTTTCGCACGGCCATCCTTCCGCGCCCGTGGATGAGCGCAGCGTGAAGAAATTGTGGAAAGAGTATCAGGAGAAGAAGGGGAAGGGCGGCACTGATGGCGGCCTCAAGCTTGTCCTGCCTTTCTTGGACAATGAGGAATGAATTCCTTCATCCTTCAAGCGGCGGCCTGCTGAGCTTCACCATCTGCGGCTTTCCCTCGCGCACGAAGGCCAGCCCCAAATCAAGGCGCAGCAGGCGCGCCAGCTGCATCTGCTGCTCAAGCGTTTGCAGGCTCACGCTCCAGTCGGGGGGCACGATGCAGAGCATCATCTGCGGCCTCTCCTGCTCGCGCCCCACCCCCCTCTCATACACCCGCCAGTGCAGCGGGCTGCCTGCGGAGAAGCGCACCACCCGCCCGCCGCCGCGCAGGGCGCGGTAGATGCGGTACTGGTCTGCACGAGAAGGGGAAGAAGATAAATTTGTTTTTGCCTGCTTCGCTTTCGGGGCCTTCTTTGCCTCTCTTTCTTTCGGCTCTGCCAGAAAATCCTCGAGGGCGAGAGCCTTTTTCCCCTCCCTCACTTCAATCAGCTTGCGCTCCACGAGAAAAGCTGCCTCCGGCCATTCCAGCACCACGCCGTCCTCGCCCTTTTTGCCGATGCCCATGGACAGCAGCCTGGCGCCTGCGGCGGCGTCGCGCTCGATGGCGCGGCCTTTCTCATATTCAGCCATAACCAAGTTGGCGGCGGCAAGCCATAAAAGCCCGCACGCCCAATCTTGCCCCATGTCTTCGGCGCTCCAGCTCCACAACACCCTCACGGACAAGACCGAGCCCTTCTCCACGCGCGAGAAGGGCAGGGCCTATGTCTATGTGTGCGGCATCACGCCATACGACCACTGCCACATGGGCCATGCGCGCACCTATGTGGCGTTCGACATCTTGCGCCGCTGGATGGAGCACTCGGGCCTTGACGTTGTCTACATCCAGAACGTCACCGACATTGACGACAAGATAATCAAGAGGGCTGCCGAGAAGAAGATGAAGCCGCTTGAGCTTTCTGCCCATTACGACAAGCTTTCGCGCGAAGAACTGGTTTCTTTGGGAATCCTTCCGGCCACCCACATGCCGAAAATCAGCGAGCACATCCCGCAGACCATCGCACTCATCGAGAAAATAATCGCCAACAAGCACGCATACGCGGCCAAAAGCGGCGTCTATTATGACATTTCCTCGTTTCCCGATTACGGCAAGCTTTCGCGGCAGGATTTGGACAAAATCAGGGCAGGCGCGCGCATTGAAATCAACGAGGACAAGCGCAATGCCGAGGACTTCGCGCTGTGGAAGCTTGAGGAAACGGAAGGGGCGACCTATGACTCGCCATGGGGCAGGGGGCGGCCGGGCTGGCACATCGAATGCTCTGCCATGTCATTGCACTACGCCGGCGGCCGTCCGCTTGACTTGCACGGGGGCGGGCGGGATTTGATTTTCCCGCATCATGAGAACGAGATAGCGCAAAGCGAGGGGGCGGGCGTGGCTCCCTTCTCGCGCGCGTGGGCCCACACAGGCTTTCTCACCGTGAACGGGGAGAAGATGGCCAAGTCATTGGGCAACTTCGTCACCATCCGCGACACGCTCGCAAAATGGGACGGGCAGGCCATACGCCTCTTCTTTGCCCTCACCCACTACCGCTCGCCGATTGATTTTTCCGAGGCGGCCCTGAATTCGGCCAAGAGCACCCTCGACAACGTGCGCCGCTCGCTTGCGGTGATGGAAGGCGAGGGGGCGAAAGAGCCGGACGCAGATGCCGAGCGCGGGCTTGCCGCCCAGATTGAGGGCAAGATTGTTTCCTTCGCATCCTTCATGAAGAATGATTTGGACACGCCGC
>JAKAME010000053.1 GCA_021813025.1 Microcaldota archaeon
TTCGGAAGGGCCTTCGGGCTGCGAGTCGTCAGGCCCGTGGATGGTCGGGCTTTTCTCGATGATTTTCTTCATCTGCTCCGCGGAATAGCCGGGCCGAATGAGGCGGGTGTGCCCGCGCATGCCCCGCCCTGACTCAACTGTTGTAATCAGGCCAAGCATTTCCAAGTCATTGAGATACTCGCGGTACCAGCGCGCCGAGCGCTTGGGCTTTTTGTACTGCCTGCAAAGGTGCGAATACTCCTCATACACCTCGCCAGACATAAGCGGGCGCTCCTCATGGGCCGCAGACGGGGCAGGCGTGCTGCCCAAGCGCGCATAGCGCTGGCCCTCCAAAGACAGGTTGCACACGGCCAGAAGCACCAGCTGCTGGTGAACGGGCAGGGTGGAAATGGTTTCCGCGGCCAAATCAACATCAACGCTGCGCCGGGCTGCCTCCACTTCGGCATGGGTGATGAGGGACAGGCGCTTCTCATCAGCTATTTCACCAGCTCTAAGCAGAAGCTTGAGCGCATAGCGCGCATCCCCTGTCTCGCCTGCCGTGATGGCGGCAGCCAAATTCAGGGCCGAGTCTTCCACCGCCCCCTGCTTGAAGCCCAATGAGGCGCGGTTGGCCAGTATTTGGCGCAGTTGGGCAGTGTCGTAGGGGGTGAAAAGCATCTCTGTTTCGCAAAGCGAGGATTTGGAGCGCGGGTCGAGCGCATCCTTGAAGGAAAGCTTGTTGGTGATGCCGATGAGGGAGAGAGAGCCGGCGCGCAAATCGTCATTCATGCGGGTGAGGGTATAGAGAAGCTCGTCCAAATCGCGCACCATGTCCACTTCGTCAAGGATAATTACGACGCGCACGGCGCGTGAAGAGTCTGGCTGGGCAGGTGCTTTGGATTCTTTGGACTCCTTCTCGCCCAGCTTGCCGGCTACCCAATCCATGAGCTTTTCATAAAGCGTGTTCAGCCCGAAGCCCGAGCGGTCAAGTTCGGGGATGAATTCCTTGGCCATCTTCTGGATTACGCGGTAGCGCGAATTGTACATGCGGCAGTTGATGTAGCATGAGCGCGCGCTGGACTTGTGAGCAGTGAATTCGGCCATCACCTTGCGCACCGTGCAGGTCTTGCCCGTGCCTGTCTTGCCGTAGATGAAAAGGTTGCGCGCCCGCTCCCCAGCCAGGGCCGGGGCTACGGCCGTCATTATGCGCTCTGTCTCCTTGTCGCGGAAAAGCAGCGTCTCTGGAACCCAGTGGGGGGAGAGCACGTCCCGGTCGGTAAAGAGAGTGGGGGCCGATAGGATGTCGTCGAAAGTCGGCATAAAAACCCCCCGCGCGCACGGCCCCTAGGGGGCCGGACGAGCAGGCATGTCTGGACAAAGCTTTATAAGAAAACACTTATTAAGGAGCGCATCGCAATAGGCCGCCATAGGGCGACACCGGCTCACATGAGGTGGAATCATGGGCATATTTGAAAAGATTGGCAAAGGCCTTGGGATGGGCAAGGAGCTCAACATCGAGGAATACATGAACACTGTCGAGATGGAGAACGTGGACGTGCTGCACGAGGCGGCCGACTTCTACGTAAAGCCCATCGCGCTTGAGTCCGAGAACGACCTCAACGTGATTCAGGAGGAGCTGAAGGCGCGCAACATCATCCTGCTCAACGTTTCGCCCATGAAGCGCAACGCCGCGAAGCTGAAGATGATTATCGACAACATCAAGACCTACGTCGGGCGCATCAACGGCGACATCGCGCGCATCGACGAGGACAAGATTCTGCTCACGCCGGGCAAGGTCAAGATTGTCAAGTCGAGGAAGAAGTAGATGCGTTTATTTTTCGGCCTTCTTTTATTTTCCTTAATTTCTCTAATTTTACTTTCTGGTTGTTGTGGAACGGTTGAAAAAGCCAAGACGACAGCGACGAATGGCCCTATAGCTACGACAGGCAGATTGTCGTGCCCAGAAAAAGGATTCGCCCAGTCTGACGTGGATTATTGCTATGACCTCTGTATGCTAGGTAAAAGTGATGCAGGAATCCACCAAGATTTATGTACGAAATACTGCGAACAAGCAGACTATCTTGGAGGGACGACTGCGGTACAAAGAGAAATTCAGGAAGATAAATGTACTAAGTGCGGAATTTGCACGCCAGAGCAATTGGCCGAAATACAGAAGAAAAAGCAGGATGAAGAGAGACAACAGAATATTTCGATATGTAATGGAAAATGTTATAATGATACCCTCAAGGTAAAAGATTGCAAATGCACGAGTGGGGATGGAAGCACGACCTATTGTTCATCTAGTGACAAATGCATACAATACCTAAATAGTTGTTGGGAGACCTGTGAAAATGGGACATATGTACCTTATGAAAATTCGGAAATGAAAAAGGCGGACGACCATGAGAATGCAATAGAAATACAGAAGGCAAATGATATGGAGAACGCGATTGCAGAACAAAGCAAACTACATAATGGATACATATATATTGAGAATATTTATGGAGCTGGGTTGGTGGCCGGAGGTTACGAGTTTCCATATCCAGCCAAAGAACCCACAAAAGTCCCGGTGGAATTAGGTAGGCAGCTTCTCAAACAGGAAACATACTACAGATTAGTACAGAAATAAAGAGGTCGAAAGATGCCAACAAACCAAAGTATGCTAAGATTATTAGAACAACAGGCTGAACTTGTAGATAGATTAACCGCGCTTAATGAAAAAATTCGTGAACACATTAAGGCACAAAAACGGCAGCATGGCAAAAATTTTAAGGATAGATATATCTATTTAAAATCGAAAAAAATGTACAAACGAGTCTGGAGGAAGTAGACCTGCAATCAGCTTTTTCATATCGGGTCGCACAGATGCTCGAAGCAACTCTTATAGAATCAGTCTAGCGTATCAGCCCTATAATCTTCCCGACCATTCTGTCATAGAATGCCGCTGTCACCTGGCCGATGGGACGCGCGACTTCATCGGTCGATATGCGCATGATAACGTCCGCTCTGGCCGTGCTGCCGTTCGTCAGCTCGCAGGTTGCGTCGGATTTGGAAAGAAGAAGGCAGTGGGGGTCCCGGGCGCCGGTGATAGGGGCCACCAGCAGGAAGCCAGAATCATAGTGCTCATCTGACAGCACAATACAGGGCCGCACTTTGGATTGGGGCTCATCCGAGAAGTAGATGTTGGCCATGAGGACATCGCGTCGTTTTGCCATCGCTTACACCTTGCTCGCGGATTAACGCGCGAAGCGTGGCTATAAGCGTTACTTGGGCTTCTTTCCGCCCAAATATTTCTTGATATAGAATTCCTCGGCAGCGTTATCCGCCGGGTTGTCCCAGACGGCTTTCATGCTGGCCCGCTGCCACGCATCCAAATCCGGGTCCGTGGAGCGGACCTTATTCTTCTCATATTGCTGAGCAATGACCATCCGCGCGGCCTCGGTTTTGCTGGCAGCGAATCCGCGTTTGATGAGGGAATTGATGTAGCTTTCCAGTTCGCCGCTTAAATGCAGGTTGATGTTCATTAAACCACCATTAAAGATGATTAAAGAGCATTAAATATATAAAATCCACTCATCCAGCCTTCTTTTTGCCCTCCAGCTCCCGCCAGGCCTGCCTCAGCACTGCAGCGAGAGCCCCCAATTCCACCCTGTCTGGCATGGCGCGGCCCATTACCCGCCTGAAAGCCAGCTTCACCTTTTGCGGGTCTCGCAAAGAGCGGGAATATCTGTCTGTGAGCATGTCAAAAGCATCAGCCAAGGCCTTCGCCTGCTGCGGGTCGGCCGCCTCGGCATGGTGCTTGAGCTTCTTTTCCTGCCCCGTCAGGGCGTAGAGCACCACTGAGAGGGCATGGGAGAGGTTCATCACAGGATAGCGGTGCACGGTTGGGATGGTGATAAGCAAATCGCAGGCCTTGATTTCGTCTTCCTTGAGGCCGTTGCCCTCGGCACCGAAAAGAATTGCAATGGTATCGCTCTTTTTCCATTTCTTGCTTGCTATCTTCTCCCTGAACTCTTCGAGCATGAGCGGGTGGCGCAGGGCGTCTTTGTGCCGTCTTAACACCCCTGTGGTGCCCACAACAAGGGAGCAGCCCTTGGTGGCTTGGGCCAGCGTTTGGCAGACTACCGCCTTGTCCAGCAGTTTGCCTGCGTGCTTGGCATACATTTTGGCCGTGAATCCAATCATGCAGTCCGGCTTCACAAGGTAGAGAGGAGACTGGCCGAAGTTGGCCATGAGCCGCGCGGCCGAGCCGAGGTTCATCTCGTATTCGGTGCGCACCAGAATGAAGCGGAAATGGGGTTTTGACATGCAATCAACAGGCTATGATTTGGCGCTCAATTCCCATACTTCCAAGCGCTCGAAGAAAAAGCTTTTGGAGGAGAGGGAATGATGGGCGAAATGGTGCTTTTGCATTAGGGCCTCCAATTTGTCTTTCGGCTGCAGAGAACTTATTATGAGAAGAATTTTTCCGTTTGTGGCAAGATGCCGACCTGCTTCGGCCAAAAACCGCCTTACCACCTTCAATCCGTCCGGCCCGCCGTCAAGGGCTGAATTTAGAGAGCCTTTCACTTTGTCAAGCTTTGCGGTCGGAAGATAGGGCGGGTTGAACAAGATAAAATCAAACTTCGAATGTGCAGGCAACGAATCGAATAAATCTGATTGCAGGAAGCTGACTGACTCGATTTTGTTATTTTTCGCATTTGTTTTCGCCGCCTCGATGGCCGCCTGCTCCGAATCAACAGCAACCAATTCCTTGAATTTCTTCCCGCTTTTGGCAAGAGAAAGAATGACAGCACCGGAACCGGTGCCGATTTCAAGAATTGAGGAGTTGGGCCTTGCCTTCGAAAGGGCGGCTTGGGCCAATAATTCCGTGTCGTCGCTAGGAGCATAAACCGAATCAGAGTCCGCCAACTCCAGCGCGAGCGCGCCGACTTCGAAACGCATGGCTTACAACTTCTTTAGCCATTCTTTCGCCTTCTGCAGGCCCGCCCCCTCGCGCAGAATGCGCCGATTTGGCACGTCTATTATGGTGGAGCCCACCGCATCCTTGGAGGGGCCGCCGTCCACTATCAGGTCCACGCCCTCAATTATGGAAGCGTCCAGCTCCTCCACGGCGCGGGGAGGCGACATCTTGTGCTTGTTGGCAGAGGTGGTGATGATTGGCTTGCCGAAAGCCGCCGCCCACTTGAGGCAGAACTCGTGCTGCGGGATGCGGCAGCCCACCAGATGGCTGGAAGTCACGGGCAGGGGGTTTTTGAGCGGAAGCAGGAAGGTGAAGGGTCCCGGAGTCAGCTCGCCAAGCTTCTTCTCAAGCGCGGAATCCATCCTGACATAGTCGCGCGCGGATGCCCAGTCCGAGAAGAGGATGGAGAGCGGCTGGTCTGCCGGGCGGGCCTTGAGCAATATCACCCTGGACACAACGGCCGCGTTGGTGGCATCCCCGCCAAGCCCGTAGAGGGTGTCGGTGGGATAGACCACCACCCCGCCTGCGCGGGAGTGGGCCAGCGCGTGCTGCAGGGCGCGCGCCAGAGGCGGATAGACAACGAGCTGCATGGCAAGGAATGGGCGGGCAGAGGATTAAAAACAACACGCCAAGAAGTGGCGTTCATGGATGAAACGCCAGCAGGGCCGAAGAATTTAGGGCAGGTGTCGATGGAGTATGTCATGCTGCTCTCCGCCCTGCTGCTCATTCTCATGATGCTGATGATCGTGTTTCTTGGCCAGTACGCGCAGCAGGGCATGGTGGCCCAGCGGGCGCTGGCCGACCATGCGCTCACCGTGCTTTCCGCGCAGGCGCAGGCGGTGTGGGTGGGCGGGCCGGGAGCAGAGCGCAAGGTGCTTATTGACCTGCCGGCATCCGTTGAATTGAACCGCAGCCGCATCAACGGCACTGTGCTTCAGCTCTACCTGCTGGGGATAGGGGACGTGTCGCAAAGCCTGCCCTTCAACGTGAGCGGGCAGTGGCCGGCGGCGGCGGGGCCGGCATACATGTCTGCCTACAACAACGGCAGCAAGGTGCTGGTCCGCCCTGCAGGCCGGCTTGTGGTCAATGTCAGCGGAATATACGCAAGCATGAGCGCTGGGGGGGCGGCGAACAACACGTCCATTTCAATCACAAACACAGCCAACGTGAGCTACACGCTTGCACAGGTGCTCAGCTGCCCGTCCGGAGCATCCTGCGAATACAGCGGAACGAGCGGCGCGCTGGCGGCAGGGGCGCAGCAGGTGCCGGTTCTGAGCATCGAGTCGGCCCAAGCAGGCCTGAGGGCAGGCAATTTGAGCATCAGCGCCACGCCTGCGGCAGGCTCGGGCCTGCCGAATGAAATAATCATAATTCCCATCACAATCAGGGTGGAATAGGAAGAAAACGCGCAAGGATTTTGGTGGATTGCATGATTCAGAAACTGAAAAGGGTGGCTTTTGCCAGCAATCCGCTCAAGGCGCACGCGCGCCGGCTGCGCGAGAGGATGGGCGCGTACCTGCGCGGCATGGGAGTGCGCGTGGTGAGCCCCCGGCGCGCGCAGGTGCTTGTCACGATAGGCGGGGACGGCACAATCCTTTACAACAAGAACCGCTACCGCCGGGCCGTGTGGGCCATAGGCTCTGACACCAGCTTCATCTGCCAGTCAAACCACAAAAGATGGAAAAAAGACATCGAGCCGCTTGTATCGGGCGGCTTTCGCACGGAGAAGAGGCTCATGCTGGCAGCAAAGCTCAATGGCAAAAGCCTGCCCGACGCCCTCAATGAGGTGGTGGTCCGCAGCCAGTACCACAGGGTGCTGGAGCTGCAGCTGACGGTTGGGCGGCGGCGCATCTTTTTCATGGCTGACGGGCTGATTTTCTCCACCCCCACAGGCTCGTCCGCCTACGCTTATTCGGCTGGAGGGCGGGAGATGGAGCGCGCTGCGCGCGGCTACCAGGTGGTGCCCATAGCCCCCTATCGGCGCCTGTTCAAGCCCATGGTGCTGAATGAGCACGATGTGTGCCGCGTGAAGGTGGTGGGGAAGGCCAAGGCTGACGCTGTGGTGGACGGGCAGATGCACAGGCCGATAAGGGGGGGCAGCGAGCTTGTGGTGCGCGCCGCGCGGCGGGATTTTGAATTCGTGAGGCCGGCCAGAAGAAAAAGATGAATTGCCGCCCGCCTGTTTTGGACGATTAGCCGCTTGATTCATGGTTCACGTTTCTGCCCATCTCGATTTTGTTGAAGTCTTCCCGCGTGATGAGGGGGCCGTCCTTGCACATTCGGCGGCGGCCGGCGAGACCGTTCCGCGATTCGCAGGCAGTCTTGACAAGGCATTCGACACTGAGCGGGAAAGACCAGTCGCTGTTGTTGGAAACTATTCTGGCCTGGTTGTTCGCAAGGCAGACACAGACCTTGAGGCCCATGTCGGCCCATGAAAGGCGAATGTTCAAATAAGCATAGGTTGCGCTGGAAAAAGAAAGGGAAAGCAAGAAAGAAAAAGAATTGGAAAACAAAAAAGAAAATTCGGCCTCCTCAGGCTTCGTCCTCCTGCGGGGCCGCCCAGATTAGGCTGGCCGCGAGGCGCGGCCCGATGTTCTCCAAGCGCCGGCTGATGATGGCCTGAATGCGCCGGCGGATGAAACCGGGCCGTTTTCCGGCGCTGCCAGGCTCCTTTTCAGCCCCTCTTTCCTCCTGCCGCCTTGTTTGGCCGCCCATCCATTCCTCGTATTCCCACGAGCGGCCTGAGCTGATGCCGCATTGGGAGGACGCGAGCGGCTCGGTCTTGATTTCGCCGCCCAGCATGCGGATGAGCCGGCTGCGGACAGGCCCTATACTGCGCCCTTGATTTCCTTCATTCTTCTCTTGCAGGAAGGAGACCCCTTCCCGTGCTCTTGCTGCCCATTTCAAACACCTCCCAATCGTTTTTGTTTTCACTATGCGTTTTTCGGTGCGCCGATGAACGGCGATAGGGGTGCTGGGAGGTCGGGGCTTACGCCCCGGGCGAGAGCGGGCTGGGCGCAGAGGAAAAGAGGGATGAGCGCACGCAGGCCGGAGTCATGAGAATGGATTGGGCGGGAAAGTTAATAAAAGAGGGTAACAGGTTGGAAAAAGGACTGGAAAGAGAATGAAAAGAATAGAATGAGGATATAATGTTCGTATCCGTATTAGATATATTTATATATCCAATATATCTTAACATACATATGACCAAAGCTAAAGCCGTGCAAGTGCAACTCGCCCACTCACCCACCCTCAACACAGTCCTGATGGTGGAGAAGACCCTGCAAGAGGCGCGCGAGATGGTGAAAGTGGCCGAGTTGAAAAGACGGCTGCCCAAGAAAGTGATGCACTCAACACTCCTGCAGATTCTGGATTATCTGCAGGAGAGCGGCAAGATCCTGATTACCGCCAAAGGCGTGGTGTGGGGCTATTGCCCCCCGGCCCGACTCAGGGCGCGTGTGGCGGATGGACTGGAGATTTGAATCCGGCACCGGAAAATTACCCTCAATCAGAATATAAACAGTCGGACACGTTCATTTGACATGAACTCGCGTCAGGTTCGGGTCATGTTCGAAGGCCAGGCCAAGGTTGAATTTGCGATGCTGGAGCGCATCGTGTCTGCCCAACGGCAGGAGGGCATTCCGGCTTCCTCCGAACAGCAACTCTTGAAATCAATCAAACAAAAAGTCGGCATCATCCGCTCGATGCCGGATTATGGAGATAAAGTTCCACGCGGCCAGATTCCGAAAGGGATGGATGCTGACAACCTGTTTGTGGTCAGGCTGACCCACTATTGGAGGATGCTCTACACGCTGCAGATGGATGAGATTTTGGTTGTTGCGTTCATTTTGAATATCGTCGACCATCCCACATACGACAAGATGTTTGGGTATCGGAAAAAGTAGGATGGATTAGACTAAATGTCTGATGGATTTAAAGGTGATAGTTTCTTTCCCCAGTTGGATTTGTATTCGCGGATGAGTGGTCTGAAAAGATGGATATCGCACTTCCTTTTCTTGGATTTATTGTAATACTCTGAAATCAATATTTTTATTTTGTTTTTCAACTTTTTTACTTCTTGATAATCACCAAACGGGTCCTGCTCGTAGCCGAAATAAAACCGTCTGGCTTTCTCAGACATTTTATTTGCAAGATGATTTTCCATTACAACCAAAGCATAAGCCAAATCAAGAGTATGGTGCATTTCGTTGAAATAAGTGGTAAACTCTTCAATACTTGGTTTATCGTCGTAGATAAACGTCCCTATTGATTGCTGAGAATAACGCGATGCGTGCGCATAAGTACTTAAATGCGCCCAAAACTTTCTAAGTTCAACTACTTTTGAACCTTTTGAGTGCAGTTCGTTTAATATTTCCCCTAATCTAGTTT
>JAKAME010000054.1 GCA_021813025.1 Microcaldota archaeon
GAGCTGGAGACGCCAGCCGAAGCATATGTGCGCAAGATGCGAAGCAAGAAAAAGATGAGCATCGAGGTGGTGGTTCGATGAACCCGTTGTCAAATCAACGGGAGGACATTAATCTGGGACAACACAGGATGGGCCGAAGAGAAGGCTGGGCGGATTGTCCAAAAAGAGAGCGTAATTGAGTATTATTCGCACTGGCGGATAATATAATGGCATCACATGCTTTGGAAAAAATCCTCCAAAAAGAAGCCTCTTATAAATTTTCAGCATGCAAGCCAATCCCATGCCTGAGAAAACACCCCGCTTTATCGTAGTCTTGGGCTCGCTGATGTCGGGCCTTGGAAAAGGCATAGTCACCGCCTCCATGGGGCGCATCCTGCAGTCGAAAGGCTATTCGGTGTCCCCGATAAAGTTCGACGGCTACCTCAACGTTGACTGCGGCACCATGAACCCGCTGCGCCACGGGGAGGTGTTCGTGCTTGACGACGGCACCGAGTGCGACATGGACTTCGGCACCTACGAGCGGTTCCTCAACGTCTCCATCAGGGGCACCAATTCCATAACTGGAGGCAAGCTGTTCCGCAAGGTGATTGACAAGGAGCGCGCGGGCGGATATTTGGGAAGGGACGTGCAAATCGTCCCCCACCTCACAGACGAAATCAAGGCATGGATAAGAAACGTGGGCGCTGAGAGCAGGGCCGATTTCGTGCTGATTGAAGTGGGCGGCACGGTCGGAGATTTGGAGAACTCGTATTTCATTGAGGCCATGAGGCAGATGGCGCGCGAGGAGGGCGAGCGCATGCTGTTCGTGCAGCTCACCTACGTAACGGCCCTCTCGCCGGGAGAGCTGAAGACAAAGCCCACCCAGCACGCGAATCGGCTCATCACTTCCATGGGCATCCAGCCCAAAATCATCATCTGCCGCGGGGACGAGCCGCTGGACCAGCCATCAAGGGAGAAAATCTCCCTCTTCTGCAACGTCGCGCCAGAGGACGTGTTCGACGACCCCAAACTGGAGACAATTTACGAGCTGCCCATTGTTCTGGAAAAGCAGAAATTCTCAGGCAGGCTGCTGGGCCATTTCGGCCTCAAGGCGTCTGAGGAGGACCTGAAAGGGTGGTCAGCCCTTGTGTCCAGAATAAAGGACCCCAAAAACGAAATCAGCGTGGCCATTTCGGGAAAATACACCGCAGTGAAGGACGCATATGTTTCAGTGAAAGAGGCGCTGGTGCATGCGGCTGCGGCCAACAACACGCGCGTGCACATAGACTGGGTGGATACTGAGAGGCTTGAGAAGGAGGAGGGGCTGCGGGCTGCCGAGCTGCTGGGCAAGTATGACGGCATAATAGTGCCCGGCGGCTTTGGCTCGCGCGGGGCCGAGGGCAAGATAAAGGCGGCCAAATACTGCCGCGAGAACGGCGTGCCCTATCTTGGCCTGTGTTTGGGCATGCAGCTCATGATTGTGGAATATGCACGCAACGCCGCCAAGATGGCGGGCGCGAATTCGACTGAAATGGACGAGAAGACCGCTTATCCCGTGATTCATATCATGCCCGAGCAGCTCAAGAACAAGGGCATGGGCGCGAACATGCGCCTGGGCGCGTGGGAGTGCGTGCTCAAGAAAGGCACCAAGGCGGCGAATGCTTATGATTCCGAAAAAATCTCCGAGCGCCATCGCCACCGCTATGAGGTGAACAACGAGCTTGCGCCCAAACTGGAGGAGGCGGGACTGGTGTTCTCGGGCCGCTCGCCTGACGGCCGCATTGTGGAGATGTGCGAATGGAAAGACGGGTGGGGCGTGGGCACGCAGGGGCATCCTGAATTGAAGAGCAGGCTGGAATATCCGGCGCCCCTGTTTGCGGGATTTGTGAAAGCCTGCCTCAAGAGGCAGAGGGAAAAAGAGGAAAAGAAAGAGGGGAAGAGGGAATAGCTTCTTTTGGTGGTTCGCATGGACGAGAAGAAGCTGGCCGCCTTTTTGCGCACTCTGGAGCCTGGCGCCCTCTTGCGCCAGGCAGCACTTGACCCGAAAGTGGGTATCAGGCGCGTAATGGTGGAAGGCGTGCCGGACGACATCGGGCTAGGCACGTTGGAATTGTATTTGGCTGAAGTGGCCGCAGGCTCGCTCGTACATCCGCATTTCCACCGCTCAGGCTCTGAGCCATACTACATCCTGCAAGGCGCTGGCGTGATGTGGCTTGGCAGGCCGGAAGAAAAAGATGGCCGCTTCTTTTGCGATTGGAAAAAAGGAAGAAGCGTGAAGCTCGGCTCCAATGACATATTGGTGGTTGGCGCGGGCGAGGTGCATTGCCTGCGCAATGCCAGCAAAACAAATGGCCTGCTTATCGCATTCGTCTGCCCGCCAAACCATCTCATCAGCGACCGTTTCCTTGTCGAGAATTTGCCGCCGCAGGGCGGATAGGCATATTTTTAAATCTCCGAGCCTGAGCAAAGGCTTAGAGCGACCATTGATTGGGGCTTAAGATATGGCCACGCAAAAGCTGAAACGGCGGCGTGTTACCCCAGACGAGCAGACGCATGCGCGCCCCCCCATAGAGGAGGAGCTGCCCGAAATGATGGAAGAACGCGCACAGGCCCCGGCGCGCGCAGGCTTGTCCGCAGGCCGCCATGTTTCTGCGCGCAAGAGGGCAGGGAAAAAAGCTCCAATTGAAGCCCCCCCCTACTGGCGCACCCGCGGCCTCAAGATAGAGCCCATTTTCGACCCCACGCTTATCGAAACTCCGGCGCAGATGGGGGTGGCCCAGATTGAGCAGGGCATCCGCGCCGCGCTGGACCAGCAGGAGGCCATGGAGAGGCGCAACGAGGCTTGGGCGCTTGAAAACGGCGCCAAGGCAGGGGCGCTGGCCGATGCTGCCCTTCAAAATTCAGAAGCCGCCGAAGCGCAGGCCGCAGTCGCAACCTCGGCCTATGTGCTGACGCCTCCGCTTTCCATCCCAAGCGAAGCTGCGCAGGCTGGCGGGCCGGCTTCCGGGCTTTCCGAACAAACCGCCGTGCAGCAGCCTGCGCTCGCCCCGCTTCATGCTGCTTCTGAAGTCATCAGTTTCGAGGAGCTGGCAAAAGAGCAGAAGTTCGAGCATTTGCGCACCCCGCTGTCCATCCACTCAGGCTCGATGGGGGCGGTGCGCGCGCGAGAGCTGCAGAAAGCGCACGCCCTCGCCAGCGTAATCGACTGGCTGGCGCGCACGTGGAGAAGGATGCAGGCCCTGCTCGCCCGGCTCAACGGCCCAAGCCTCACCCCGTCTGGCAAAATCACCCTCTCGCAATTGCAGCGCCTCTTCGCCCTCATCTCGGCAGGCTTCAATCCCGACGACATGGAAATGGTGCGCCTGCGCGTGGCTTTCGGCGAGGCTTATTACCACGTGATGGAGGCTTCCCGGCGGCACCGCAGCCGCCGCCGCGCCGACGCGCCTGAGGAATACCAGGCCTACATAGAGAGATTCCTCGCTGCCGAGAACGGGGAATAGGAAACTCGGGCCTGCTTTTTGGAGGCGCGCAATCACAAATGGTTAAAAATAAACCCCTGCCAGCAATAGCCCATGCCAAGTCCCCCGTCTTCCGAGAGCAAGAATGCGGCCGCTGCTGGCGGAAAATCCATGCTGGGTTTCCTGCCCGCCGGCCTGCCGCGCCAGGGCGGCGAGGTTCTGCTTGCCTCCATTCCCGGCGCCCTGCTGCAGTTCTTCTTCGTGCTCGTGGTTGCAGGCCTCAACATAGGCCTTGGAGGCGACGGCACGCTGGCGCTGGTCTACCTGCCAGTGGTGTGCCTGCTGCCCCTTGTGGTCGGCACGCTCAGCACCCTTGTGTATGAGCGCATCAAGGGCGTGCGCAGCGCCGCCCTGCGCGGCTCAGTGCTCACAGCCGCCCTTTCCGGGCTGGCGGGCTCGCTGTTGGGCGCGCTGATAATCATAATCACGGGTTTTGCAAGATTCAAGCCGCTCGGCTCCGCCTTGGCAGACCCGGTGATGAGCGTGGGCGTGGCTCTGCTCATGGTTGCAGTAAGCACATTCCTCGCCATTCTGGGCTCAGCCATTGCTGTAGGCGTGCTCAACAAGATGGAGAGGTGAGGCAATGGCACCCACGATTGTTGGAGTCGTGGACAGCGTAAAAATGACTGTGCTCAGCCTTGCCCCCAGCATTTCAGTCACGCTCATAGTGGCCGGCGCCATCGTTTACGGATTGGCCCACACCCAGCCGGCCGAGAATAGGGGCAGATGGCAGACCTTGGCCGTGGGCATGGTCATCGGCGGCATCATCATAGCCGCCATCTGGGGCGCAGCTGACATCATTTTCAAGACCTCGGCCACCCTGCTGACCTGAAAGGCTTTTGGGAGACAACGAGACATGGCATCCGACCTGCTCTCCAGTCTGGTAATAGGCAGCCCGACTTGGAGTCTGGCCAACAGCTTGGCCATAATATCACTTGTCTTGGCAGGAATTGCGCTCGGGCTCGGGCGCGCGTTTTCCAGCCGCAAGCTCTGGGCTTGGGGCGCTGAAGAGCTTGGGCAGGCAGTCATCAATGTGGCGCTGCTTGCGGCCCTCATTGGGCTTGCTGGCGCGGCCAGCCTCATGGTGAGCGAAACCCTGCCGGCGCAGATGTATGTCTCATGCGCAAGCGGCATGCCGGCCGATGCGCACGCAGCCCTCAACCTCACCTCATGCGCTCTTTCCAATGCCTCGAACATCAGCCAGAGGGCCGGGGCAGCTCTCTTGTCGCAGTCTTACAAATTGGGCCTGCTCTCCAGCCTGTCCATGAACCTTAACGTGGTGAGCGCGCAGCCCTATCAGGCGCTTGCATGGCCTGCGAAGACTTATTCCGAATGGGCGCAGGGGCTTGGAGGAATGGAGGCATTGATTGAGGCAGACAGGCAGTTCTTGGCCATGATGGCCAACATGGGCTTCATGCTCTTCCTGCCAGCAGGCCTGCTTTTGCGCCTCTTCTTCCTCACCCGCAAACTGGGCGGAGTGCTGATGGGCGGGGCGATTGCGTTCTATCTTGTCTATCCTCTTGCTCTTGCAACTTTGATGCTTTATGGCCCCCTAGAGCCTGCAGGCGCGGGGGCTCTTTCTGCTTTGGATGCAAATGAGCGGGCACTTGCAGTGCTGCCCTCCTCCCTTGATTGGGACCAGCCCGGAGTGATTTCTGCAATGATGAAAAGTTTGGATGGGCAGGACTTGGCCGCAAACTCTGCAGGAGTGTACGGGCCGATGGCTTCCTTGCAGGGGGCGCTCATGCTTTACGCAGTAGTGTATCCCCTCATTGCGCTCATTGTTAGTTTGGCTGCTGGCGCTGGGCTGGCCGGCGCGCTTGGGGCTGAATTAAGGCTTGATTTGATGGAGATGGCGTGAGGCGTGGTTGGTTCAGGTGAAACATATTTAAACACCTATTAGCATATTTCATCGGTGATGTGCGTGGCTCCGCCTGTTTTCATAAAGAGTATTGTGGTGAAAGACAGCTTTGAGGCCATCAGCCAGTTCCGCATGCGCGGGCTGGTGTGCGCCACGATTGAGGACGTGTGCCGGACCTACAAGGAATACAGGGAAGCCAAGCAGATGTCGGTTTTGGGCGAGAACTATTTCCGCGGGCACAATGGACAGGTCAATCTCGCGGGACCGCTGGTGGTATTTGAGAGGAAGGGGCAGAATATAGGGGAGTATATCACCGTAAGAGGGCGTTCGGGATGGGCGTTTGGAATCAAGATTCCCAAGCAGTACGTGGGGGAGTCCTCCAGCATAGGCTTGGCCATTTTTGACAAAATAGACAAGACCGGCCATTCGCTAACGTTTGGCGACTATGCCTTCAAAGACGGGGCTTCCATCATTGCAAGCGATGCGGCCGTCATCCCCTTCCACATCCCAACGCGCGAGGAGGACTGCGTTCTCCGCCAAAATGACTTGGAAAAAATCCTCGGCCGGCCGACCGAGGATAAATTTGTGTTCAGGTTCACCGCCGAATCCCATGCCGACCTGCTGCGATTCTATTACCACCACAGCCACTTCGTCACCGGCTATATCGCGCACGTCGTAACGGCCTACAATTTGGGCAATGAGCTCGGCAACGTCAGGGTGTTCGGCAAATCGCCCTGATGCGGCAGGGCGAACCTCTCCTTTTTTATCCTCCTTCGCCGTTCGCCATCCATGCTCAAAATCGGCCCTGCTGGATTCAATGAAAAAGAGAGGGCGGCCTATGCCGGACGGCACGGGCTGGCCGTCGCGGTCGCCGGCGTGCCCTTCTGCGCGCCCGCGCCGGGCTCCAGCTTGGAGGGCGTGCGGATGTGCGCCAAACTCGGCCTGCCGGCCATGGAAGTGGAATTCGTGCATGGCGTGCACATGAAGGATGGGCTGGCAAAAGAGGTGGGCGCCGAAGCCGGCCGGCTCAACGTCTCCCTCTCGGTGCATGCGCCCTATTTCATCAACCTGTGTTCGGATGACGAGTTGAAGATGAAGAATACGCACAGGCACATCCTGCAATCAGCACAGGCGGCGCATTTCCTGCACGCCACGCCGGCGGTGTTCCATCCCGGCTTCTATCAGGGAAGGACGAAAGCCGAATGCGAAAAAAGGGCGAAAAAGGAATTGCAGGTTCTCCTCGAACGCATGGCCTCGCTCGGCCTTGGCGACGTGGTGCTCGGCGCCGAACTCACCGGGAAAAAATCGGCTTATGGGGATTTGGACGAAATAATCGAGCTGGCGCGCCATTTCGGGCTTGGGAAATTGCAGCCTGTCATTGACTTCGGCCATTACCACGCGCGCATAGGGAGGATAAGGACGAAAGAGGATTATGAGAAAATACTTGACAGGATGGAAAACGCGCTGGGGTCGGAATACCGCCGCCGTTTTCACTGCCATTATTCCGAAATCCAGTTCACCGATGCTGGAGAAGGGAAGCATCTGCCGATTGGAAGCGATGGACCCCCTTATCAGCCCCTGCTTGAAGCATTGCACGAGCGCAAATACGAGGGAACGATTGTGTGCGAATCGCCCAAACTGGAAGAGGACGCGCTGGTGATGTGGAAGGCGTACGGAAGGATGGCAAAAAAATGAGCCTCAACCGGTTTTCCTTATTTTCCATCTCCTAGTGCGCCCGCCGCTGGCGTCAATGCCCTCCCCTTCCACCAGCCCGCCGCTCTCAAGGCGCGCGAGGCGGTTGCGCAGGGTGCGCTGCTCGCTCTCGTTCGCCTTGAAGAAAGAGTACAAGTCTCCGGAAGAAAGGCCTGATGCGCCGGCCTTCTTTATCCTCTCGATGATTTTCTTGTCCATCTCGTCCAAATCCGCGCTTTTTCGCTCGGCAGGAGTGGCTGCCGTGTCCATGGCCGAGGCTTGCTCTGCCTTGACATGCGAGACAAGCACCTGCCGCGCCCCCTGTCTCTCCGCCGCCCTGCCTGCAGACAGCAGAAGCTGCAAAGCCACGCGGCAGTCCCCGCCGGCCTTCGCGCCCACTGCGGCGCAGAGCGGAATTACTTCAGAATCAAGCGCGGAGGGGTTGAAAGCCCGCTTCGCGCGCTCGGAAAGTATTGCCTTGAGCTGCGCGGGGGTATAGGGCTTGAACTGCAGGTGGTGGTTGGTGAGAGAGGAGCGCACGCGCGCGTCCAGCTTGAGCGCTATTTCAGAATCATTGGTGATGCCTATGAGCGCGCAGGGCAGGCCCAGCGCCTCGGACGAGCGCGACAGGTCGTAGAGCACCTGCCCCTCATGGCCTGCAAGCAGGCGGTCCATCTCGTCAAGCACCACTATGGGCAGGCTCTTCTGCTCGCGCCGGCCGATTTCCTTGAGGCGGGCCACCACCTCGTCCGCAGCAATGCCGCGCCGCGGCATCATGTCCCCCAAAGCCATCACAAGCTCGTTCAGTATTCCGAATCTGGTGGAGGTTTCCCAGCAGTTTATGTAAAGGGGCAGGGCATGGCGCGACACTTCGGACAATTGCTTGAGCAAAAGCCTTGCCATCGTTGTCTTGCCTGTGCCCGGCGGGCCGCTGAGCAGCACGCTGGGGGGGGCCTGCCCGCGCGCGGCGGGCTGGAGGTATGCGGCCAGCTCCCCCATCTCCCGCTCCCTGCCCGGCAGCTCGTCTGGCATGAATTCCGGCCGCAGCACCGACTCGTCGCGGAAGATTGAGCCGCCCTCTGAGGCCATCTGGCGGAAGACGTTGGAGGCCATGTTTTGGTTCATTTGGGGGAGAATTAATAACCCGCGCGCCCAAGCATGGATTGGGGATTTTGATGGTGCTGATGGAATCTTCGCAGAAGTTGAAAACAGGGGATGCCGCCCCAGAGTTCGCCTTGTTCGGAACTGACGGGCGCATCCACAAGCTCTCCGAATTTTCTGAAGCAAGCGCGCTGGTTGTTTTTTTCATGTGCAACCACTGCCCGTATGTGCTGGCCAAGCTGCCCAGCATGAAAAAGCTCTATGACACCTACCGCCCTCGCAACGTGGCTTTCGTGGGCATAAATTCCAACAACAATCCAGATTTTCCTGACGACGATTTCGAGCACATGAAAAAATTCGTTGCGGACAATCAGATTCGCTTCCCCTATCTGTTCGATGACACGCAGAACGTGGCGCGAGCCTATGGCGCGGTGTGCACGCCAGACCCTTTTGTTTTTGATTCAGGCATGAGGCTAGCCTATCATGGAAGGATTGATGACGCCATGTCGCCCGAGGCGCAGCCAACTACTCAAGATTTGGCCTTCGCGCTTGACGACATCCTGATGGGCAAGGTGGTGCGCGGGGCGTTCAAGCCAAGCAGGGGATGCTCGATTAAGTGGAGAGAGAGCAAATGAGAGCGGGAGATGAAGCAAAGAGAGCGAATTGGCGCGGGAGATGACATGGCGGCTGCCAAACTCAAACTCGTTTTCCTTGGAACCAACGGCTTTTACGCCACTCCCCTGGCCAACACCATGTGCGCGCTAATCGAGACTCCCCAGCGCTACATAGTGCTTGACGCGGGGGACGGGATTTGGAGGCTGGACAAATACGTGAAAGACGGCAGGCCTGTGGACATTTTCCTCTCCCATTTCCACCTTGACCACACCATCGGGCTTCACATACAGCCCAAATTCAGGATGATGAAAAACAAGTTCAGAATTTTCGGCCAGCCGGGAACGAAGAAGGCGCTGGACACGCTTGTGAACAAGCCGTACACCGCCTCCTATGAGCACCTCAAAAAGTACGGATTCGGCG
>JAKAME010000004.1 GCA_021813025.1 Microcaldota archaeon
TCCCACGTCTGGTCGCTTCCTGTCAAGCATTAGGCGGCTTCCTTTTCCATATTTTTCGGCCCCCCTCGACGCCATATTTATTAATTCTCGGCAGGCAGATGGCAGCGTGGGAGGTGGACCCATGAGACAGGAGAGGGTGCCGTTCGGCCTGATTCTATGGTTATCCCTCTCTTGGCTGGTTTTGAGCGGCATAGCGTCAGCCCTGCCAGCCTGCCAGCCCACCAACGCCTCGTGGCCTGCCTGCAGCGCCAGCTGCGCATATCTCAACTCCAACTGGAACTGCAATGCCACTCTCTCATTCGTGCAAAACGACAAGAACTGCGTCTGTGACTGCCCCTATTACGATTCTGCGATTGTGTATGAGAACACCACCTCCAGCACCACGCCCCGCATACGGGTGAACTCGGTCAATGAGACCATCAACACGACCGCCATTGACTTGCTGGATGCGCAGGGCAATGTGCGTGCCAGCGGCACTCTCTCGAAAGACGGCCTGCTGACTTATACCGACCCTATAACGGGGCGAACAACACCTGTGCGCTTCCTGAGGCCCGCCCCCAACAGCGCCATCTGGGCGGAAGTGTCAATATTCATCGATGAAATCACCCTCGAGGACGGCAGGCGCTACAATCTCGCGTCCTCAGACGACTGGCAGTGGAAGAACGTCTATGCGTCGGTGCTGTGGAAGAACCGCGATGGGAGCGCGAGCGACGGGCAGGCGGACAGCCTGCGGGAGATTGCGCTCTACACAGATGACCTCACCAATTACATGGGCGGCGAGAACCGCATGAAAGTTGGCGACAGCATCGCGTTCCCCAAGCTGGCTTCGACCTATCGTCTGGCCTACAACGGCCTCCCGGCTGACCCGGATTATGCAAGCCTCAACATTCGCTCTGACTCCGGCCGCACGCTGTCCTATGGCATTAACGGGGACTGCAACACCAAGAACGATTCCTACACGGCGAATTTCATCAAGGTTTCGTCAGGCAAGGCTGACGCGTTCGGCGGCACGTCGGCCGACGCGCTGGGCAACGACCGGGCGAGCGAGATTTATGTGGACCCCATCGGCACGGGAGACGCCATGAATCTCTCCGGCGGCCAGAACCTTTCGGCAACCACATGGTCCTCGCTCATATTCTGGAGGCCGGCCGGCTGCATGTATTACAAGTATGCCAGCCTTCCGGCCAACGGGGCCGGCAATTTGGGCAAAGGCACACTGTTCCCCGACAAAGGGATGGTGAAGTTCGAAACGGCTGGCGGCGACTCGTCCGACCCCGGTCTGCTGGCATTCTATTTCGTCAGAAATGCCTCATCCAAATTTAATTCCACGGCCAATGGCGCCTATTCAACCAACATCCAGCCCTCCAGCGCGCCCTTTGTGATGGGCGAAATCGTGCTGCAGGAGGATGCTGGCCCCCAGGGAACCATCAGCCGCCAGCCGGTGCTCACGCGCCTGCCGGTCTATAACCTGACCGCCAGTGACTGGAGGTTCAAGCCCAGCAATATGAGCACGAGCGTGATTTACTACAATTCAATCTACCTCACTGACACGTCCGGGCCGGGCAGCCTCAATCCGGCCATTTCGTACGAGCTGCCGCTCTACACCGAGCGGGGCTCCAAAATCACGGGCGTGTCGTTGACCGACGCCTCGCTGATGATTGCCTCGCGCGTGGGCCAGCCCATGCTCACCTTCTCAGGCAGCGGCTCGCACAGTTTCAAGACGCTTATCACCGACAGCATCGACAGAACGACGCAGAACCGTCGCAACACCCTCTTTGAGGACAACTACACAGCTGACTTGAATATAGCTGACATCTCCTCCATCCTCTCGCCCCTGCGCGGAGCCTACCCCAACAACCAGATTGCCCGAAACCTCTACCGAATAGGCTCTGACCAGATTTCGGATTTCGCAGATTTCTCCACCAGAGACGAGCAGGCGTCATCGGAATTCGCCTATGTTGAGCAGCAGGGCTTCTGGGCGGGGACAAACGCCCCCGCCAGTGGCGTCTACTATGACTCCAACTCGGCCTACCGCCAAGTTGTGGCACGCCCGCAGATGATTGCGTATAACATGCGCTTTTTGGGCAATGACTACGGCATCCCGGTTTGCACCGGAGGCCTGACAAAGTCCACCGACTGGACTTCCTGCACCTCTTATGACTACCGCACCGACTTCCACCGCCTCAAAATCAGATTCTTGGGTGAGGATTGGATAATCACCAACATGACCAAGCCGACCACGCCTATTTACAATATCGCTGGCGCGGTGAGCGGAGGGCAAGTCAAGCTGGGCAAGGAAGCCAAATATGACATACTCGGCATCGGAGAGGGTCTGGATGGCGGCACCTTGAGCATCCGGCTGATGAGCACGACCTCGGACGGGAAGGCCGTATTTGACGTGCTGGACGCAGCCGGGAACGTGATTGGCCAAGTCACGGTGGCAAGAGGACAGACTTATACGTTCACGCAGTCAAGCACTGGCAATTCCATCAAAATCCATCTGTGGCAGGCTTCATCCAGCCCGGTTGCAGCCGCCGAATTCCGCCTCTATGGGCCATGCCCGCCCAACCAGACATACAATTTCACCACCTGCTCGTGCCAGGGCACCCAGCAGAACAAGCCGCTCAATTTCTCCTGCAGCGGCGCAATCAAGCAAAACCGCAGCTTTATCAGCGGCTATGACTACTGCGCCAACGACTGCCCTGCAAACAAGACTTGCGATGCTGCAAGCTGCACCTGCAAGCCCATCCAGCAGAACCTCACCTGCGAGCAATCAACCTATCCGGCCTGCTTTGGAACGTGCCCTAAGAACACCTGCGAGATTTCGAACGAGAGCCTGACGCTCAAAATCACGATTGGCGGCAGCGATGAGCTTTGGACCGCCAAAGTCGGGGATACTAAGACGGCAGGAGGCGTCACCCTGCGCGTCTCGAGCATAGACCAGACGGTCGGCCCATGCGTGGGCGGCGGCTGCGAGATTTCGAACGAGAGGATGACGCTCAAAATCACGATTGGCGGGAACGATGAGAGCTGGATTGCTAAAGAGGGAGACATGAAAACAACAGCGAACAATGTCACCCTGAAAATCATGAGCATAAGCCAGACTGTCAGCCCCTGCGCAAACCTCACCTGCACGGCGAAGGACAATGCGTGCGCGTGCACGCAGAACCTCACCTGCGAGCAGTCCAGCGCGCCGGCCTGCTTTGGAACATGCACAAATCCTGCAAAGGACTGCACCAACGTCTCAACCGCCTATACAGACTGTTCCTGCCAGTGCCCGCAGGCAACCGAATGGATTGCGGGTATAGGCGATACAAAAATAATGTCAAACGGCCTTGGGCTGCGCCTTTCAGACATATCCGTGGCAGAGGGGGAGAACAACACCCACCCGGCAATCATTGACTTTATTGGAACAGATGGAAAGGTGGCGGGGCAGGCCACGGTCCAGGTTGGGCAAACCTACACATACTATGATTCCAAGACGGGAAAGCGCATAACCATCAAGGTGGTGAGGACCGCCGGCGGCCTTACCCTCAACGCAAAATGGGCCGATATTCTCATCTATCCCCCCTGCCCAGACGGCAAGATATTCAACGAAACCACCTGCGAGTGCGAATGCGCCAACCAGACGCTGAAGCAGCAGTGCATACAGAGCGGCAGGCAGTGGGACGACAACAACTGCACCTGCTTTGGGCCCGAGAACTTCTCCTGCAGCGGCGCTTACGGGCCGAACCGCAGCTTTGTCAGAGGCTATGACTACTGCGCCAACGACTGTCCGGCAAACAAGACTTGCGATGCCGCAAGCTGCAAGTGCAAATGCGACCAGGCCAAGAAGGACGCGTGCAAGTATCCGGACGTGTGGAACGAGAAAAACTGCACCTGCGAAAAGACATTGTTCTGCGGGCAGGGCGGCGATGCGAATGTCTGCGAGCAGGCCTGCCCAATCCCCGCCTTCAGCTGCAAAACTAATGCCTCCAGCAGCACAGGCTGCTCCTGCGCCTGCGAGCAGAGCATGAGCTGCTCGAAGCCCAAGGTATTCCAGCCGGACATCTGTGCCTGCGACTGCCCGGGCGTGAAGACGCAGACGCTCAAAGCAGGGGAGAACATCAGCGGCACCAACTATGTCCTGCGGCTTACCTCTGTCGACACCAGCGTCTATCCCCCAACGGCCTATATCGACATCTATGACACGCAGGGCAACTGGAAGTGGAGGTTTACGAGCGTGCCTGCCGGCCTCTATCTGCTGCCTTTCAACGGAGAGCTGCAATTCCGCGTGCTGTCCATAGAGCCGGACGGGAGCGTGACCATTGTCATCTACTCAGACTACTGCCCAGATGGAAAAGAGTATAGCGCCAGCGCGTGCGCATGCGTGTGCAAGCCAGCCGACAAGCAGGCCTGCCTTGACAAGGGCGGCAAGTGGAACGAGACAAACTGCTCGTGCTCATACAAGCCCTGCGACAGGGTATTCACCGGAGAAACCTATGTCTGCGGAGGGAACTGCCCGGCGGGCGAGATGTGCCAGGGGATATCGGGCGGGGGTTTGTATCAGGATAATACGGCCCTCCAATGCGGCTGCGTCAAGGCCTGCTCCACACCCCCATACAAGTCCCCGCCCAGCATGGTGTCCGCCGGTACAGGCCCCGGCCCCACCATGAAGACACCGGACGGCAAATACTGCGACAATTCCTGCCCGCCGGGTTCGGTCTGCAATGCCTCGACCTGCTCGTGCGAGAAGCCTCCCGAGCCTATGAAGCTGTGCTCGAAGGGGCAGAGGTATGCGAACCTGACCTGCGGAAAGGACGACTGCGACAAAGTGGGAGCGGACTACTATTGCGATGCCACGACCTGCGCATGCGTCAGGAAGGAAAGCTGCCAGCCGGGCGGCGCCCCCAACACCTGCACCGGCGCCTGCACAAACCCGGACAAGAGGTGCGTGGCGACATTGTACAAGCCGTGGCTGAACGACAGCCCCACCTCTTGCGGCTGCCACTGCAGCCGCCCGCATATCCTGCGGATGATTGACTACGTCCACGTAGGGACCGGCCTCGGGTTCTTTGTCAAGAACGAATCCGGAACCCTTCAGGCATACTTCAAGTTCGATGATTACGGCTTCAACAACCAGATTGACGTGCCGGCAGGGCAGCTGCAGGCCGGAGGCCAGTACAGCTCCTGCAACCCGTTCAGGAACTCCAGCCTGAGCGTCTGGGTGCTTGAGACAGGCACCCTGCCCGACGGAATGCCGTATGTTGTGATTGAGGCGAACGGCTGCCAGGGCAACCGCTCGTTCAACTTCCAGAACTGCTCGTGCGTCTGCCCCGACCAGAATGCCAGGGCAGAGTGCCTGGCGCTCAATGGAACGTGGAATGAGGAGAACTGCAGCTGCCAGCCAAAAACGGCGGTTGGGGCCTGCACATACATGGGAGCGGGAGTCGGGATGAATGCCAGCGTGGCCGTGGCCAAGGCTACGGACGTGTGCAAGGCTCCGCTCATCCCGCCCGTGGTAGTGGTGGGGGTGCAGTTGTTCGGCGGATTCTGGATAGAGCCTGCCTGCGACCCGCAGTTCTACAGCGGCTGCGATACGGCCACCAACCGCTGCGTTCTCAATGCCGACTTGGCCCGCATGCAGAGCGCCGCCTTAAGCGCGGTGGCGTGCGGCGGCAGCTGCCCCGCAGGCCTGTCATGCACGCTGGTGAACAGCACAAGATGCTCCTGCGCTCCGCCTGTTTCGGCCGTGGCGGTGACGGCACCAGTCAAGGCCATACGCTACTGGTACGATTGAGGTGATGGGATGAACGGCACGCGGCAGGGGCAGTCGGCGATGGAATACCTCATGACCTATGGATGGGCAATCCTGATAATCATCCTGATGCTGGCCATCTTCATCAACCTCAACATAGGCCGCGTTCCGGAGGGCTGCGCTTTCGATGACAACGCGTTCACCTGCCAGGGCGAGCGCCTCTTGTCCGAGGACATCGGCAGCCGGAACAGCAACCAGCCCGGACTCTCCAACCTACTATATGCGGACATTGCGAACGCCCGGCCCAGAGCAGTGCGCATCGTGGGCATGGCCTGCACCAGCTCTCACGCGCCGAGCATGGCAGGTGACGGGAACTTCCAGGACCGGCTCTTCCGGGTGCCTGAAGGGGGGGCTGACCAGCCGCTGGTGCTAATCCACCAGGGGTCGTTCAACACCGGCATGGTGCCCCAAAACCGCTTCCGCCTCCAGTGCTTCGACGTGGACGCGGCCGGGGACGTGCGATCGGTCTTCCTGCAGCCAGGCAGCGTGTTCGTGGGCCAGATTTATGTCCTCTACAAGGGAGCGAATGAGCCGGCCTACGTGCCGGCCAAACTGGTGCGCGGGCGCATAGTGACCACGGTGCAGTAAGATGCCCCGAACCGCAAGAAATGCCCGAAAAATCGCCCTATTTATTGGGCGGTTCCAGCCTTTCCACAAAGGGCATGAGAAAATCATCAACTATCTCCTCCGTCGCTACTCCCGCATCATAATTGCCATCGGCTCGTCGCAGGAGAAGCGGACAAAAGAGAATCCGTTCTCGGCAGTTGAGAGAATGGCGATGGCGGCCCGCGTTGTGCGCGCGCACAATGGATGGAAAAAAAGGATTTCTTTCGCATTTTTGGCGGATTATCCCTCCAACGAGGATTGGGCGCGCGCAGTCGGGGCGCGATTCGCGCCGAAGTCTTTCGCGATAGCTTCGGCAAATCCGCTTGTGAGAAGATTGTTGCGCAAAGCCGCCTACACCCTCGACCCGTCGCCGCTGTTCAGGAGGGCGGAATGGGAGGGAAAGAAAATAAGGGCAGAAACGCGAAATGGAAAAAACGCATCAATAATTCCTGTCCCGCTCGCGCTGAAAAGCTGGATGGAAAGAGAAGGGAGGCGAATAATGCTCAAGACTCGATTTTGACGTCAGCCCACGCGCCCACTGAGGCGCCCAGCTGGGCTGCCAAGCCCCGCGCGCGGCCTGCCTCAAGAAGCTTGGGTATCCATATGACGGCCTTGTCGGCTGCGCGCTCGATGCGCAGTGAGGTGTGATACTCGTCGCCCAGCGCCTTCGCCTTAGCCTCGGGCTCGGCAACCACCTCGAGCAGGTTGACGTGGTAGGTGAGGTCGAAGCCGGCGAGGGGGTGGTTGAAGTCAAGCACCACGCGCCCTGATGAGACGGATTTCACGCGCGCCTGCACGCCGTCTATGTTGAGCAGCATGCCCTGCTTGGGCCGCACGCCAGTGCGCTCCAGCTCCTTCCCGCTCATCACCCGCACCAAATCCGGGAGGCGCTCGCCGAAGGCGAGGGCGGCAGGCACGTGGATTTGGGCGGACTGGCCGGCCTCCATCTTGGAGATGCCCTCGTCGAGGCCGGGAATCATGAAGCCGCGGCCCAGCAGGGCGAGGCGCGGGCCGTAGAGCATCTGCTGCGAGTAGATGCCGGCCGAGCGCGCCACGCGCTCGTCCGTGCTCTCGAAGATGGACTTGTCGGTGTCGAGGACCCCGACGAAGGTGATGCGAACCAAGTCGCCTGCCTGTGGCTTGACCATAGTGAATCCACCATACCTCGATGCGGGATTTTTTAAAAGTTCGTGAAGAAAGAGGGGGAGATACGCCGAATCTGGGGGCTGCGTGAGCCTGCGGATTCCGCTAGTTATAGGAGGGCCGGACATGTTCGACAACATCAAAAATGAGGACAAGAAGCGCTACTTCGCCATCGGCATCATCGCGCTCTTCATGCTCTCCACCATCGCAATCTACATCTCCTCCTCCACCCGCGCGGGCGGCAGCACTTCGGCGCCGGCCAAACCGACGGCAGTCAACGAGACCTACAGCTTCAGCGGGCGCGGGCAGGCCAACGCCACCCTCACCTCGTGGGACCCGGCGCTCTTCGTGCGCGGGCCCGATTCCGGCCTTGGCCCCATGCTGCAGGAGCTGCGGCAGCAGGGCGTCGTCGTCAACGACGTGCCGCAGGCGGGCGGGCACATCCTGACGCTGGCCAGCTCCGAGCTGGTCTACAACACCAGCCGCCTTCTGGGCGGCCTCAACGTCACGGTGCTGGGCAGCGGGACAATCAGCATACCGCAGGCATACGTGCAGGGCGCGGGCGCGAGCCGGCTGGTGTCGGGCGGCACATACCCCTACCAGGACACGCCCGACTTCGAGCAGGGCGAAGTGTTCCCGGTCGCCTTCGACGCCTACGTTGAGGGGCAGGGCATGCCCTACACCCCGCAGAACATCATCGTCCTGCCGGGCGCGCCGGCCGACGCCGAGGTGAAGCCGCTCGCGGTTTCAATCAGCTCCACCTATCTGGACGCCACCCTGCCATGGGCGCAGCGGAACCTGGACCTTGGCCAGTTCCAGAGCGACCTCATCGGCGGGGACAAGGTGCGCGCCAAGCTGCGCTCGGTGGTGCTGTTCAGGACCCTTCTCACCGAGCGGCAGATAGCGCAGGTCAAGTCCATGGCCTTCAACTGGTCCACCGGCGACGTGGAGGAGGGCCTGATGGGCGTGAAGCCGGAATTCGGCGACCAGCGGCAGGTGGAGGGAGATTTGCTGGGCCTGGGCATCGAGCCGGTCTTCCCGGTCTCGGACGTATGGGTCTACCCGTGGGCCGGCAACCGCAGCCTGGAGAAGCAGCTGGAGGACACCCAGAGCATATGGAACCAGAGTTATCCGAACCTGACTGCGCGGTTCGAGCCCGCGTACGTGCTGTCGGTGACCCTGCCCGGGCAAATCATGGGCAGCGACGGGCAGGCCTACCGCCTTATGCAGAAAACCTACAACGTCAGCTCTACCTACCCGCCCCTGGAGAACGGGACTTTGAAAATCAGCTTCCAGCCGCGCGGGCGGCAGGTGGACAGGCTCACCAGCGCGTTCTACTCGCCGCCCGGAGTAATCGAGCCGCTGCAGGCCGGCTAGATTGGGGTGCGTTTTTAAGCTTTGGGCCGCCCAAGCAGACGTGCGTTTGAATTTTTTTATGAGGTGTTTTTGATGGGAGAGAAGCGTCCATTCGACATACTGAACTCGTCGCTGAACAACACCGTTGTGGTGGGGCTCAAGGGAGGCAACGAGATGCGCGGGCTCATGGTCAGCTATGACGTTCACATGAACATCGTGCTTGAGAAGGCCGAGCAGCTGAAAGACGGCGAGGTGAAGCGCGGAATCGGAACGGTGCTTCTGCGCGGAGATTCGGTCGTGTATATTTCGCCTTCGTAGAGTGCGGGGATTTATTTGCTTCATTTTTCTTTTCTTTTATTTTCTGTCTTTTAGGGCACATGGCGCAACGGTAGCGCGCCTGCATGGCATGCAGGAGGCTGGGGGTTCGAATCCCCCTGTGTCCAATCCTGATTTTCATTCTGCCGGCTCATCGACCAGCGTGGCAACCCAGAATTCATTCTCTTCGCGGATTGAAAACAGATTCGGCTGGCTTCCGCCAAGAATTATCCCTTTCTTCGAGTCGTGGGCAAGCATTGTTTTGAAGTGCTGTGCCTTTCCTGCCTCAATCTCGAGGCCGGCGGATGAGGAGAGGAGGATGTCCGGCCCGTTTTCTGGCGCGGGATAGAAGACGTCCGCGCAGACGCGGTATTCGAAAGCAAGGCCGGAGGGCGTGGAGGCTTGGAGGAAGCCCCGCTTCTCCCCAATGATTTTGAGGGCTTGCGCATCATGCCTGGCTTTCATCTCCCTAGCGAGTTTGCCGGCCTTGATGGGGTCGGGCTCCATGTCCATCGCGCAGGCGACCAGCGCATATTTCTCGTATTTGGTCATCTGCAGCTTGGGCTGCGAGGCGGCGCTGCCGCGCGCAATCAGGTAGCCTGTGTTGGAAACCGCGCCCAAGTTGCTTTCAAACGCGCAGAACGCGAGCGAGAGCCAAGGCTCGCTGGGCAGGATGCGGGAAAAGAGATGCAGATAGTCCTGCATATGCTCGTGCCGGATGGGAGGCTGCTCAACCTTCAGGGCGGTTTCGCCAAAAAGAATGACTGTCTCAAAGGAGGTTCCGCCCTTTCCGCTGCGGCTGCGCGCCCAGAGAGCAGCATCCATCGTCTTTTTGTAGATGTCCATCAGGTCGCCGTATTCCAGCTTGGGGCAGACTACCTGGAAAACAGGCCTTATGCCTGCGGCTGGAAGCTTGGATGGGCCGGAGCTGGCTAGGGGGTTGGCATCTGCTCACCGATGCATATATGTGGTAATAAGAGTATTTAAATGCACGTGGAGCTTGGAGGGGCGTCGGGCTTGGCGTGGGGCGAAGGCGGCTGGATTCCCTAATCTTTTGTGCTGAAGAAGACCGCCATTGCCACAACCCACGTGGCGGCGTACATCAGGGCCAAATCATACAGCCCGTTCTGGATGCTGTCCACGACAAGCAGAATCATGCCGATTGCGCTCAGGCCCGCGAACTCGCGCGAGAGGCCGTCCTGCCCGGCGCGCATGTAGCGGTATTGCACCGCCCAGCCAAGGATGAAGAGCGCGAGGCCGGCTATGGCGATATAGTGCAGGAACATCTGCCATGAGGCAGGGACGCTAATTATTTAAACGCGCCGCCGGGCGGGGGCAAGCGAAAAAGGGAGGTGCCAAAAACCGCAAGGCTGGGCGGATTGGCCGAATGCGCAAGACTGGGCTCATTCTCTTTGTCCGAAACCGCAAGGCGGGGCTTGTTCTCTTTTTATCCCCATGTCTGCGTGCCGCAGCTCATCGGCCCGCCATAGAGGGCCTGCAGGATGGAGGGGACAAGAAGCACGATGACGAGGCACAGCACGGCCCCCACGGCAGCCGCTGCGGCCATGTTGGTTGCGCGGGTGGAGAATTCGGCGTTGGGAACGAGCTTGCCAGTGCCGTAGAAAACGGCCGCAACCACGACGAGCAGGATGGCGAGGGGCGGAAGGAAGGTCATGAACTGGCCGCAGACGCTGCTTATGCCCTCCCCGAGGCGCGAGAAGCCGGAGCCTTGGGCAAAGGAGAGGGAAGCGAGGGAGAACAGCAGGACGGCGGCTTGGAAACGGAAAAGTTGCATGGCAAAACCAAGGTTAGAAGAATGGGGAAAAATAAAAAGGGAGGGGGTTTTGGCCCCTAGAGGTTCAGGCGCCTGCGGGTGCGGCGGATGAGGTCGGACGCGTCCTTCTGCCCGCCCAGTCCGAACGCCAGCCCGAACGCAATCGCCACTCCGTACACGATGCCCTGCATCAGCAGGGTGAAGATTTCGCGCACGAACGCCATCTGGAAGCCCACCGTCTCCAGCCCCACGACAACGGCCATGAGGATGATGACGACGCGGGAGACCTGCGAGATGGTGTACTGGAGGTAGAACTTCTTGAGGTCAAGAATCGCCTCGCGCACCCACTCGCCCAGAAGCGCCGCAGCGATGATGAAGAGGGCTACGGCCACCACGCGGGGGGCGAAGAGCAGCACCTGGTCGAAGAAGCTGGTCAGCGTCTCCATCTGCAGGGCCGCGACGGCAGCCTGCAGGAAGAGCAGGATGACGTACCAGCGGGCCAGCGAGACGAGAATAGGCGACACCTGGTTGCCGCCAAGCGCATCCTCAACCTTGAATTTCTTGAAGACAGCCTCGACCTTGAGATGGTCGAGCAGCTTCTGGAGGATGTGCGAGATTACGGAGGCAAGAACATAGCCGAGCAGGACGTAGATGAGGGCCCAGAGAAGGTTGGGAACGAAGGCGATGCCCTGCACCACCACGTTGTTCACACCAATCGAGACCGCATCCGGCAGGGAGGCGACATTGAAATCGACCATAGGCGAATCACCGCATGGGAGGACGAACGGATAATTTATAAGCCTGACGCCGGCGTTCGGGGTGAAAAAGGGCTTGATGGCTGCAAAGGGGCTTTGGGGGGCTTCCCCGCTCCCTCATTTGCGGGCCATATAGAATGCAAGGGTGGAGCGCTTTTTGCCGGCCGCCTGAACTGATTTCTTCTCGGCGGAGGAAAAGCCGGCCAGACGCAGGGCCGCTTCGGTTTTTTCAGCCATTGCTTTCGGCCACTGCTCGCCGGGAGCTTTTACAGGATGGTAGAGCAGCAGGCCTCCGGGCTTGAGGACCCGGTGGAAGGAGCGGAAGAACTTGCGGTCGGAGGGGTGGAGGTTGGAGAAGGTGTGCACTACGGCGTCGAACGAGGATAGGGGGAAGGGAGGGCGGGAGGCGGAAGAGACAAAACGCCGGTTTTTGGGCACAGCCTTCGCGCCCAGAGCCAGCATTTTTTGGCTGATGTCGAGACAGAAGACATCGAAGCGCCCGCGTGAAACTTTCGCAAAGGTGCAGTCGCCGGCCGAAACATCGAGTATTTTCGCTTTTGGCGGGCGGCCCGGGGCGGGCGCGCCGGCGCGGTTTTGCAGCGCATTGTCCAGCTCTTTTGCCAGCGCAAGCAATTGCTTGTCTCTTCCCGGCTCGACGTGGCGGCGGTAGCGCGCGGCGATTGAATCATAGAAGGAGCGCACTGCGCGCTGGCTTGAGCCTGAGCGCAGGTTTGAATAGAGCCCGCCAATCCAGCGCGAGAGGACAAAACGGCGGCGGCCCATATGCAGATGAATTTTCTTAGGGAGGGCTTTGGTGATGGAAGCTTCGAGGACGAAAAAAGAAGAATTGGAAATGGGCGCCAAAACCGCTTCCCGCGCTTTGTATTCCGCCTCTTTTTCTCCCATCTTTTTTCCCGCTTTCAATTTCATCCATTTCTTTCCGTCGTGGAACTGGACGAATTCGGGCAGGGGCCAGTAGCCGGGGGTGCGGATGAGGAGGGAGGGCATGGAACCAGAAAGAAGATGAAAATTGAAAAACCGATTGAATGGCTAAAAAATGAAAATGGAAAAATTGGGAAAAGGAAAAAATTTATTGAAAAATTGAAAATTGAAAAAGGAAAATGGAAAAACTTGAAAAATGGAAAAGAAACTTATTCGGCTTCCTTGGCCGACATGGCCTGCTTCTGCCCGCGCTGCATGGCCATCATCTGCCCGTTGCGCCACATGTCCTTGGGGAAGTGGCGGCCGCGCATGAAGGAGTTGCGCTCATACGTCTTGGCCTCCAGCTTGGAGACTATGACGTTGGTCGCAGACTCCACGTCAAACTCCTTGCAGGAGAAGATGTCCACCGAAGCGTAGCCCTTCTCCGGGAAGGTGTGAATCGAGATGTGCGATTCGGCAATCAGGACGATGCCTGAAACGCCCCAGTCCTCCGGCTTGAGGCCTGAGTAGGAGAAGGTGTAGGGGGGCATGATTTTCGTCATGCCGACAAGGCCGGGCATCTCGTCCAGGAAGCTGGAGACGAAGCCGACGTCTTTGAGTTTCTTCTTGCTGCAGCCGTACAAATCCAGGGTCAGGTGCGGTCCGAACATCTTTTTCATATCCTCCATTTGGCAAAAACGGCCGCTCTTTTTGGCGCCGTCGTAGGGGGTTGCGCATGGCTATGTTTATAAAACATTCGCAAGACTGGCCATATTAGGGGTGATTATAGCGCCTTTTAGCCAATTAGAAGCCCTAATAAACGATTTAGGAAATAAAGGGAGCGTATTAGCCGTTTTGGTCGAATTAAAGCGGCTAATAGCTTGATTTGTCAAAAACGCCTCTGTATTCCTTCATTTTTCCCGATTTGGCTGGATTATAGGGGTCTTTATCCCGTGCCGAGGGCTATTAACGAGGGGAAATCGGCACACGACGAAGAGGGAAAATGAGTGGTGGGAAAAAAATGGGGCAGGAAATCATCCCGATTTTTTTGATTTTTATTTATTTTTTGATTTTTCTTTGTTTTTTTGTTTTTCTTTTTTCCTGCCGGTTTTTTTGTTTTTCATTTATTTTTTCTTTTTTCCGGGTCGTTTTTCGTTTTTTATTTGTTTTTTTCGGGTTTTTTCTTCAAATGCGAAACCGTGCCCGAGATTCTCATGCTCTCGAAATGCGCGGGCTGCTCGGCAATGCGGGATATGAGCGCCATGCTGGCGGCGAGGCGCCGCTCCTGCCCGCGCCGCATACGCATGATGAGCGCGCCTGTTTTCTCGTCAAATGAAATCACGGATGCCTGCGTCTGCGCAAGGCCCTCCACGCCGATTTGCCAGGTCAGCGCGCGCATGAGCTCGGACGAGAAGCGCTGGGTCGGCATTGGTTGGGTTAGGTGCGCGCGAAGCAGAAGATAGCGCCAGTCGGGAGCAAGGGTGGATTTCATGAAGATTCAGCTCTCATGCAGCGGGGCTTGGAGGGCTGCGAGCACGACGCCCGCATCCAGGCCAAGCCTCTCGCCTATGCATGCAAGTTCCAGCGGATTTCTTAATTCCATCTCATTTCTCGCCATGCTGGCCAGCCTCACCTTTCCCCCGAAATGGCGCACCATCTCTATCATGTGCGCCGTGCGCGCGAGGCGCCTGGCCATTTCGCCGGGAGGAAGTGGCAGGAAATCCGACACTCCCACCACCATCACCGCCCCCTGCTCTTTGAACAGGCGCGCCAAGCCAACGTCGGTTGGCCAGATTTGCATGTGGATGAGCTTGGCGCGCTTGGCCATTATGCGGGCGCGCTCGACATCGGGAACAGAGGAGAAAAGAGAGGGGGAAAGAGAGCGGACATCAATAATGGAAAGAGGGCTCTCCCCGGCCTTCGGCTCCCCGAAATCGGCCGGCGCTGAAAAACGCACCAAATCAAGCATAAAACCAACTGGAAAGGGGAAAAATTAAGAAAAGAGGGGAAAGAAATTTGGGAAAAATCCCAAAATTGGAAAAAAGAATTCTCCTACCTCGTCTTCTCCGAGCCGATGCCCTTGGAATAGAGCCCGCGGCCGCGGCGGCCGGACGAGGTCAGGCCGCGGAACGCGCGGCCCTTGCCCAAGCAGCCGTTGAACGCCTCTGGCTCGACAAGGATTATTTCGAAGTATTTGTACTGGCCGTCCGAGCCGACGAAATAGGAATTGAGCACTTCGAGGTTCATATAGCGGCGCGCGGCGCGCTCCTCGGCGATGTGCTGCAGGCTTTTGCCCGGCTGCACGTAGGCGTAGTTCTTGCCCGGCTTGCGGCCGCCCCACGGGTGCGGGCGCTTGCGCATGCCCCTGCCCACGCGCACGCGCACGATGCACCAGCCCTGCTTGGCCTTGTAGCCAAGAGTGCGGGCGCGCGCGAGGTTGGTGGGCCTCTCGGCGCGCACGATTGCGCCCTCCTGCCTCCATTTCGAGAGGCGCGCGCGGTAGATGGCCGCGCGCTCGTGGTATTCGGCCTGGAAGGTCTTCTGGATGTAGCTGTACATTCCCATGGTGTCTCACCTGTGTATTGTTGTTTGAAGCGCTGAAGGCTTCCCGCCTATTCGGGATACGGCTCCCACATCTTGGCGGATTGCACAATGAGTGGGGAGGGGAATTTAATAAAGATGCTGTCGTCGGCCAGAATGTCTTTTTTCTCAAAGCGAGCAATACAATCTCTGCATTGAGTGCGAAACACCATGCTCACTCACCGTGCGCTCGCCGCCGTCGATGAGCAGGTGCACGCGCGAATCCGTGGAGCGGGTCTCGAAGCGCGCGGAAAACGAGCAGGCGCGCGAGCGCAGGCGCCCGACGAGGGAAACCGAATTCTCGCCAAGAAGCTTCTCAAGCGCGCCGGCGTGCGCGTCGTCCAGAGCCCATTCGGCCACGCGGCCCGTATGCTCGGAGCGCAGCTGCACGGTTTCGCCGTCGGCATAAATACGCCCGGCCATCTGCTGGCAGAAGAACTCGCGCATCTCGTCATAGGCCTGCTCGCGCGCAGCTTCGGCCTGATGGCGCATGAGATCCTGCTGGCGGGCCAGCACGTGGGCCTTGGCTGACGACATGGCGGAATGGATGCGGGTGAGGTGGGCATGCAGCGGATGGGAGAGGTGCGCGCTGCCGCGCACGCGCCCGTGCAGCGCCTTCAGGCGGCGCTGGGAGAGCGAGAGGCGGGCGCGCAGGGAAGCTTCCGTCTTGGAGCGCCTGGCTTTCGGCAGGTGGGGCAGGCTGAGCGATTCGAGGTCGGCGCGGGCAGAGCGCAGGCTGGAGTGAAGGGATTCCATTTCTGACGCGAGAGCGTCCTGCTCTGAGGCGATGAGGGCGTCCGGCAGGGCGGCCATGAGATGCTCGCTGCGCAGGGTGAGGTGGTCAATGAGGGCCATTTTCGAGGCTGCGGAGTGCGGGTCGGCGGAGTGGAGGTCGGCTGCCAGCTGCGCGGCGGAGGCTGCCAGCTCGGAGGCAGCCATGCTGACTTCCTGCGGGTGCGCGCTTTTTGAGAGGCGGGCGGCCAGCTCTTCAAGTAGGCTGCCCAGCTCCTGCTCAATGCGGTCGGCCTGCCGCGCCCATCCGGCATAATCCGGCCCGCCTGATGCCGTCGCCATACACACAGGCGTAGGGATGGGAACTATTTAAAGCTGAGTCGGGGGCGCACGGGAGAAAAAAGAGGGAAAGAATATGGGGAAAAGAAAAGTTGGCGGCCTACCAGCGGGAGGATGGGCGGGGAGGTGGCTGCAGACGCCCCGTTCAGTTCAGGTTGGGGTCATGACCGACTGGCGGCGGCTGGACAGGATTACTGCGCTGGAAGAAATCAACCCGGCCGTCATGGCTAATGGACACCATCGTATCGTTGTCACGAGTGATGTTCACGCTTAGTGGAACAACCTCGTTGAGCGTGCGCTCGGCCGCCTCGCGCAGTGGCCTGACAATCCAGGCGTTGCGCTGCTGGGCATAGGACTTGACGCTCTCCTTGGTGCGCCAGATGAAATAGGCCATCACCGGCATGGCGATAATGGCCGCTGCCACGGGCGCGGCCGGTGTGAGCGAGGCGCCGATGGCCGGAATGGCGTTGAGCTCAAGCGCTTTCCAGATGCCGAACGTCAGCTGCGCTGCCTTGATGGCCGAGGCGCCGAAGATGCCGGCAGCGCTCAGAGAGGCGACGCCCCAGCCACAGGCAGAGAAGAAGGGACCGTTGAAGCGGGGGGCGTTGTGGTGATTTAGCAGGCGGTTATCATTCAGCATGTTCATAGAGGCGTAAACATTCTCCAAGCCGCGCTCGATTAAATCATGACGCTGAACCGGAGTCGCCTTCTCGTAGCGCTGGTAAATGTCGGTGCGGTAGTAGTCATCAAGATACTCGCGGCAGAGCTGCTCCAGACGCGTTTCCAGTTGCTGACGGGGAGCCTCGGGATTTTGCGCGAGCGCATCGAACCCATCCGCTATTCCATCAAGGCGGTTGGCGCGGCGAGCGCGGAAGGCGTTCGCCACAGCATGGCTGAGATTGGCAAAAAGATTAACAAACGCGGAGCCCATGCGGCGCATGGTCCGACCGAAAGCCTGGCGGATGCGGCCCAGGCGGGATGCGGCCGGCTCTTGCGGGGCGGCCGTAGCGGCCTGATTTTGATGAAGATCCATACGCTCGCGGATGGCCGCGGCCTGGTCGCGCGCGACTTGGGCTCGAGCAATCAGCACATCGACATTCTCGACGTGCAGGTTGGCCAGCTGGAGCAGGGTGCGTGAAATCTGCTTGCCCCGGCGGGTGAGCGGAGCATGATAGAATTTCTTTGCCAGCGTCTGCACGTCTTGAGGGGTTTTGTAAGCGGCCATAGGGGTAACACCTGTTGTTTATTATGGAAAGATGTATATTTAAAGCTTTGGGAGGAGGGAAAGGAGGGAAAAGAGTGTTTAGCCCTTGACTACGGCGAGCGGCACAAGCCTTGCCACAATCCTCGACAAGCCAGCCATTTCCACAGAGCGCACCACTTCATCAACATCCTTGTATGCGCCCGGAGCCTCCTCTGCCAGCAATTCGCTCTCGGTGGAGCGCACCATGATGTTGCGCTCGCCAAGCCCTTTCTGGATTGACTCACCGGTCCAAGTATGGACTGCCTTGGAGCGGCTCATGCGCCTGCCTGCCCCATGACAAGTAGAGCCGAATGTCTTGTCCATTGCCCCCTGCGCTCCCACCAGCACGTAAGATGCGGTGCCCATTGAGCCGGGAATTATGACTGGCTGGCCGATGTCGCGGTATTTGCTTGGAATCTCATTTCTGCCTGCTGCGAATGCCCTTGTCGCGCCTTTGCGGTGAACGCACAATTTCTTCTTTTTACCATCCACTTCATGCTCCTCGAATTTGGCGATGTTATGGCAAACGTCATAGAGCAGGGGCATGGAATCCGAAGTGCCCTTGCCGAAAATGGTGTCAAAGGTTTCGCGCACTCCGTGCATCATGATTTGGCGGTTGTTGAACGCGAAATTCACCGCGCAGCGCATGGCGCCCAAATAATGCTTGGCTTCAGGAGAGCCGAGCGGCGCGCAGCACAATTCGCGGTCAGGCAGATGGATGCCGTATTTGGAGGCGGCTGAAACCATTGTCTGCAAATGGTCGCTGCAAATCTGGTGCCCGAATCCGCGAGAGCCTGAATGGGCCATCACAACAAGCTGGCCCTCATGCAGGCCGAATGATTTTGCAACAGCCTCGTCAGCAATGCGCTCCACTTTCTGTATTTCAACAAAATGGTTTCCTGCCCCGACTGTGCCGAACTGGGGCAGGCCGCGCTTGCGCGCAAGAGGGGAAACGGCGGAGAAGTCCGCATCTTGCATGCAGCCGTTCTCCTCGCAGGCCTCGATGTCATCCTCCCTTCCCCAGCCCTGCTCGATGGCCCAGGGCACGCCGCGCGTGACCGCCTGCTCAAGCTCGTGCTCCTTGAGCCTCACCTTGCCCTTCACGCCGACTCCGGAAGGCACGTTCTTGAACAAGAGTTCGACCAGTTCGCGCTTTTTGGGGGCAAGGTCTTTTTCCTCCAAATCGGTGAGTATGAGGCGCACGCCGCAATTTGAGACGAGAATGCCGTCTGCGAAGAAGCGGTGGGCGTCCTCGACGTTGAGGTCGTACACTTCACCATCGTAGGGGATTTGCTCGACTGACGAGACTTCGTCCAGCAGCGCGCCGTGCCCGGCCAATTGCTCCTCGCATTTGCGGCAGAATTTTTCGAACGAGTCGAAATCCAGCGTGATGCGCTGGCCTGCCCGATTTTCGTAATAATGCCTCTCGACAAAACGCGCATTGACGATGCCTTCCCGCACCAGCAGCCGCTGCGCCTCGGCCAGTTTGAGCCCTTTGGCCCGCAACTCTTTGGCCTTGGCGGCTGCGTCCGCCCTCATGGACTGCAGCCTCTTTTTGCCCAGGATGTAGGCGCATGCCATCTCGCTCATGCGGCGGCGCTTGAGGTTGTATTCGAAGCCGACGCTCCTCCACAGGGCGAGAAGATTGCCTTCCTCCGCCCCGATTTCCAGGCGCAGGCGGACGACTTCGCCCTGCTTGTTGGGCTGCTCGCGGCGGGAGGCAATGCGGGTGACTTCCACTCCAAATCCCTTGAGCATTTGCATGATGTCGATGAGGAACGCGCGCCCGCTCTCCTCGAATGACGCGTTCTTGTTCTGGGCAAGGATGGGGGCGTAAAAGCCGGTCTTGGAATGGGTGGATGGAGATGACAATTCGGCTCCGAAAAATCCGGCCAAAAAGAGGCGCTGGAGCCAGAGCGGCGCTTCCGTCAGCCAGCCCGGCACCCTGTAGGCTTGGTCGGTCTTTCGGCCCAGCGGGAAACCCAGAGTCAGCAGCTTGACGGCCAGCTCGCGGGAATATATGCGCAGCTCGCATGAGCGGCCGGTGAAATGCTTTTTCCCATACTGCGTCTGGATGCCGTGTTCGCGCTCGATTGGCACTGCGCTTGAATTGATGCCGAGTTCGGCCAAATCCTGTTTCATCCGCTTCATGTCCTCTTCATGCCCATAGGCGCGGATGCAGTATTTGCCCTTCCAGCAGGTCAGGCTCCCGTCCCCCAGCAGATAGCCAAACACTTTGGTGATGATGCCCATGGCCCGCTCGTCTTCAAATCCGGTCCTGGCGTATTCAACGCCGTTGAAATAGGAGACTGAGATGGACGCGCCGGCGGCCAGCTTGCCGGCCTCGCGCATGCCTTCCGCCGCGTGGATTGGATGGTCCTCGCTGCATTGCAGCTCGAAGCCGTTTTTCGTCCTGATGCGCAGCATGCGCCGGTCGGATTTCTTTTTCATGAACGCCAGAATTTGATTGGATGAGCCGCCAGCATCAGTTGCAGCAGCGAGCCTGCGCTGCAGCATCGACATTTCGAATCCATTCGAGCGCGCCTGCACGGCGAGCTTTTCGCCCATGATCTCAATAGGCATGAAGAAGCCGAGGTCGGTGAGCACCTTGCTTCCCGGCTTAATGCAATTTATGTCATAGCCCACGCCCCCGGGACTCACCACGCCCCCCATTTCAGGGTCGAAGGCGGCCACGCCGCCTATTGGAAAGCCGTAGCCCTCGTGCCCGTCAGGCATGAGGCAGGCGGGAGAGACTATTCCCGGCAGCGCGGCGACGTTCTGCAACTGCCAGATGGTGCGGTCAGTCTGCATGCTGGAGAGAAGGGTTTCGCTGGCAACTATGCGAGCGTCCGTGCGCATGTCGCCGCTGCGAGCCAGCGTCCAGAGGGCGGGGCCTGAAGGAGTGATTGAGACCATAGAGGAAGATGGAGCAAAGGGAAGTTAAAAGGCTGGCGGCAAAGAAAGAGCGGGAGGGGAGGGCTGGAGCGGGGAAAGGCTGGCGGAAAGGGAGGGAAAAAGGGGGAAAAGCGGCAGGCAAGAAACAGGACGCAGCATTATAAAAACTCCCGGCGCGCCGTCTTATTGTATGGGCCCCAAGACGAAGAGCAAGGCAGGGGCGCCGGAGTATGTGCCGGCGCCAAAGCCATCGGCCTATTTCTCGCCCTTCGCGCCGGCCACGCTGGACAGGCTGGAGGACGCGCTCATCAAGATAAAGAAGGAAGTCAGCCAAAGCCAGCGCCTCAAGCCGGAGGTGCGGCAGGAAGTCGCGCGCTGGATTGACACCTGGCTTTATGGCAAGGTGGGCCTTTTCTCAGGCACCCCCTGGGACACTATGCAGATGAATTATCCTTGGGGCAAGCAGCAGCCGAAAGAGGTAAGGCTCGACATTCCGCACAGCCAGGAAGTGGGATACATTTTCCAGAAATATCTTCAGGACGTGCCGGGCCTGTCAGTGAAATCCCAGTCGCCTTCCTCGTTCGGCTCCCTTGTCAACTACCTCAGCTTCCGCCTCGAGCCCGCGCAGGGGCCGGTCATATTCGCATACAACCCCTTTGATGCGGCCATGATGAAGGGGCTGCACGACACCTTCAGCCCGCCGCAGATATGGCCGACGGATTATCTGTCCAAGAGCCGCGTGCAGATGGAGAAGGAGACGCAGGTGGCAGTGGGGCAGATGAGCGGGCGGATGAAGGAGAAGAGGGAGCAGGAGACGTTGGCGGCGCAGAAGCAGAAGGAGCTTGAGCAGAGCCCGAACAAGTACATGCAGCAGGTCAGCATCGCGGACGTGGTGCAGCGCAATGTCAAGCCCTCGCCTCTGCAATACGACGAGAAGAGCGACACGTTCACCGAAAGTTATGTGGACACGAGGGGGCAGGTCGGCGTGCGCACCATCGCGGCCGCCGACGTGCTGATGGCCGGCGCGCCCGGCTTCAACTTCTCCGTCAACAGCATGGAGGAGTGGATGGCCGGACTTTTCCTTCCGATAGATTCCTTCCAGCATCTTGTCTCGAAATACCGGCGCAACGACCCAGACCACCCCGTAGGCTTCTGGGACTGGGCGTGGCTGGTGGCAGACATCGGCCTGACCGTGGCCGAAGTGAGGCTCGCTGCCAAGGCCATTCGCATAGTTTCCAACTCCAAATTCGTTCTGGACAAGGAGGTCCGCGGCACCATCGACCGCGCGCTGGAGGAGCAGTTCATCGGCGACCCGGCCAAGCAGTTCGCGGCCAAGCGCTACTGGAGGCGCAAGTTCCTCACCCAGCCAAAGAAACTGGCGGCCGAGAGCGCCGACGACTTTGTCCAGAAGGCTGTCAAAGTGGGCAGCGAGGGCGGCCAGCGGTATGCGACCGTGGCCAAAAAGGCGCAAATCGTCAGCTCCTCCCGCTTCGGGGCAAACATCGGCGAGCCAATCGATTTGGTGATAAGCGAAGGGCAGGTCATCGGCACCAAGGCTACGGTGTGGCAGATGACCAAAAGCATCGCCCTTGTTTCGCAAGCCACCTTCATGACAACATTCTCGCTCTACAATATTGAGCGGGCGGTCGAGCTGAGCGTGTCCCGCACCCTGCCTAGCTGGGTGCTTGCAGAGCATCCTGATTGGAAGGGACAGAACATGAGCTACGAGGAGATGCGCAGGCTGGCGCTTACAGAAACGCGCATGAACATGGCCGCGATTTTCGGAGTGTTCGAAACTCTGGGCCTCACCTCGCGCGGAGTGCAATGGCTGGCCCCCAAGCTCAAGCTGCTCATCAACGACGGCATCAAGCTGTGCCTCAAAGGCAAAGACCCCACCATGCTTTTCCGCAAAGGCCTGACTCCAATACTGCGCGAAGGCGGCGTGCAGAATGTGCCGGACGTGCTTGAGAAGCCGCTTGTGACTCCGATGGTGAAGATTGTCCAAACCATTGCCAAGGTATCCAAGACCGGCGGGGCGCTGATTGCTTCCACGCCGGGCGAGATGGGCTTGGCAGACACCGCCTTCCTGACTTACTGGCAATTGGAAGCAGACAAGATTGAGAAAATCAAACAGGAGATGATACAGGACGTGGTGGTGAGCAAGGCCACTGTGCATGTCTATGCGCCCTACAAAGGCGTGCAGCCGGTTGGGCCCAACGGGAAGGAAATCACAGACCCTCAAAGGGCCGAAAAGGAGAATGAACGCAACCTTGACCTCAAATTCGCCCACCTCTCTCCGGAGAAAGCGGTGAATTCCAGCACCAAAATAGGATTTTTGCTGGACTTCGTACCAAATGCGCTGGTCATCAACATCAATGACCCGGCAGTGTACAAACGGGTTTACGATGGCACGGCAACCGAGCCGCCCATTCCCCTCTCCCTTCGCAACAACATCGCGCGCCTTGAGCTGGCGCTGGGAATCGTAAATGAGAACAACGGCATGCCGGCAACGGTCGATGAAATGGAACTTGACAAGCTGTCACGGCTTCTGATGAAAAGCTACCAGACGGCAGAACCTGCGCTCGATGCGCTTTATGCGAAATACAATGGCCATTCGGTGGACTTGTGGCTCGGCGTGGCTGACCTGGCCGCGCGCTGGCTCCAGAACCCGTCGGCCATGGAAAAGGAACTGCCAGCCGGCGTCCACGACGCGTTCGTTCAGGCCTGGAACGAGCGCGTGCTCCAAGCGCCCAAAGAGGATGAAATCGGGACGTGGAAGATGGACGGCGTGAGTCCGGCGGACAAACAGTCCATGGCCGCCATGGGCCTGGTGCTGACCTACGTGCTGTGGGGGCATATTCCCCCCAGCATGCTGGAAAAGGCGAAACGATAGAGAGCCGGCCCAAGGAGACAAGGGGTTATATATCTGTCGCACCCATAAATAAACCATGAAACTCTTTAATTGGAAACAGGAGAAAAACGGCAGGCGCGACGAAAAGGGCGAGAATACTGTTAATAATACTTATTCCCCTTTCAAGTATAAGTTCGGATTGAGAGATTATGGGGTGATGGGATTGATGCTCTTGCAGGCCGGTCCGGTATATGGAACTGGAAGCTACGTGCACGGACAGAATCAGGCCAATGCCCAAGCCTATGATTTGATGCAGAAACTCAAACCCTTGGGTATTATTGCCACAATCGTGTTCAACAAGGCGACCAACGCGTATGAGACCCAGTTCAAAATCCCCGGAGCCATGGCGCAGAGCGGCGAGCAGGGCAGCGGGATTCTGGATTTGGTGAAGTGGGTTGCCACCGGGATATACAACATGCCCGGGTCCTATTACAAATCCATGTACCACGGAGACCCCGAAACGGTGAGCCTCACCACGGCAATCGGCACGACCGGGCTGACGTTTTGGGCGCTGGGAAAGTTCTTCCCGAATAAATTCGTGGTCAGCGGGGATGGCGACATCACGGCCATCTACAAGGGCGCCCTTGACAAAGCACAGGTGAACACGGTTCTGGACAGACTCAAGACGCGTGCCGGTATCGACGAGAAAGACAAGAAGGGTGTCGCCAACTATGACGCCCTCAAGGCTGACATCACCCAGGCCAAAACCAATGAGCGGATAGAAAAATTGAAAGAGAAGGCGACGCAAATCAAGAGCAGCCCGGACAATATGTTCACAGCAGATAATTTCAAGAAAATCAAGGATATTTCAGAGGATAAGCTCAAGGCCATCGTGGACAGCAAGCTGGAGCTCATCAAGCAGCAGATGCTGTACGCCGACGGGGCGCTGGACGGCGTGGCCTTCGACCTGAATGCAGACAAGATAATCGAAGGCGCGATGGCCAGCCGAGATGCGACAGCCTTGGCCAAAGCTCTCAACAGATACGTGCAGCTGGCCATCGATAACTTCGTCAATACTCAGGCGACCAAAGCCATCGGCAGCGCGGTGAGCGCGGAAATCAAATGGGGGATTATTGTAGCAGATGCTGAGGGGCTGACGAAAAGCTTTAACAAATATTTCAATGAGTGGGTGAACAACCAGCGCCTGCAAAAAGGCCAGAAGGCCGTGCTGGAGGGCGACGCGCTGGCCGAAGTCACCGGAAAAGCCCTGTGGGACCATGTCCGGAAGCTGCCCCCGAAGGAGCGGGGCAAGCTGACGACATCAGAGGATTTCGTGAATATAATGAAAGAAGAACTGGCAGGTGACCTGGCCATCGAGTTCACCCAGCCCAAGGGCCTCAGAGCACTCGTGAACAGGCTGGTGGGCAGAACGGGCTCGCGGGTTGTGGCAGGCATCATGGTGGGAGGTTTCGTCTACTTGCTTACGGACTATATAATGACCCCCAAGGCACCAAGCGGCGGGGGCAGCGTCAACCTGCAGAACCCGCCGCAGCCAGAAGGGAAAGGGACGGTCCAGAAAACAACTGGCACGCAGTATGTTGACCCGCACCCGGGCTCACGGCCGGATTTCAAGACTCCAGCGAATATCTACCTGGGAAAAGAGCCGACGGACGAATACATCATGTATTGCAAGAAGGACATCGCCAAGCCAATTTCCAAACAGACCGTCTCGACTTACAATGCCACGCTAGTGCGGGCAGAGGAGAACGAAACTACTTCCTTCGGAGTAATTCCAAAGACGCCGGTCTATGCTGCGGCTGACCTCAAGGGGCTGCCCATGGTGGCGATTATGGGTGACGGAACAGTCGTTTACTCATATGGAGACAACACACCCGCGCTCACCAGCGACAATCAAACACTGGTGGTCCCCAAGGGCCATGCAATCTCGGTCTCAATCCTGATTGACCGCCAGAAGAGGACTGCGGATTTGATGATTGAGGACGCCCAAGACTCCAAGAACAACGCCCATATCCCCGGACTGCCGCTGGGCAATTCTTGGAGCTTGGCCAACCAGCGCGGCTACCTGTTCCAGGAGCAGCTGCTGTGCAAGAAGGAGCTGAAGTGATTATTTTTATTTTTCAAAAACAGCCAGTTTGAACACGCAGACAGATTCAAGCGGGCCCCCGATGAATTCGACTTTTTTTGCCCTCCGCCCGAACAGCCGCTCCAAATCGGCCACTTGGAAATCCTGCACATGGTCAGCAACTTTGGCAGGACTCTTGAGCATTACAAAGCGGCCGAAGGTCAGCCAGAATTCGTTTGGAACAGTTATGATGATGCGGCCGGAGGGCTTGGCAACCCTCAGCATCTCCCGAATCACAGGCAGAGGGTCGGAGAGATGCTCCAGCATCTCGGAACAAATGACGACCTCGAAATGCGCATCAGGATACGGGAGGACGCTCGCATCAGCGCATACGATGCTGGCCTTCTCCCCCAGGCGCTGCTGGGCGACCTGGACTACGGACAGGTCATAATCCACGCCATGCCTCTCTCCGCTCAGATGCTCAAGCAGAATGCCCAGTCCGCAGCCGACATCGAGCACCCGCGAGCCGGAAGCTGGGGGAACATGCCGCAAAATGCTGTGCAAGCGGTCCTGATGGAAATGGCGGATGATGGGGTTGGGGGAGAAGTACATGTCATAGTGGTCTGACAGGCTGACGAAAAGCATGTTAAGAACCTCTGGAATTCATGGTCAATGTAAGATTTTGGCCCAATATCCACGTGTATCCGGGCGGAGGCGGGCTGTAACAATCCCAGATATCGATCGGGGTCTGCTCTTTATTGGTCGGGGTCTGTTTTTCGAACAGATAGGGATTGGGCCCGAAATGGACGAACTCGTCGAATGTGGTCATGTTGGAGCGGAGCAGATAGAAATCGTGCGAAGTGTAGAGGCCGGAAACGTAAATGCCTGGCGCATAATGGACGAGAAGCGCGGGGTAGTTTAGGTTCGGATATGGCGGCTGCGCCCATGTGGAGTAGCTGGTGGACAGGCGGTTCGGGATGATGAAAACCGACTGGCCTGCCGATAGGCCGCCAGCCATCCCGCGCAGATTTGCGAATGTGGACTGCTGAACCCCGGCTTCGTTGCTGAAGAGAGAGGCCTGGAAGAGGACATTGACGAAAATGATGAGCAGAAGTGGCCAGAAGAATGCTATGCGGGGCTTTTGTATTCCGAAGGCCAGAAGAGCGAAAGCCAGGAAGAACGGAGTGCCCCTCTCGTTGAGCTGGCAGACGAAGGACAGGCAGGAGGGGACTAGATAGAAGATGGCGAGGAAGTAGATGGCGCAGAAGAGATAGCGGTAATCCACAGCGCCTTGAATGGGGCCGAAGATGACATTGGCTGAATGGAGAATGGATTGGCGCTGCTCCATGAACTGAGTTGATGTCCATAGAAGGAGGCCGAGGGCCAGCAGGATGCACAGAATCGCCAGTAGCTGCGCGCCGAAGACAGAATAGAGGAAGAAGAGGGGAGTACCGAGGCGAAGCATGAATTTCCCGAAGAACTGGGTGAACTGGCGGTCTGGAAGCGAATAGGAAACCTGGCGCGGAGCGATGGCGTCGGCTGAGCAGATGTTCACCTTGGAATAATAGGCATAGTCCCGCAGGAGCAGCGGGTTGGAAATCGTATTGAAGAGGAAAAATGCAGATAGAACGACAAGGATGGCGGTGGGTAGGAGGTCGGATTTGCGGCCAAGACCTGCATGCCAGCCGGCAGCATAGAGGCCGAGCAGGCCGGCCAGCATGAAGAACACCAGCCCGTGGGAGAGATAGACAAGGAGAGCGGAGAGAATGAATAATGGGAGAGAATAACGCTTGCCTTCAATCGCGCTTAATCCGTCTGCCAGCATGACAAGGCCGAAAGCGACTGCAAAGAGGAAGTTGAGATTGCCGCTGTAGAAGAAGGTCGAGAAAGGCATCAGCAGGCCGAAGAGAAACAGGTAGGGGCGGTCTGGAGCGAGCGTGCGGAAGAAATACCACCAGCAGGCGGCATTCAGCAGGATGTAGAGTGAGAGAATTATCTGGCCAGCCTGCTCCATGCTGAAAATATCCTGCAGCAGCGTAAGCGCGAAATGGACTGATGAATAGCCCAAAAAGGTGAAATCAAGATGATAAAAGGAAGAAGTGTGGCCAGCCAACAGATAGTGCATCTCCGAGGATATCGCCAGATGGGTGGGCCAATCAGAAAGCGGGGCGACTGGGACCAGCCAGACTGGAATAAGGGACAGGAGGATTAGAAGACCGATGGCAGTGTATTTATAATCCATATGAACGCCAGGTTGCGACAAGATAAAAATGTGCGGGCCCGGTGGGATTTGAACCCACGGCTTTCTGGTGGCCTTGACGATGACCGTCGCAATCGACGGAGAGTCCTAAAAGCCAGACACTCTAGGCCAAGCTGAGTTACGGGCCCGCTGAAGGAGAATGGGCATCAGAATGTATTTAAGCAGAATGGCGAGCCCCTCATCGCGGCTCCACGCGGCGGATGCCCTCGATTTTGTCGAAGCCCTTGTCATAGCTGCACAAGACCCCAATCTGGTGCGCCTTCATGGCTGCGGCATGGGAGGCGTCGGAAGTGAGGAGGCCGGCGCGAAGATAGTATGCCAAGTGCGCGCCGCTTCTGGCATCCAGAGGAAGGATTTCGAGGTTCGGCAGCCCCCGGATGGCGTCAAAAGCTTTCAGGGCTGCCTCCAGCTGACCGTCACGGACATAGAAATTGACGACTTCGTTGACCACCAGCCAGCTCGTCGTCGCGTGCTGCGAGCCCAGCGTGATGTCGCGCAGCAGGGTGGCGCAAGCCGGGGCGTTGGTGCTGCCCCGGGCGCGGGCATAGATGAAGATGTTGGCATCCAGAAACACGTGAATCCCCAGCCAAAGCGGCTCAACGGCGGCTTTAAACCTTTTGCAGGCCGGTTTTCCGGCCCCGGCGGGCTGGAGAGGGCAGCCGCATGTGGAGATTGCGCGCATCCCGTGTCTCCATTTCCTCGACGCGGCGCAGCTTGGCCTCGAGTTCGGCATCGCTCGTTTTGGGCCCGTCGCAGAAGCGCGCGAGGCGCTCCAGCGCTTCTTGGACTTCCTTGGGCTGGGCGCGCGCCGGAGTGGAATGGTCCGGCAGGTCCGACAGGCGTTCAATCGTCTCGTCATAGCTCTCGCGGCCATAGCGTTTGCGCCGGGCCAGTTTGTCGCGCGTGCTCTTTTTGATGAGAATGGTGGTGTAGCCTTCCATGAAAATCACTTATATAGTATAGCATAGGTAGTATATAAGCCAATCGCCTTTTTATCCCAGCCTGCGCCAAATTCTTCCATGCCCTCCATTGCAGAACTCTTCCCCGGCATCTTTCGCATAGACGGAAAGCTGGCCACCCGCAATTTCGCCCCCGGCACCAGAGTGTATGGGGAGAAATTGGTGAGCGTGAAGAATGAGGAATACAGGATGTGGGATTTGTATCGAAGCAAGCTGGCTGGCGCGATTGCAAAAGGCTTGTCGCATGTGCCTATTGCTCCCGGCTCGCTCGTGCTTTATCTTGGAGCGGCATCTGGAACAACTCCATCACATGTGAGCGACATTGTAGGAGAAGATGGCGCAGTGTTTGCAGTGGAATTTGCCCAGCGCTCCATGCGGGATTTGCTTGACGTGTGCAAAAGCAGGCCCAACATGATGCCGATTTTCGGGGACGCGAGAATGCCTGATGAGTGGGGCGCGGCGCTGGAGGGGCACAAGGTGGACGTGCTCTACGAGGACGTGGCCCAGCCCGACCAGGACGCGATTTTGATGAGGAATGCGCAGAAGTTTCTCAAGAAAGATGGGATTGCGATGCTGTGCATCAAGAGCCAGAGCATTGACGTGACGCAGGCGCCTGAGAAAACCTACGGGCAGGTGGTGGAGAGGCTCGAGGCCGGCGGATTCGAGACATTGCAGACAATAAGGCTGGACCCCTACGACAAGGACCACATGTTCTGGATGGGAAAGCGAAAAAAATAGAATAAGAAAAAATAAACTGCGGGAAAGGAAGAAATACCGGGGCGCGCCCGAGCGCGCCGGCTCGTTCGTGCATCAGTTCTTTTTTTGATTTCTGGCTCCCGCTGAGAACAATTTTTTCAAGGCCACATGGGAAGGGCCGGGTCAAAAACAAGACATACCGTTTTTGTGTGGGAGGTGAGAGACCCGGCCGCCCCATGTGGCCATGAATATTATGGAGGAGTTGCGACGGCCAGTCGCAATCCCCCGATTTTGGTCGCCTTGCCGCCTGTGTGCGTGCCCCATAATTGCACGCGATGATTTGGCAAGCATGAGTTAGCCGGCGCTAGATTTCCGGCGAGCGCATCCTGTAGTATACCGTCCGGCCGGCTTGCTGCTTCTCGAGCAGGCCCAGTTCGTAGAGCCTGCTGAGGCGCGCGCTGGCCGCGTTTTTGCCCCTGTATTTGGACTGCATCTGCACATCGAGCGCGCAGACATGGCCGCGCGCGCGGATGAGAGTGATGATTTGCTCGTCTGCCGGAGCGAGCAGAAGCTCGCGCGCGGATGAGACTGCCTGTGTTGGGATGCCCGAGCCGCTGACACTCACCCCTATGGTGCCAGCGGACGGCGTCCCTGCGGCCGGCAGGCGGCTCTCGAGGGCTGTTAAGCGCCCCTCAAGCCTCCCCAGGCGCGCGCTGAGCTCGCCCAGCAGCGCGGCCACGTCGGCCGTGGTTTGCAAAGTCTTATATTGTTCCAGCCCCATGCTCCCGCCTACATTGGTGGATGGCTCGTGATACGGTCACGAGACAATCACGATACAATCATGATTGGTTATTTAAAGGTATCTTTTCTTCGAGGTGGGAAAGCCTCGGAAAAACTACACGCGGATAGATTGGCAATAACTGATAGGTCGGCGCATATGCAAACCCGCCCCGAGCAGAGAGCCCGCATCGTCGTTGACATGCGCGAGGCGCAAGAGTACGATTACCTTCTCTCAGAGGCAGGATGCGTCGTGGAGAGGCAGACCTTGAGCGTGGGCGACTTCGTTCTCTCCGAAAGGCTTGTGGCGGAGAGAAAGAGCCGCGCTGATTTCGAGAGCAGCATCATCGACGGAAGGCTTTTCGAGCAGGCGCGCCGGCTGACTGAAGCATACCCAAGAGTAATCGTCGTCGTGGAAGGGGAGAAGGGAGATAATCCAGACAAGATTGGGCGCATCGACCGCCGTGCGCTTCTTGGCGCATACTCCTCTCTTGTCGCGGACTTTGGAATCAGCCTGTTTTTCACCCGCAGCCCCGAAGCGACGGCAGAGCTTCTGTCGGCGCTGGCGCATCATGAGCAGGTGGCCAGAAAATCCCCGATGAGAGTGATGGCCAAGCCAAAAGCGCTTGGGGTGGAGCAATACCAGAGGGCCATCATCGAGGTGCTGCCAGGCGTGGGGCCGCAGATGGCCAAAGCATTGCTGCGCCATTTCGGCTGCCCGGCGCATGTGCTGGCTGCAGGCGAGAAAGAGCTGCAGGAAGTGGAAGGAATGGGCCCCAAGCGGGCAAAACTCATCAGGCGCATGCTGGATAGTGTGTGGGAGTGCGAAAAAGAGGAAGAATAAGCAGAAAGGGAGGGGAATAGGGGCAGAATGGATGAGGAAGAGGGAGAATAGGGGAAGTAAGCGTGTATTGTAGTGCGGTGGAATGAAAAGAAAAGTATAGAATGACCGCGCAAATTAGTGTGGTGCGGTGTAAAGAGCGGGAAGAATGGGCGCAGATTAATATATTAGAATTTAAAAAAGCGAAATGGTGAACCGTCTGCTTTTCGAAACCAAGGCATGGGCATAGGATGTGAGCAAATGGATGACGCGATATTCAAAATCATCAAAAACCGCCTGACGCGCTGGGAGGGCCAGACTCTCAACCAGGAGAAGCTGGGCGCCCTGCGCACCGAGATTTACGAGAAGACGAGGACGAACAAGTTCGCCCCCTTCTCCAACATCAAGAAATGGATAAAGGGCGCGCGCAAGCGCATGGCCGCCGAAGCGAAAGCGGCGGCCAAGAAGGAGAAGAAGGTGGCCAAATCCTCAGGCAGAGGGCGCGAGGCGCCCCGCCCGGCTTCTGTTCCTGCCGCAGTGCAGAACAGCCTTGACGAAATCAAGGCAGAGATGAGCCTTGAGCCCGCGCGCCAGGAAGTCTCGCTGCCAAAGCCGACCGTGGTGATGGACAAGGTGTATTTGCAGTCGATTTCATTCGAAATAGCCGCGATGCGCTCGGCCATGGACAGGATTGGAAGGCAGCTGGACAAGCTTGAGAAGGAGCTGAACCAGCACAGGCAGGGCGCGGAATAAGAAAAATATTTTGTTTCTTTGTTTTCTCCAGCCTACATGTAGACATCTTTTCTGTGTCCCACGCGGGCGATGATGACGTTTTCGCCTTCTATAAGGTAGACCACACGGTATTTCCCGACGTGGATGCTGCGCTTATTTTTGAGCAGATTGGAGAGCGACTTGCCAAGTTCCGGATGGTCGGTCAGCTGAAGAATCTTTTTCAAAATGGGAATCTGCACGGATTTGTCAAGGGCCTTGAGCTGGTCTCGGGCCTCGCCCCGGTAATGCAGATTATATCTCATGCTTCAGCCCCAATTCTTTGATTAGCTGCGCATGAGTTATCGTCTTTCCGGTCTTGAACTCCTTCCCGGCCATTTCCAGCGCCTTGAGGTCCTCGGCCAGTTCTGCCTCGTCCAGCTTCTGCTGGAAGGCCCGGCGGGCAATCTCGCTCCATCGGTATTCGGCGTGCTGGCGCATGCGCGCATAGAGCGCTTCGGGGAGGCTTAGGGTGATATTAGCCATGTGAAATCACATGATTTATGTGAAAGCACATAAATATAAATCCATCTGCCCGGGAAGAACAAAGCGAAAAACGCGGGCGCATGAAAGGTCCGGGCGCGGAATAGGAAAAAAGCGACCTGATTGCCGATTGCCCGGCCGGCCGGCGTCTGATTAGTCCTTAAGCTCTTTCTCGTAGCACAGGACATAGGCATTAACTCTTTTCGACCACTCGGGTTGCAGCTTCCTGGTTTGCGTCCAGCCATCTTTTTCGTGCAGGTGCATGCTTTGTTTCTGCAAGGTGGAGGTTTCCGCGTATGCTGTCACAAAATCATGCTTTCTTGCAAGAGCGTATCTGACTTCCAACAGCGCCCGACCTACCCCGTGCCCAAAATAATCTGGATCGGTTCTCCATTTGCAGAATTCCACGATGTTTTCTCCCAAGTCTGCGCGCTCCCTCAAAGCTCCGAATCCGACTATTTTTTCGTTTATCTCGGCAACAACAAAATCATTTCTTCCGGTCATGTAGCTGCTGTCGATGTCTTTGAGGTCCTGGTCCCAGCCGGTGTTTGGCCAGTATACATAGCCTGGATTGGATTTCATAGACTTGAGATGGAGGTCGAAGAGCGTCTGCAAGTTGTCGGTCTGCTTATATCTCCGCACAACGAGTTTTTCACCCTGTTTTGTTATCGTTTCGCTCAAAACTTCACCGTAAGGAAAGCCGGCTCTGGGGCACTTCGCATTTTTGCTATCTGCGGGCAGAAATATTTTCTTCATATGGTAATTAGTAGAAAAAGATGTTTAATAATCTATGCTCCTGCTCCGGACGCGAGCTGGGTGTGAGCTATATATCCTTTGTCGCTGTTGCAGGCGCGATGGGCGATTCCCTCGTGGTGCGCATGGCGGGCCGGCGCATCGGCATGGACGTGGCTGGCGGCGAGCTTGCCTATATTTCGCACGCGCACTCGGACCACACGCAGGCGCTGGGCGGGCCGGCGCCGATTTTCTGCTCAGACATAACGGCGGATATTTTGGGGATTGGAAAAGCGGAGGAGAAAGAAGAAAGCGGGCAGGAGAAAATCGAAAACCCGCTTCTTCCAAAAGCAGATAGCCCCGTCCCTCTTCTTCCTGCTGTAAAAGAAAAAATTCCTCGCCGCTCAAGAAAATCCCATTCTGTTTCCTCAATCGAGCCTCCGGCCAAATGGCAGCAGGCCCGCATTCCTATTCCGGAAGGAATCGAGCTGCATTCTGCAGGCCACATCTTGGGCTCCACACAGCTGGTTGGAATGAGCGAGCAGTACGGGCGCGTTGCATACACTGGGGATTTCAAGCTGCGCGACGGCTTGACGCTGAAGGGCGCGCCGATTATTTCCTGCGACACCCTGTTCGCGGAATGCACCTACGGGGACCCGGCAGTTGCCTTCCCACCGCCCGAGAACGTGCTTGAGGACATGGAGAGATGGGCGCGGCAGAATCGGGAGGCCATACAATTGTGGGGCGGATATTCGACCGGAAAGGCGCAGGAGCTTGTGAAATTCATAAACGAGTATTTGGGCGAGACGCCCATAGTGGGCGGCAAGGCTGCGGAAGTGTGCGCAGCGTATCGGCGCGCGGGCGTGAACCTGCAATGGCTTGCGCCCGATTCGGCTGAGGCGCAGGAGGCCATGCGGGGCGCATTTCTTTCGGTGATGCCCCCCCACCAGCTCAGCCCCCTGCTGGCAGGCAGGCTGGCGGCAGTGCATAGGAGGAAAGTGCTGTCAGCATTTGCCACAGGCTGGGCGCTGGTGCGCCAGCTGCCGGTGCATGCGGCATTTCCCCTCTCAGACCACGCCGACTTCGGCGAGCTTTTGCAATATGCGAAGGAATCCGGAGCCAAGCGCGTCATTCTGGCGCACGGGGACAACGAGAAAACCGCAGCAGCGCTGCGCGCTGCCGGCGTGAACGCGCAGGCGATTGAGAGCTTGGAGCCGCAGCAAATGATTCTGAAAATCGGGGAATAGTGCCTGACATTAATTGACTAAAAATTGCATCTTTTTTTTGATTAATACCTGTCTTTTAGCAGTATTATAGCTTATGTTCATGAAAAAGAGGGCAATAAATTAAATAGGCCGGCTGCGACAGCCCGGCAGGGGTGAGCGCGATGAATCGCGTCGAACGCTGGCTCAAGTCCAGCGCCTTCGTGCCGCTCCGCATCACTGGAGAGGTGTTGTTCGGCACGTGGGGAGAGCATTGGGAACGCAGGCGGCTGCAAGGCCTGCTCTGATGTAAGAACTTGAGAAAAAAGTTGGCATTGACGCGGCCTGTTTGGAGGCCGCCGGCGTCAGACAAAACTTTAGCGGATTAGCGGGAGCCGGCGGATGGATGGGCCGAAGAGCTTCGCGATGAGACTAGTTTTATAAGTTTTTATGGCTGAACATAGTTGTGATTCTTATGACACAACTTGCAGTCTTTAATGGAAAACTCCAAGCGCCTATGAGCGCCCAATACGCGCTTTTCAACAAGGCAATATTGGAGGGAAAGAAGCTTGCGCCATACAGAGAAGTCAGCAAACTGTTTCTTAACGTCCCGAATGGAGCGGATGAGCGCTATATGGGTTTTATGGAATTGATGAACGAGAGGATGGCTAACGGCAGGGGAACGTGTGGCGTGATGAGCGGCACCCATTATTTCGTCTCAGGAAGGGATTTGGCTGGCAATGACAAGCCGCTTGGAGACATCAAAGGCTCTTTTGTAGATTTATACGGCAAGGATTCCGAAGGGCGCAATGGATTGACAATTTTCCATGCCCCGAAAGAGTTCAAAGGGGAGAAAAACATCAAGGTTTACGCGGACGCGTGGAACAGCAAAGGAGAGCAGGCATTGGACATCTGGGTTGACAAGAACCTCGAGGGTAAAAAAGTCCTGCATGTGGAATACAATTCCAACGCGGAATTCACGCAATTCGAGCTGCCGCAGAAAAAGGAGATTGACGCGGCGGTGGAATACGCGGTTTTCATGGTTAAATTCGGGCTGGTCGACAAGAAACCGCTGGGCGGCGGCATGGCGATAGCAAGCATGGCAAACCGCATTGTTGAGGTCGGCGTTGGGGCGGAAAAGGTGGGGAAATGGCTCAATCAGGACTTTGATTGGGTGTGCAAGATGGACCCCAACACCAGAATACCTGTCTTCAGCCCGTCGGACAACCCGGCCGAAAACGACATCCTGCAATTCTACGGCAATTCCGGCTTCAGAAACTCGGAGTTCGGGTTCGTGGGCCGAATCATCGATAGAGAAGGAAAAAGCAACGGGAAATTCAGCAAGGCGACGTTCAGCAGCACGAGATTGTACGACATCGCGCTTGTGGCTGAATGAGCATTCCGTTTTGGCTGATTATTTCGTCTTGGCCTTGGGGCAGAGCTTCTGCAGCACCTTGAGGTGCATGTCGGCCATCGAGGTCGCGAAGTTGTATTCCGCCCCCATCTGGTCGAAGACCTGCACAATGACGCTCACGCGGCCCATCGGCATCTCCTCGACCTGCTCGAGCTTCTTGACGTAGTCGAGCGGCGCGCGGATGAACTGGCCCGAATTCTTGATGACAAGGCCGCCCTCGCAGATGTAGATTGTGCCCGTCTGGTCAAGGCCGTTCTCGAAAAGGCCTATGCTTTGCGAAACCATGCCATACACGCTGTCTTTCTGGGGCATAAACATTACCTCCTGCTCTCTTGGGCCTTGTCCGAATGCTTGCGCTCCACACCCATTGAAAGTTTATAATCTTTGGGCTTGCACACCACAGACATGACAATGAGACAGGGACAAACGCGGTTCGGACGCGGGCAAATCGCGATGGAATACCTCGCGACATACGGCTGGGCGCTTTTCGCCATGTTCGCCGTGATTGCCATTCTGGTGGCTTCCGGCATGCTTGGCGCGGGGCGCTACACCAGCGAGGAATGCACCTTTGCCCCCAACCTGCCCTGCAACAACGCCTATCTGGTGCGCGGGGCGAGCGACAGGGAAATGACCCTGCACCTCAACCTCACCAACACGCAGGGCTTCCCCATGTATGTCACCAGATGCTACTACCGCCCCGTCGGCGGAACGGAGCTGGATTACACCGGCGGCGAGGCCGAGTGCGACCTCAAGCGAACGGTGGGGCAGGGCGAATCGGTGCGATACGAGGCTCCGCTGAGCGTGAACAACCCCATCCGGCCCAGCGAGGTGCGCCGCGTCTATGTCACATACACCTTCAAGAACTGCCAGGACGCGCCAGCCCCAGACCCGGCGGCGAGCTGCTTTGCGGATGACGAGGCCTTTCCGCCCCACAACACTTCCGGCCTGATTGTGGCAGTCGTTCGGGGATAGGAAAAAAGAGGGAAGAAATTGCTGCCCCCGCGCGGCTTCCTTTTTTTCGGCCCCCCTTTTTGCGGCCCGACCATTTTCTGGCCCCCAATTCCTTTTTTCCGCCCCTCCCGCCCCTCTTTTCGCCCCGCCCGCTTCCTTTTTTAAACTCATGGCGACAATGAGGGCGACCAGTAATCCGCCGAGGCCAGATTTGCGTGCCATTCCGCATCAGCCGCATCAAATTCAGGGGATTCAAGTCCTTCAAGTCAGCCGAGGCGCAGCTGCCCGGCGGCTTCGTGGCCATAGCCGGGCCAAACGGCTCGGGAAAGAGCAATGTCACCGACGCCATACGATTCATTTTCGGCGAAACAAGCCTCAAGGCGCTGAGGGCCAAGAAGACGGCCGAGCTCATCAACCTCAACTGCTCCTCCGGCGAGGTGACGATGGAAATCGACGGCGAGCGGCGCTTCGAAATCAGGCGCCAAATCCGCGAGGACGGGTCCACCAAATACGAGCTGGACGGAAGGCATGTCACGCGCGAGCAGGCGCTTGAGGCGCTCAGGCCCTTCGGGCTTGAGGCCGGGGCGCACAACATAATAGCGCAGGGGCAGGTGCAGAGCCTGGTGGAGCGAAACCCCAAGGACAGGCGGCAAATCATAGACGCGGTGGCAGGAATCGCCGAGTTCGAGGACAAGAAAAAGGACGCCCTCTCGCAGCTTGCGCAGGTGGAGTCAAAAATTTCCGAGGCAAGGGTGGTGCTGGCGGAGCGCGGCGCGTTTTTGGCCGAACTGGAGAAGGAGAGGGATGCTGCCCTGACCTATCAGGAGGCAAAACAGACCCTGGAGCGCTCGCGCGCCACTCTGGTTGATGCCGAATACAAGAAACTGGATTCTTATTTCAAGGAATTGCTGGCCAAGAGAAGCAAGCTGTCTGACGAAATCGCCAAATTTGAGACTGAGTTGAAAGAGCTTGAGGGCAAGCGCGCGAAACTGGACGGAGAGAGGGCGGCCATTGCCGCGCGCATAGGCAAGTCTGGCGAGCGCGAGAAGCTCATGGCCTCCATCGCCGATGCAAGGCTTCAGGCAGGACAACTGCAGGCGCGGGCGGAGGAAAAGGAAAAGGAGCGCGAGCGCCATGCAAGCAGGCTCAAGGAAATGAGGGAAAGCCAGGCGCGCATGAAGGCCGCGCTTGAGCAGATGAGGGCTGACGCAAAGCAGCTGCAGGCCCAGCTTGTGCTGGCTGCAAAAGAGCTTGAGGAGGCCAAAAAGGCCGCTGGAATTGATTTGAATGAAGCTGCCGGGGCCAATCTTGAGCAATTGGAGACAGCGCTCGCGGCCGCTCTGAGCGACAAGTCTGCTGCCGCGGCCAGCTTGTCAAAACTGGAGGAAATGGCCGGCCAGTACAGGTCTGAAATAAGGAGGGCCGAGGAAGAGGCCGCCAAACTGGGCGGCGGGGAGGACGGCGAGGACGAGCGCGTGGGCCGCCTGCAGGAAACCGTTGCAAGCCTTAATGCTGAAATGGAGAAGCTGTTTGACCAGGAGAAAAAGCTCAACCGCGAGCTGCCGTCGTTGGACCAGAGCCTGCTGTCTGCCAAGGAGAAAGTGGCGACTTTGCGCGGCTCTGTTTCGCCTGCGGCGCAGAATCCGGCCCTGCTCACGGTGCAGGCATTGAAAAAAGACGGCATGGGCGGGATATGGGGGGCGGTGAGCGAGCTTGTTTCGGCAGAGCCTGAGCACCGCATGGCCGTTGAAGCGGCGGGAGGCGGGAGGCTCAACAACATAGTGGTTGACAGCCTTGATGTTGCTGAGAAAATAATCGAAAAGCTCAAGAGCGCGAAGGCGGGAAGGGCGACTTTCATCCCTCTTGATTCGGTCGTGCTGTCCGCGCGCAACGAGCAGGCGCCCCCGCTTGCATTGGGCAAGCTCATCGATTTCGTGAAATACGACCCCAAGCTGGACAAT
>JAKAME010000005.1 GCA_021813025.1 Microcaldota archaeon
GTGCCGAACCGCTCGTACTTGATGCCCTTCTCTTGGAGCAGTTTCAAAAAAGCGGCGTCCACCTTGGCCAAAACCTCCTTGGGGGGAAAGTTGGCCCGCTTGGAGCTGTCGACTCTTGTTTCTATGGCTCTGGGTGGGGCGTTCATGGATTAGATTGGTGTCTAAAACTATAAAAACAAAGAGGCTGGAAGGGATATGATGAAAACAACGCCTACGCCAGCCGAGGAACTCCTTGACTGCTCTTTCCTCATCCTCGACAAGCCAAGGGGGCCGAGCACGCACGAGGTGACAAGCCATATCCGCAAACTGCTTGGAGTGAAAAAAGTGGGGCAGATGGGAACTCTGGACCCGCAGGCATCAGGCGTGCTGGTGATTGGGATTGGAAAGGCAGTGAGACTGCTCAGATTCGTGGATATGAAAGAAAAAAAATACGTGGGAGTGCTGAGAACAAGACAGGCGCCCAAAAATTTGGCAGAATTGCAGGCGGAATTCAACCGCCAATTGGGCAAAATCACCCAAATGCCGCCCAAGGCTTCCGCCGTGGCCAAGAGGGCGAGGCAGCGAAAGGTTTATGAATATAAGGCGCTTGAACTAATCCACAATACCGCGCTATTTGAATCCCGCGTCGAGGCAGGCACCTATGTACGGGTGCTGTGCTCCGAGGTCGGCAAGGCGTTTGGCGAAGGCAAAATGATTGAGCTGCGGAGAGTGTCCGTCGGCTCTTTCGGAGAGGCCCAAAGCCTGCGCCTGCCCGACCTGGCAGATGCGGCGTGGAAATTCAGAAAGCATGGTGATGCGTCGGCGCTGCGGAAAATGCTGCGCCCGGCGCATGGGATGCTCCAACTCCCGGCCATTCATGCGGCCGAAGCGGCCCTGGACGCATTCGCCCGCGGATTGCCTCTGGCAATTTCCGGTGTGGGCGGTGCCGAGGCTGTTCGCAAAACGGGGGAATGGATGCAGGCCATAGACGCAAGCGGCCGGCTGGTCGCGATTGTCGAGGCGAAGGGTTCCGCCCTTTATCCCCGCGTCGTGCTCAAGCCTGCCGGAGGAAAACGGACGAGAGGGGAATGAACTCAAAACTTGTATTCATGCCGGGGAGCTTTTTTCTTTCTCTTTCTGCGGAAAGAGGAAAGAAAAAACCTCGGAAAAAAGAAAGAGAAAAGAAAGAGAGAGTGAAAATGCAACCGTATGATGTGAACTCGCAATCATGCCGGGATCGCATAACCTGGTAGTGCGCACGCCTGGAATGTTCCTCCTGCAAACACAGATGATTATGATCCTCGGGGGAGGGGAATCAGGAAGAACCTCAAACTGAAGGGGAGGGGGCGAAGCCCCCGCCCCTGCGGTTCGGAAAGCGTGTGCCCGCAAGGGCTTGAGAGTTCAAATCTCTCTCCCGGCGTAAAATAATCATGGAACAAAATCATATTCACGCAAAATGCATGGTGATTGTTGTGGCTGAGAAAGTAGAAAAATCAAAAGACAAGCCTCATGATTCCAAAGAGGCCAAATCAGAGGGCTGGAAGGGCGGCGGACCCGCCAAGCCGGCAGTCTCGGCGGGCGCGCCGAAAGGGAGGCCGGTGGTCGTCCCCAGCGGCCCGATTCTGGGCGCCAACGGACAGGAAATCCGCGGCATTGTGCGCATTTCAGGCAAGGACCTCAAGGGGCAGTGGAGCATTCCGCGCTCCCTGCGCTCCATCCGCGGGCTCGGACTCAACCTCGGCCAGATGCTCTCCGGCATCGTGCTGCGCGAGCTGAAAATACCTGCCAAGACAATGGTGGGCGAGCTTGACGAGGCGCAGATGAAGAAGCTGGAGGACATCCTCCAGCACCCCGAGAAATACGGGGCCCCGACATTCATGCTCAACCGCCAGCGCGAGTTCGCGACAAACGAGACCCACCACCTCATCGCGGTGGACTTGGGCTACGCGGTCAAGCAGGACGTCGAGCACGAGAAGGACGCTTACACTTGGAAAGGCTACCGCCATGCGTATGGGCAGAAGGTGCGCGGCCAGCACACCCGCTCCACGGGCCGCTCCGGCATGACCGTGGGCGTGCTGCGCAAAGCCGTCATCGCCAAGGCGGGCGCCGCCGCAGCCACCACAGGCGCGGGAGCGCAGGCTGCAGCGCAGGCAAGCGACAAGGGCAAGGCAGCGGGCGCAACAGGCGCCCCTGCCGCAGCCGCGCCGAAGGCCGAGAAAGCACCGGCCGCCAAGGCAGCCCCGGCAGGAAAGCCGGCGGAGAAAAAGTAAGTTAGGTGATTCTGATGGGAGATCCACGACGCTTGATTCCCAAGGCAGAGACGCCACGCCGCGTCTGGGACGCCGACCGCATCAAGAACGAGAGCCAGATAAAGACCGAGTACGGCCTGCGCCGCACCCGCGAGCTTTGGACAGGGCTGGCGGAGCTGAAAAAGGCCCGCCGCTCTGCCCGCGCCATGCTCTCGCTTGGCGAGGCAGGCCGCGAGAAGGGAATGCAGGTCATCAGCAAGCTGCAACGCTTGGGCATTGCGAAGGGCGACATGCGCCTTGAGGACGTGCTGGGCCTTACTGTCCGCGATTTCTTGGAGCGCAGGCTGCAGACGCTTGTGCTCAAGAAAGGACTGGCGCGCACCACGAAACAGGCGCGCCAGCTTGTGGTGCACGGCTTTATCGCCGTGGGCGGCAGGCGCGTCACCATCCCATCATACATGGTGACTCTCTCCGAGGAGCCGACAATTTCCTATTACAAGGCGATTGACATCGAGCCCCCGCAGCAGGAAGCGCCGAAGGGAGGCGTTGCCGGCCAGCGCGCGGCGCGCGCCAAGATGGCACAGGCCGCAACTGATGCCCCGGCTTCTGAAGCTGGCGCTGAGGCTGCTGAAGCTGCTCCGAAAGCACCCGCGGCCGCAAAAGCCCCGGCCGAAGCGGCTTGATTTTAGGTGATGTTCATGGCTAACGAAAAAACCAAACCGGCCGACGAGAAGAAGGCTGATGAAAAGAAAATTGAGGAGAAGAAGGAGGTTGCGAGCGAGGCTATCCCCGCTTCGGCCCCTGTTCCATCAACTTCGGGCGCACCTGCCGCAGGCGCTCCGGCCCCAGCTGGCGCAGCTTCGGGCGCGCCGGGTGCAGCACCTGCCCCAGTCTATCCGCCCCGCGGACCAATCCGCTGGGCGCTCTGCCACGTGTATTCATCCAAGAATGACACCATCCTGACCATCACCGACCTCTCGGGCGCCGAAACAATCGCCAAGGCGTCGGGCGGCATGATTGTCAAGGCAGACCGCGAAGAGGGCAAGCCCTACGCGGCCATGCAGGCCACCATAAAGGCGGTGACCGAGGCCAAGAGCCGAGGCATCACCGGTTTGCACATACGCATCCGCGCGCCGGGCGGGCACGGCTCAAAGACTCCGGGCTCGGGCGCGCAGGCAGTGGTGCGCACCATAGCAAGGCAGGGAGTGCGCATCGGCAAGATAGAGGACGTAACCCCAATCCCGACCGACAGCACCAAGCGGCCCGGAGGCCGGCGCGGACGGCGCGTGTAGAGGAAAATGGAGGAGGTTGAACCCATGGACATTGCCATTGAATCCGAGGACAGCCGGCACATGGCCTTCGCGCTCAGCAAAAGCCGCGCGGGATTCGCCAACCTGCTGCGCCGCTTTGCCATGAACCATGTGCCCACATTCGCCATCGACAAGGTGGTGTTCTACGAGAACAGCTCGTCCCTGTTCGACGAATACCTTGCTCACCGCATCGGCCTCGTGCCCCTCAAGTGGGCCTCCGGCTACAAGCCAGACGAGGAAGTGGTGTTCACGCTTGAGGCATCGGGCCCCATGAACGTCACCTCCGCGCAGCTTCAGAGCACCAGCGACAAGGTGAAGGTGGCCACTGAGAAAATCCCGCTCCTCAAGCTCATGACAGAGCAGAACCTGCGCCTGGAGGCCAAGGCCCTTCAGGGCGTCGGGCGCAAGCACGCCCGCTGGCAGGCCGGCCTTGTGAGCTACGAAATGAGCGGGGACAAGTTCGGCTTCAAGGTCGAGAGCTTCATGCAGATGGGGCCCCGCGACATGCTTGGCCGGGCCGCCGACCTGCTCGAGGAGAAGTGCGAGGAGCTTGAATCAGACCTGTCCGCCCTTGCGAAGGGCGCGAAGAAAAAGAAAAAGGAGGATTGAGATTGCATTGCACGCAGGGGTAGCAAAGCTTGGTCAAATGCGCTAGCTTGAGGGGCTAGTGTCTTAGGACTTCGTGGGTTCAAATCCCTCCCCCTGCAAGCTTTTTCTTTCTCCGCGGGAGAAAGAAAAACCTTGGAAAAAGAAAGAGGGCAGTTTGCCCTCATGAAAAAAAATCACGCTGACAATGGTGAACCAAATGGCATACAAGAAACAAACTTCCAAAACCCCGCCTTTCTGGGGCAGAGTGGACGAGCTTCTGGGCCGCTCCACCCGCAAAATGAAGAAGGGCGTCAATCTCAGCCGCCTTGACAGCCTCACCGAGGCTAACGAGAGCGTTGTGGTGGCTTGCAAAGTGCTGGGCACAGGAGTGCTGACGCACCCGCTCAGCGTGTGCGCCCCGGCCTTCAGCCGCAGCGCCAAGCTTCTGATAACAAAGTCGGGCGGCAAAGTGGTGGAGCTGGACCAGCTCCGCAAGCTGAACCCGACTGGCAAGGACCTCGTAATACTCATATAGGTGCATGAACATGAAAGTCATTGACGCAAAAGGACTGGTCGCCGGAAGGCTTGCCAGCCAGATAGCCAAGCAGCTGCTCTCGGGAGAGACGGTCTCGGTAGTGAACGTATCGGACGCATTGGTGTCCGGCACGCTCAAATACGAGGTGGGCCGCCTCAACTCGCTCAAGCACCAGAAGAGCAAGCAGGACCCCGAGCGCTCGCCCAAATACCCGCGCATTCCCCACCTGCTCTTCAAGCGCATGGTGAGGGGCATGCTGCCCAAGAAGTCCAGCCGCGGCCGCGAGGCGCTGAAACGGCTGCGGGCCTATTCGGGCGTGCCGGTAACGGTTGACATGGGCAAGGCAGAGCGCTACGAGGCCATAGCCAAGAGGCCGCCCAAATCAACCACGCTTGGCGCGATGTGCAGGGCGTTCAGCTGGGAGCCGGCGGCCTGAATATAGGTGATTGCGATGACAACTCCGAAGAAAACTTCCAAGTCCGCCAAGAAGAAGGGCGGCATAGTCACGCGCGGCAAGCGCAAGGAATGCCTTGCGCGAGCCTCCATACGCAAGGGGAAGGGCGCGGTGCGCATAAACTCCCTCGCGCTCGAGGCAATACCCAACCGCTACGCGCGCGAGCTCATCCGCGAGCCCATCACCATGGCGGCCGAAATAGCGCCTGAAGTGGACATTTCGGTGAGCGTGGTGGGCGGCGGGCAGATGGGCCAGGCGCAGGCCGCGCGCATGGCGATTGCCCGCGCGCTGGTGGAATACTCCGGCTCGCCCGAATTGAAGGCGAGGATGATTGAGCGCGACAGGTTCCTCCTCGCCGAGGACTTCAGGCGCGTTGAGCCCAAGAAATACCTTGGCCCCAAGGCCCGCGCGCGCTTCCAGAAATCGTACCGCTGAGTTTGCGAGGTGGATTGTATGTACTTCCCGGTCCGGTGTTTTACCTGCGGCGCCCCAATTGCCGACAAGTGGGATGACTACGAGTCGCGCGTCAAGGCGGGCAGCAAGGCTGCCGAGGCGCTTGACGAGCTTGGGGTGGAGCGCTACTGCTGCCGCCGCATGTTCCTCTCCCACGTCAATGTCATGGACAAAATCATGAAATACACAAAGCTTTAGGAGGACATGATTGCATTTATGGGGCCATGGGCTAACCTGGTAGACTACGTGCTTGGGGTGCACGTGATCCGAGTGTGGATTTGTCCCGAACTAACGGGATGCTCCGCCGGGAATTCAAATCTCGGTGGCCCCATTTTATTGTCACAATAACAAAATAGGAAAAACAACCAAGCCGTCCCGAAAGTAGCCGTCGGAAAATTCTTTCGGCGAGCATTTGCGGGCTCCTTGGATAAATGGTGAAAACTATGGCACAGGAAGGATTTCTGATAAAGCAGGAGAAATATCTCGAAGCCGGCATCCACATCGGAACCAAGCTTCGGGTAATAGACATGAACAAGTTCATCTACCGCACGAGAAACGACGGCTTGTTCGTTCTCGACCTTCGCAAAATAGACGAGCGCATAAGGCTTGCAGGAAAGCTCATGTCAAAATACGCGCCTGAGGAGATTGTGGTCGTTGCCTCGCGCGCCTACTCCTCCATGGCTGCGCAGGCTTTCGGACGGGTTACTGGCGCGCACGTGATTGCGGGGCGCTTCGTGCCCGGCGCGTTCACCAACGTGCAGCGCGCCGACTTCGTTGAGCCAAAGCTTGTGGTCATCTGCGACCCCAAGGGCGAGAGGCAGGCGGTGCTGGAATGCGGCAAGATGGGCCTGCCCACGGTGGGATTGTGCGACACGGACAACTACACCATGCACATCGACTGGGTGATTCCCTGCAACAACAAGGGACGCCGCTCTCTGGCCCTCATCTTCTGGCTGCTCGCGCGCGAGATGGCCATGGTGAACGGCAAGACAACTTCATACGACGACTTCAAGCCCACCCTGGAAGAGTTCGAGGCTTCGCTGAACGCGCCTGCGCCTGAAGCTGCAAACGCGCCTGCCGTGGATGCGGCCTCTGCCCCCCAGGCCCCGCTGATTGAGACCGAATCCCCGGCCGCAAGCGCAGCAGAAGTGGCGGAAGAGGTGGAGGAGGCAGAGGAGGAAGAGGAGGCCGAAAAGGCAGGAGCTGAGGGCAAGGAAGCTTCGGCCGATGTTGAAAAGAAAGAGGGCGAGGCAAAGGCTTCCGGCGCGAAAAAGCCCCGCGCGCCCCGCGCCAGGAAGGCCGAGGGAGGGGAGAGGAAAGAGCCCGAATCCCGCGGCAGGGCCCACAAGGACGAGGAAGGGAAGAAAGAGTGAAGCGGCCCTTTCGCTTTTTCATTTTTTCCAATTTTTCCCGCTTGTTTTACGACGATAAAATGCGCCTGGCACGGGCCGAGCGATTTATAAATACACCCCGGTTTAGAGAGGAGAGGTTGCAGCGCGAATCCTCCCCAAGCGAGGTGTTTTCATGGCTTTGAACCCTTTTGCCAAGGCAGCCATACTTACGATAGCGGTTGCGGCCCTTGCGCTGGTCGTGGTTTCCCAGCTTGACGACGCGCGGGCAGGCTCGCTGAGAAAGAGCGTGGAGCTGGTTTCGTTCGAGAGCGAATCGAGCCGGCTGGTTTCCGAGTACGCCCAGCTTGGGGACGGGGACCCGTGCATGTTCGCGAACTTCACGACTTCGCTGCAAAAGGAGAGGGCATACTCGCTGGCGGAGAAGCTCGGGGACTACCAGCGCTCCAACATGGTTGGCGCGGATTATGAGGCCATAAAGCGCGCGTATTTCGTAAGCCTGGCCGAGCTGCACATCCGGACGCTGGAAAACGCGCGCAAATGCCCCCAGTACGCGGAAATACCCGTGCTGTTCTTCTACCGCGAGGCGCCCCCGGACTGCCCGGAATGCAGGCTGCAGAACGAGGCCCTCGTGCTCGCGGCGCAAAGGTGCGGCAACGTGCGCACCTTCGCTTTTCCAGTGAATGCCAACTACTCCTTCATCCAGCTGCTGGTCGGCAAATACAAGGTGCAGAAAGTCCCCGCCATGGTGATAGACGAGCGCGAGCTGGTTGACACGATTCAGAACCAGGACCAAATCGTGGCCATGCTGGAAAAAGACGGGGCGGCGTGCAGCTAGCCAGAATGGGCCGGTGTTTTGCGATGGATGCCAAGTTCGGGCAGCGAAGAAGGGCCGTCATGTTCGGCATTTTTTGCCTGGCGGCGGCGGTAGTGGCGCTCCTTTTCGTGTCTTACCAGACCGTCACGCTGTTCTACAGCCTCCTCACGGTCTACATCTTCTTCGTTTTCCTGACCATATGGCTTGACGGGGCGTGGAGGACGATTTCCCCGCCAAAGCCCGCGAAATGGCCCGGAGTGAGCATCATAATACCCTCATACAACTCGGCCTCCACGCTAAGGGACTGCGTTGCCGCATGCAAGCGCCTGCGCTATGCTGGAAAGGCCGAGATAATAGTAATTGACGACGGCAGCACGGACGGCTCGTGCGAAAGCCTGCGCATTGCAGGCGTGAAGGTTTTCCGCAAGGAAAACGGGGGGAAGGCCTCGGCCATGAATTTCGGGATAAAGAAGGCTTCGTACGGGCGGATAGTGTGCGTTGACAGCGACTCCTACCCCCGCGAGGACGCGCTCGAGAAAATGGTCCCGTACATGGAAGAGGACTCAAAAGTCGGGGCAGTGGTGCTTTTCATCTGCGTGAGCAGGCCGAAAAGCCTGCTTGCGAAGGTGCAGGAGATAGAATACTGGGTTTCGTACGGCTTCTTCCTCAAGGCGCTTGATTCCATAGGCGGGCTATACGTCACCCCGGGGCCGATGGCCCTCTACCGCAGGGAGGTGTTCGAGAAACTCGGCGGGTTCGAGGAGAAGAACATAACCGAAGACATGGAGATAGCCCTGCGCATGCAGAAAAACGGCTGGAAGATACGCGCATGCCACCAGTCGGTGGTCTACACCGAGGCCCCTGACACGCTGCAGGGGGTTTTCAGGCAGCGCTTCCGCTGGTTCCGCGGCGGGTTTGCGAACGTGATAAAGTATTTCGACATGTTCTTCAACGAGAAATTCGGCGCGTTCGGGTTTTTCGTCCTGCCGCTCATCCTTGTAGCCGGATTCTTCGCCTCCACGTTCATGCTCTGGATTCTGGCGAGCTGGGCGAAAAGCGCGCTAAGCCTCGTGCTGCCCTCGCTCGGCAACATGAAAACCCTCGGCGACTTCATCGTTTCCGCGCCAGGCTCGCTGGACTACATGGCCGTTGATTCTGTTTTCATATTCAGCATCTTCTGCACGCTGATATGGTGCTTCTTCGTCTACAAGAGCTTCCAGATAACCGGCAACCGGTTCGGGCCGAAGCACGCCGTTCCCATGGCCCTTCTGCTGTTCGCATTCCCGCTTTTCCTCGGATTCACCTTCCTTGCGAGCTATGCGGCGGAATTCACCGGGCTGAAGCGCGGCTGGTAGGAGAAAGGGAGCGCAGAAAAAAGCGCGGATGGCGCGTGAGAAAGGCTTTGGAAGATGATTTTTATTTTCCAAACACAAGCGCTTTCTCCCCCAGATATTTCGCCTTCTTTCCCAATTCCTCCTCTATGGAAAGCAGGCGGTTGTATTTGGCCGTGCGCTCGCCCCGGCAGGGCGCGCCGGACTTGAGCTGGCCGAAAGCCAGGCCAACGGCCAAATCCGCAATGGTCGTGTCCTCGGTTTCTCCTGAGCGGTGGGACACCATGACGCCCATGTGATGCGCCTTGCAGTACTGGGCGCACTCGATTGCCTCTGACAAGGTGCCGATTTGGTTGACTTTGAGGAGAAGGCAGGAAATGGCCTTTGCCTCGCGTGCTTTCTTCAGCCGCCTCAAGTTCGTCACAGTGAGGTCGTCCCCCACTATTTGCGTGCGAGAGCCTATGCTTGCATTCAATTCGCCGAAATGGGCGTAATCCTCCTCGTCAAACGGGTCCTCGAGCGAGACAAGGGGATAGGAGGAGGCAAGCGAGCGCCAATAATCCACCATCCCGTCCGCATCCTGCTCGCCGCCGTCTATTGAGTAGCGGCTGCTTTTTGCATCAAAAAATGAACTGGCGGCCGCATCCATTGCAAGCTTCACTTTTTTGGAATAGCCGGCCTCGGTTATTGCGTCCTCAAGCAGGTCGAGGGCTTCGCGGCTGGTTTGCAGCATGGGCGCGAATCCGCCCTCGTCGCCCACGTTTTTGCCCGAGGGGCCGTAGCGCTTGGCAATGAGCGAGCCCAAGGCATGATAGACCTCGGTGCCTGCTTGCAGCGCCTCGCTGAACTTGGAAAACCCGACAGGCGCGAGCATGCATTCCTGCACTGCCAGGCCTGAGCCTGCGTGCTTGCCTCCGTTAATCACATTGAGGAAGGGGATGGGAAGGATGGCGCCGCCAAGAAGCGAATAGGGAGAGACGCCTTTTGATGCGGCTGCCGCCTGCCACACGGCCATTGAAACTGCAGTTGTGGCATTGGCCCCAAGGCGCGATTTGTTTTGGGTGCCGTCCAATTCGACGAGAATGGAGTCGATTTTTTCCTGATTTGCCGCAGGCTTGCCTGCAAGAGCCTTGGAAATGGCCCCGTTCACGTTTGCAACGGCGCGGCTCACTCCTTTTCCTCCCCAAGCCTTGCCCCCGTCGCGCAGCTCAAGGGCCTCGAACGTGCCCGTGGATGCGCCTGAAGGGGCATAGGCGCGCGCATGAGTGCCGTCCGAGAGGACGACCTGCGCCTCAACGGTCGGGTTGCCGCGCGAATCAAGGCGCGCAGACGCGCGCACCGAGCGGATGGTGGCCGGCATGGGCTACCTCAGGCCTTCCAGGCGCTCAGGGGGGTGTCGGAAGCGGCCAGGCGGGCTGCGCGCCCCCCGAAGAGCGGCACGTGGGGCACTTTTCCGTCTCCCGCCCGCCAGCCCAGATAGGCGAAAATGAGAATGTGCAGGGCGAGAACGATAACGAAGAGGCCGGCCACCTGCGCGAAGGGGGCTACGGACACGGCTCCGCTCAGGGAGAGAAGGCCCACGAGCGCCAGCACAAGATAGATGACTATGAAGAACCACGAGAGCATGCTGGCCTGCAGGAAGTGGAAGCGCAGCCATCGCTGGGAAGAGAGGGGCGGGCTGAGGTGGGACCAGAACCACCGCGTCTGGCCGAAGAGCGAGTAGCATCGCTTGCCAAGCGCAAGCATCTCCAGCGTCTGCGCGTCATTGAGCTTGGGCTCGACTGCGGCAGGGACCGGAATGACCGAGGAGAGGGAATAGGCGGAGGCGGCGCCCGATTGGGATGCGGGCCGCCATGCGGAGGATGAGGGCATGGACTGGGAGGGGCGGGCGGAGGCGAACGCCGGCCGGACCGAGCTGAAGCCCGGCTTTGGCGCAGGCTTTGACGGGCGGCGGCTGGCGCGCCGCCGATGAGACGGATGCTTGGATGCCATAAGACGGCTAAAGAGCGCAAAGTCTTTAAATAAAACGAAACCGGCGAGGGGGCTCCCTCAAGACGCCTTCGGCGTCTTGGGGCACCGCCGGCTCTCCAGAGCCGGCGATTGTCCTCCTGACCGCCCCCGCCGCTACGGGCGGTCCCTCCGGTCCCGGCCCCCGACGTATCCATTTTAAACCTACCCGCCCTAATGGATTACAATACATCGGCCTTAGGCCAATATCCAATTTCAGGTGATATTTTGATTTGCGAGCGTTGCTCAAACCAGGTGCACTACGCAGAGAAGTGCGAATACTGCAAGAAAAGCGTCTGCTTAAGCTGCGTGAAAAGCGCCAAGCGCATAAAGAAGACCAGCCGCCTCTCAATCTGCAAGGGATGCTGGGGAAACTTGCGCGCAAGAAAGCAGTTCAAGGCAGTGAATTAGAACTGGCCGGAAGCGGATTATGAAAAGCAAAAGCGAACGGCTCATCCAAGTGTGCCCCAACTGCGGCCATAGGGTCAAGACCAGCGATTTCTTCAGCAAGAATTGGCTTGCGTGGGAGGGCCAGCAAGCAATAAGCGGCGTTTTCACCTGCCCAAAATGCGGATATTACGGATTGCCGGTCGAGGTGAAGGAGCGCGACCTGCCCAAGATTAAATTCTCGAACAAGCCCATGGGGCGCCCGGTCTTCAGGAAGATGAATTGGCTTTCGTATCTGATGCTGCTGGGCGTCCTTGGGTGGATTTTGTTCCTGTTAATTTTTGCCTTCCCGGTCGTGGTGGCGCTCGCAGTCTTGCTGGCCATACTGGCCGCCATCAAATGGCTGTTCAGGCCCGCTTCCTCGTGAATTTCAGGCTTTCCGAATTGATGCAGAATCTTTTTCCCGTTGGTTTGGGCCCGTCGCCGAACACGTGGCCAAGATGGCCTCCGCATTTGGCGCACACAACCTCGGTGCGGGCCATGCCCAGAGACTTGTCCTCGTGCAGCTCCACCTTTTTCTCATCAAGAGCGGCCCAGAAGGCCGGCCAGCCGCAGTGGGAGTCGTATTTGGCTTCTGAGGAAAAAAGCGGGTTGCCGCAGGCTGCGCAGGAATAGACGCCCTGCCCGAAGTGGGAGTCGTATTGGCCGCTGAAGGGCAGTTCGGTGCCTTTCTCGCGCAGCACGCGGAATTGGCTGGGGCTGAGTTGCTTGCGCCATTCGGCGTCGGATTTGAGGATTTTTTGCCCTTGATTTCCGGTTTTGGCGGTTTTTCGTCCTGCCATCGCACAGCCTCAGAGCTTTGCCATCGCGATTTTGAGCTTCATCTCCTCGATTTCCCATTCCTTCACCAGCGCATCGGCAGGGGAATGGCCCTTGAGGTGGATGGTTTTCGCGCTTACGGTCGATTGAAGCGTTGCCATCTGTTTTTCGGCGGCAGAGAGAAGCTCCTTCGCGCCTGCAAGCCACACGTCCACGGGCTGGCCGGGGGAGAGGCCCATCTCCTTGCGCATCATCTGCATGCGCCTGCCTATTTCCCTGCCCAAGCCCTCGGAATAGAGCGCATCATCCATCACGCTGCAAACATAGACTGTGCCTGAATCGAAAGGCGCGAGGGCGTAGCCTTCGGCTGTTTCGCTCACAGACGCCATGGCAGGCTCTATTTCCCACTTGTTCTCGACTTTCCATGGCTGCGGCCCGCGCAGGCCTTCGAGGATTTGCTCGGGGGCCAGCTTGGCGAGAGCAGCCAGCACCGCTGGCGAGTCGCCCTTGAACTTGGCGCCTATTTTTGTCTTGTCAAGAGAAACATCGAATTTGGATTGGGGGGGAGCGAGGCGCGCATGGCGCACGTTGCAAAGCGCTGCGATGAGGTCTGAGAGGCGCTCGGCGGCATTCTTCACTTCGGTAGAAGAGGAGGATATGCAGAGATGCTCGGCAGGCCAGCGCAGCTTGAGGTTGGCTTTCGCGCGCGCATTGGCGGCCGCATTGACGATGACGCGCGCATGGGTCATCTGGGTTTCAAGAAGCGGGTCGCGCCAGGCAGGATTGGGGGCGGGCCATGCAAGGAAGCTGACCGAATCCTCTTTCACGTAAGGTTTGAAGACTGCAAGATAGAGGTGCTCGGCAGTGAAGGGGGCGTATGGATAGAGAAGCTGCACTGCGGTGAGCAGGCTTTCATAAAGAGTGAACAGGCCGGCAGCAGCCTTGCGGTCCTCGCCAAGCCTTTGCTTGAGGCGCTTGAGATAGAAGCGGCTGACGTCTTCAACCAGGAATTCCTGCAGGGCGTAGAGGCCCTCGTGAGGCGCGTAGCCCTCGAACGACTGGCTGACTTTCTCGATTAAGCCCTGCGTGCGGGAGCGCAGCCAGCGGTCCTCCGGCTCGAAATCTGCCTCTTCCACCAGCTTGCCTGCGGGCTTGTATGACTGCGCCATCCAGCTGCCGACATTGAGCACGATGTCAAGCACGCGCTTGCGCTCGTCAAGCTCGCGGTAGGAGAAGCGCAAGTCGTCCCATACCGTTGCGGAGAGGCCCCAGAGGCGGAAGGCGTCAGCGCCGTATTTGCCCAAAATCTCCTCTAGCGGAACGAAGTTGCCGACCGATTTGGACATCTTCTCCCCCTTCTCGTCAACGAAAAACCCGTGCATGAGCACTGTCTTGTACGGGGACTCGTTGTTTAGCACCATGCCGCAGCCCAGGAGCGAGTAGAACCAGCCGCGAGTCTGGTCCTTGCCCTCGGTGATGAATTCCGCCTGCAGCTGGCCGTTCTTGGACCATGCGGCAGCCTCCGCTTCCCCAAGCTGGGCCCATGCGGCAGTGCCTGAATCAAACCACACGTCAAGGATGTCGGGCACGCGGCGCATGGTGCCTCCGCACTCGCAGGCGAGCGTGATGGAATCAATGAACGGGCGGTGAAGCTCTGGAAGGTCCGGAGCTGACGGGACAAAAGCCGCGACTGGAGGGCGGCCGGCCGCAGGTGTTGGCGCCCCGCCGGCCGGGCCTGTGCCGGCGGCGCCCGGGCCGGCGCCTGTTCCAGCAAGCAATTCTGCCTTCGAGCCGATTACTTTTCTTTTTCCGCACTCCTTTTTCTCGCAAACCCAGATTGGCAGGGGCGCGCCCCAGTAGCGCTGGCGGCTGATGCACCAGTCGGGGGCCGAGGAAACAAAGTCGCGGAACCTTGTCTTGGCGAAATCAGGCTGGAAGCGGATGTTTTTGTCCACCTCTTCCAGCATGCGCTCCTTCAATTTTGAAATTGAGACAAACCACTGGTTTGTTGCAATGAAAATCAGGGGGCTATGGCAGCGCCAGCAGTGGGGGTAGCGGTGGGTGATTTGCCCCTGATGGATGAGCGCGCCGCAGGTTTCCAAATCGGAGATTATCAATGAGTTTGATTCACGCGCGCTGCGGCCCACATACTGGCCTGCTTCGGCAGTGTAGAGGCCGGCTGCGTCCACTGGAGATAAGAGGGGAATGCCGGCGCGCCGGCCCACTATGAAGTCTTCAGGCCCATGCCCGGGGGCGCAGTGGACAAGGCCTGAGCCGTCCTCCATGGTGACGAATTCGTCTGAAAGCACCACCTTGCGCTCGTAGTCATGGCCGATTTTCGACTGGAGCGGATGCTCGTAGCGCAAACCCTCCAGCTTCTTGCCCGACGTCTCGCCCAATAGGATGGGCGAAACTAAGGGCTCGAAGGCCATCACCGCATCAAGGCGCTCTTTTGCAACAATCCAGACTTCCTCCCTCACCTTCACTTTCACATAGGAGTGGGTTGGGTGCACCATCACTCCCATGTTGCCCACCAGAGTCCATGGAGTGGTGGTCCAAATCACGAGAAATTCGTTCGGAGTGTCCTTGACCTTGAACTTGACGTAAATTGAAGGGTCGGTCTCCTCCTCGTATTCAAGCTCGTAGTTGGCAAGCGTTGTCTCGCAGCGCACGCACTGGGGCACCACGTAGTGGCCGGGCGTGAGCAGGCTCTTTCGCTCGGCAGCCTGTATGGTGCGCCAAATCGCCTCGATGTAGGAATCGTGGTAGGTGACGTAGGGGCGCTCCCAGTCCATCCAACCCCCGCAGCGCTCGAACTGGGTTGAAATTACCCCGATGTATTGGGTGGCGAAGCGCTTGCACTCGGCAATGAATTTGGCCACGCCTATTTTGCTTTCAATTTCCTTCTTGTTGGCTATCTTGAGCTCCTGCTCCACCTTGACTTCGATGGGCAGGCCGTGGGTGTCAAAGCCCGGCTGGTCGCGCACGTTGAATCCGCGCGCCCGCCAGTAGCGCAAAAACGAGTCCTTGAGGCATTTGTTCCAGGCCGTGCCGGGATGGATTTGGCCCGTGGCGTAGGGGGGGCCGTCCACAAAATAGAATTTCGGCCCGCCCGCATTCCTTGCCTTGAGCTTGCGGTAAATCTGGTTGGCCTTCCAGTAGGCCATGATGTTGGTTTCAAGCGATACGAGGTCGGCCATGCAAATCAGCTATTTGTTCATTCCTCGACCGCCATTTCAGGCTCAGGCTCGCTGCCCCTCAGGGTGGTGCGCTCCAGCAGCCAGTCGATGGCCGGGGGGAGCAGGAGGGCTGCGGAGAGCAGGGTGGCCATCTGCGAGGTCCAGCCCGAGCGGGCGAACAGCCAGCCAATGAGGCCCCACGCGGCCGCTACCAGCACCGCATAATGCAGCAGGGGCTCGATGTGCTTCCTGCCCGCCTCCTGCCGCCATGACTGCAGTATGTGGTAGCCGCACACGGCTGCCGCCGGCGCTGCGGCAAAGGCTATGGCCGGCGCGCCGGCAAGCCATTTGAGCTGCCAAGCCAAGACAGCCAGCAGCAGGCCGGCAGCCAGCGCATAGGCGGCCCGCGTGTCCTCAGAATCGGTCATGGTGGATAACCTCGGATGGAAATAACCTCGGAATTATGAATAGGGATAGGGCGGGGAAGGTATTTAATGTTTGTTTCGGGATAAGATGGGTATGTCATCTGATTCTCCCATCGACATTACCCCATGGACCGAGAAATACCGCCCCCACCGCCTTGAGGACATCATCGGCCAGAAGGACGTGGTAAAGTCCATGATGGGTTTTGTGAAGGCAGGGAACATGCCTCATTTGCTTCTGGCAGGCCCGCCCGGCTGCGGCAAAACAACCGCCACGCTTGCCCTGGCGCGCGAGCTTTATGGAGAGCAGGTCCATGAGTGCCTTCTTGAAATGAACGCCTCTGACGAGCGCGGCATAGACGTGGTTCGCGGGAAGATAAAGGATTTCGCCCGCACGCTGTCTTTGGCAAAAGTGCCTTTCAAGCTGATTTTTCTTGATGAAGCCGATTCACTGACCGCAGACGCGCAGTCCGCATTGCGCCGCACCATGGAAATGTATGTCACAAATACGCGCTTCATTCTTGGCGCAAATTACTCATCCAAAATAATCGAGCCAATCCAGTCCCGCTGCTCTGTGTTCCGCTTCAGGCCCCTGTCTCATGAGGAAATGAAGGCAATGGTGGAGCGCATCGCCAAAAAAGAGGGCTTGAAATTGGAGGAAAAGGCGTATGAGGCGCTTTTCTATGTGTCTGAAGGAGACATGAGACGGCTGATTAACGCCTTGCAGGGGGCTGCCCTGCACGGGCCGCACATCAGCGAGGAGAGCGTGTTCAAATTCGCCTCCCGCGCGCGACCAAAGGAAATTCTTGAAATGATGGAATTCGCGCTTTCCGGCAAATTCGTGGAGGCCCGCAAGCATCTTCATACTTTGATGGTGAATTACGGCCTGTCCGGAGAAGATGTTTTGGTGCAGATGTACCGCGAAATTGACAATGTGAAGATAGATGAAAAGGCAAAGGCCGACCTCATCGACCGGATTGGGGAATACAACTTCAGAGTGGTGGAAGGGGCGAATGAAGTCATTCAGCTTGAGGCGTGCTTGGCGCAATTGGCAGTGATTGGGAAGGAGAAGAAAGGGTGAAAGGGATGAGCAATCAGGCTATTTATTTGCTTTATGCTTTTGTTGCTATTTCACTTCTTTTTCTAGCTGGGTGCACGACAAATCAACCGAGTCCCTCAACAAATACGACTCCGATACAGAGCGCAAATCTTGCTGAGCAATGTCTTGTTTGCAATAATGAGATGTGCCAAACTGACCGCGACTGCCTATATATCAACGCGGAATCAGCAGACGTATGCAAACGTATGGGAAACGAAATGATGCGCGATGATAGATTAAAGGAAGGAGGATGGGCTTTTACAAAGAATAATATTGGGGAGTGCATTATTCGCGTAGCAATAAGAAAAAATGATTCTAATATCTGCATATCAAATGGACTTCAACTTGATTGCATAGAAGCCGTGGCAAAAAACAATAAGAATCCGGTCGCCTGCGCAAATTTGCTCCCAGAAAAAGATATGGCTGCGGAATGTTACAAAGAGTATGCAGATTACATAGGAATACTAACATCGTGCAATCAGTTGGAAACGAGCCAAGGACTGAAAAGAACCGTGTGTGTCCTTGAAAACTTGAGCATAAGCATAGCCCAAGTTGAGGCTATAACTCCTCAGATATGCGTAATCTGGGGCAATAGCGACCTATGTACGGCAACTATTGCATATTACAAAAAAGATGTGCCAATGTGTGATTTGAGCGGAACCGAGAAAGGGAACTGCTATGCTGCAATTGCACTAGAAGATCCGTCCTTTGACCTAAAGAAATGCGATGCCGTAGGCGTGGATTATCCTGCTTGCTATTTTTCCGTTGCTAAGCGGACAAACAACCCTGCGATTTGCGATGAAGTCCCATCATCTCTAAAGTCAAATTGTATCAACGAAATTGCACTATATTCATCGGATATAGACTTGTGCTCACAAATAGAAGACATGCCTAATGCAGTCGCATGCGTGCGATATATATTGAACAAAAGATGCCCCACATATCCCGAACTGGGAGAGTGCAATATCTCAATGAGCGATTGTGACGTAATGAGACAAGTTTTCCAACTTAGTGGGCGTTCTGACTCAAATCCAGACCAGTGCTACTACGGAATTGCAAAAAAGAATCTTGATGTAAGTGCATGTAGTAAAATTGGAGACATGAATGCACGCACGGAGTGCACACAACTTGTTGGACATGCTGCTGACTAAATTGGTTTCACGCCTTTGGCAGTCTGACCCAATAACAATTTATTTCCCCTTCAGCACACCCAATAGCTGCCTGTCGTAAGTCAGGACTTCCTCCCCGCGCCGGAAGGACAGATTGGCCAAGCAATAGTCGTTGAAGCTGATTTTGCGGCGCAAATTCCTCAACAAGCTGAGCGTGCCGGCGGCTTCCTCCCTGCTCACTGGATAGAGTTCAAAGCGCTCGTTGGAGCGGATCTCGTCCAAGGCGGCCAGTGCGAAATCCGGCCCTTGCTTGTAGATGAGGGCAGTGGCCAGTTCTTCAAGAATCCTGTCAGGCACAAGAATGGAGCCATTGGTCGAACGGCTGTCGGAAACGGCCTTCTGGTGGTCGGCATCGTCCGCCACTAAGAGGGCGAACAAGAAGCAGGTGTCGGCAATCATTGACGCGCCACCCCATAGACAATCTCATCGATGTGCCGGCTGCCATAGGTCTTCTTTTTGCTCTTTGGGAAAGATTCGACCCATGCAATCAAGTCATCCAAATCCTTGGTTTTGGGGGGCTCCGCTTCCCATCGCCCTGCATTCACAACATCGCTGAAGCTCATGCCCGCCTTCTTGTGGCGGCGCAGCAGAGCGTAGGCGGCTTCGGAGAGGCTGACCATTTTTACCATATACGTATACTATACATAAACTATTTAAACCTTGCAGACGGCAGCTTTCCGCACTAGGACAAAGACAGGGGTGCCACCATGTCGAGCGACAAAGCGAAGGAATCCAAACGGAGGGAAGCTACCGGACCTGAGGAAGCCCGCCTCGTCGCCAAAGGGATTTTGGCCTGCATGGAAAAAATCCGCAGCGGCAAAATGAGAACCATTACCCTGCGGCAGGCCGTCCAGGAGGGCGTTTTCGATTAAAACTGACCGGATAGTCTGTTTTAAAAGATTTATGACTCTGCACCAGCCCTAGGCCCGCATGAGCGGGCCGGAAGGAAGCGGCCAAAAAAGAAACCAGAGGTTTGAGGCAAACAATATGGACGCACCTATCCTTAATGCTAAAACGCTGGGCGACCTCATCCCCAGCGCAAATGCGCTTGAAAAAAACACCCAGAGCCAGCAGAACAAAATCGTGGAAAAGCGGCTTGTTGACGCGCAGATGAAAAGCGTGCAGGAGAGGCAGATTGACAAGAGCGTTGCCCCCATAGCAGAAAGCGTCAAGCCGGACGCCAAAGCGGCAGCTACTCTTGTGAATGAGGCGCTGGTGCAGATGAGCTATGGGGATTCCGCCGTGATTGTGCCGCCAGCCAAGGCAGTTGAGAAGAAGAAAGAATAGAGAACTGGTTTTAGGCTGACATTTTGAATCTCAGGAAAGCGGCCAGCCCGCCGATTCCGGCCAATTCTCTTCCGCCGTCTGATTCGTGCGAGAAAATCATCACCGGAGTCTTGGTTTTCTCCGCCATTTCGATTATTTCCTCCACATCCTTTCTTTGCCTCAATAATTCGTCCAGCACAAGCACTTTCTGCGCTGCCGAGCTGTCCACAGCCGCCCGCACGTTCTTGAGCCCGTAGCACACCTTGTCAGAGCCTTTCGAAATCTGCGTCTTGAATTCCTCCATTGCCTGCATTTCAAGAGCCACGCGCTCGTCGGCAGCCACGCGCGAGAGCACGCCTTTTTTGAGCAATTCGTTGACGCCTGTGCGGTCGGCATAGGTGCAATGCTCGATGACAAAGCGCGAGGCAAGCTTCGCATCCCGCTCTTTGGCAAACTTCGAAAAATTGTTTGGAGCAAAGCCGGGGCCGGACACAATGATTTTGTTTGAGCCTTCAAGGCGCTGGAGGCGGGAGAGCAGTTCGCCATAGAATTGGGAGTGGGCCTCGGCCTGTCTCTTGGATTCGTCCCGCTTGCTGCCCGAACGCTCAAGCTCCCACTCGTATTGCACCCCATACCCGCGCAAAGAGGCCAGCAAAGCCTCGCGCTCGTCAAGCACAAGCACGTGCACTTTCGGCCTTTTGGTTTCAGCTATGGCCTGCTTAAGGCGTGAAAGGTGGTGCTCTTTCCAGTCCTTGAAAATTGAAATTGCGAAATCAGGCTCGGCGTCAATGGTGTGATAGGAGCCTGCCTGCACGTATTCTACAGGTGTGCCTGAGAGGATTTTGCCTGACAGGCGCAGGCGGTTGGCGTGGCGGGCGAATTCGATTTTTTCAAGCAGGAGAGTGACGTTGATTTTCTTTTTCTCGGCCTGCGCATCTGGGGTGGCCTTGAAAGAGCGCCATGAGACCGCCTCCACCTTGTCTCCGCTGGCCAGTATGCGCTCAAGGTGCCAGAGGTCTTCGAGGTTCTCAGGCACCAGCTTGATGAGCCCTTCTTTGCGGTCCTGCTTGACGATTTTCATAAGCATTATAAGCAAACCCAAGCTTGATATGTCTTATGGGCGGAACAGGGTTTTGGATTGCGGGCTTGGCCTGCCTTGCCTTTGGCGGAGCCCTCTATTTCGGCTATGCCGGCCTGCTGGAGGAGCCCCTGCGCCAAGTGGCTGGAGCGGCATACGGCCTGCTGCCGGCAGGGTTTGGAATACTGGGCTGCGCCCTGTGCGGGCTGGCTTTTATCGGCCAGACAGAGCCTTAGGCGGGGCGGGCTAAGCATTAAATACGCCGAAAAACACAAGTTTAACAGCATATACTTAGGTGTATAGCTTATGCCCCGAATCGCAATAATTGACAGAGACAAGTGCATCAAGGAGAAATGCGGCTACGTCTGCATGAAGGTTTGCCCCGGAGTGCAGATGGGCGACGATACGGTGACGGTTGACAAGGACGGCTTTCCGGTCATTTCCGAGCAGCTGTGCACAGGCTGCGGCATCTGCCCCAAGAAATGCCCGGTGGACTGCATCACCATCATCAATCTGGCCGAAGAGATAGGCACGCCAATCCACCAGTTCGGAGTGAACGAGTTCAGGCTTCATGGCCTGCCCCTGCCGCAAAAAGGGGTGGTTGGCCTCATAGGAAAGAACGGAATCGGAAAAAGCACGGCGCTGAAAATATTGGCTGCAAACATCATGCCCAATTTGGGAAAATACAACAGCCCGCCCGACATTAAAGAATTGGTTGCCTCGCTTCCGCGCGAAACAGGCACTTACATTTCCTCATTAGTTGGCAAGAAAGTGAAAATTTCGCTAAAGCCGCAGAATGTTGACAAAATCCCCACAGCCACGCGCGGCAAAGTGAAGGATTTGCTAAAAGCAGTGGATGAGCGCGGGGCGCTAAAGAGAGCGACAGGGCTTTTCGAGCTGGAGGGCATGATGGACAAGGAGCTGCGCCACCTCTCAGGAGGGGAATTGCAGCGCGTGGCCATTGCCGCCTCGTGGTGCAAGGACGCTGACCTTTACTATTTCGACGAGCCTGCCTCCTACCTTGACATTGAGCAGCGCCTGCGCGCTGCGCAGGCCATCAAGGAGCTGGCGAAGGAGAAGAACGTCATTGTGGTGGAGCATGACTTGGCCCTGTTCGATTATCTCTCTGATTATGTGCATGTTTTCTACGGGCAGGAGAACGCATACGGCGTGGTGTCTGGGGTGAAAAACACGCGTACTGGCATCAACCAGTATTTGGGCGGATTTCTCAAAGAGGAGAACACCCGCTTCCGCGACCATGAAATCAATTTCGCGCGCACTGTGTCGGCAGGCAAAAGCAAGAGCCGCGTATCATTGCGCTATCCTGCGCTGGAAAAGAGGCTGGAGGGCTTCTCGTTCTCTGCAAAAGCTGGAGAGCTGCACGAGGGGGAAGTTGTCGGAATAATGGGCAGGAATGCGATTGGAAAATCGCTTTTCGTGAAAATGCTGGCAGGAGTGGAAAAGAACGAGAGCGGAGAGGAGCTGGAGCAGGCGCTGAAGGTTTCTTACAAGCCGCAGTATGTGAAAGCCCTGCCCGGACTCACTATTGCCGCCCTGTTTGCGCAGTCGAAACTGGAGCCTGCATTTTTCGAGGAAGCCTCGCGCAAATTGAATGTGACATCGCTTATGGAAAACGAGCTGGAGCACCTGTCTGGCGGGGAATTGCAGCGCGTGGCCATTGTGCTGGCTCTTTCGCAGGAGGCAGAGCTTTATTTGCTGGATGAGCCTTCCGCATTCTTGGATGTGGAGCAAAGGCTGCATTTGGCTGGCCTGCTGCAGAGGCTGATTCAGAATTCGGGAAGAATGGCCATGGTGGTTGACCATGACCTGGTGTTTCTGGACGCGATTTCTTCCCGCGTCATGGTGTTTGAGGGCGAGCCGGGCGTGCGCGGGCAGGCTGGCGCGCCTGCCGACAAGCGGGCCGGGCTTAACGCATTCTTGAAGCAGATGAACATCACGCTGAGGCGTGACCCGGATACCGGAAGGCCGAGGATAAACAAACCCGACTCGGCTCTTGACAGGGAGCAGAAAGAGGCAGGGGAATACTATTACTACGACTCGAAGGCAGGGGAATAGATAAGAAAAGAAACCGCGCCCACTCATGATTCTAGAAAACGGTGTTCCACGGCTGAGTGAAGGGGTTGACATACATGCCGTCGAACATTGGCGGGATGTAACCGTTCTTTTTGTAGGCCACGATGAACTTGTCGGCCTTGACGCACTCGAAAATGCCCTCGTCCTTGAGATGGAGGTTCTGGTTGATGTAATCCATCCGCTGCCCATAGCTGGCCTTTGCCTCGGAGTCCAGCATGAAGAATTCAAGGATTTTTGCCATTGAGTTCTCGCTGTGCGCCCAGTGGCGGGTTTGAGTGGCCAGAAATTCGAAGCGCGCGTCCGGCAGACTTGAGGTCAGCTTCATGGCGAATCCGTTGATGTCGTCATTCGTTCCGCCCAGCGCCTCGATGATGTTTGCCACTTCGTTTGGCGCGTTGAACAGCGCGTCTCCGTGCACAAGTATTACCAGCGCGCCGCCGGGCTTGACCAGCTGATAAGCTTTGGTGGCCAGCTCCACCCACTGCTCGGGCGGGTGGAAGTAGAGCATGTGGTCGAGGCAGACGAGGTCGGCCTGCGGCAGCTCCTGCGACACGCGATAAACGCGGAAGGCGGAGGGGTCGACCGCGACCGGGAGCGTGGCGCGCACGACACAGGGGCCATCGACACTATCGGCCGAGAGCGCGCCATCTTGTATTGTCAGAAGCCTGGCCAGGCCCACCGTTACCGCAATATCGAAATCGGCTATGGTTCCGGCATACTGCTCGTAATGGCCCTTCGGGAACTCGCCATACACCTGCGAGTATTTCACGTGAGGCTTGCAGGGGTCGTAGCCGTTGGAGATTTTGACGGCTTGGATGAGGTTGTGCAGCGGGCCGGGCTTCTTGTTTTCGAATTTGCGCGAAAAGAGGCGGCCCAGAGTTTTGAGCGCGCCTTCGTTTCTGTCAACCAGTATGGCTTCCTTGAACTGCTCGGCCGCCAGCACGCTGGAGGAAAAGACTCCCTCCCCGCAGCCGATGCTCATGTAGGCCTTCGGCTTTTGCAGGGTTGGAACGATATGGCGGCGCACAAGCTCTGCGCCAACCTGCTTCTCGTCGCTGGAATGGTAGAAGGCGTGCAGCAAATCCATGAAGCCCGGCTCTTTGGACACGGTGTAGCCCCGCTCTGTGCCTGATTTGAGCTGGATGCCGAAAAGCACGCGCTCCAGCGCGCGCAGCTTCTGCGCGCTCAGGCGGGGCTGCTCGCTGACTGGCGGGGTTTTCCAGACAATTTGTGCAGTAGAGTTCATGGGCGTGTATGGGGTTGCAAGATATAAAAATGTGTGGGGCGGGGCGGCAGATGCCAAAAATGCATTGCTGCATTTTTTCCAAAGCCCCAAAAACCAATCAAAAGCGCATATAAACATTGCATTTTAGGATAATAGCCGATGTTCGTCCTGCAGCTGAGCCGGTCGGATACTTTCGCCAATATCTCCAGCCTGCCTGCTTCTTCCGAAATCAACCGCGAAGTGAAGCGCACAGGCGTTTTTCCAACCACTTTCGAGGGCGCGCGGGAAAAGCTTGAGGCTGCGAAGAAAATGCACAACTGGCGCATGGGCGCCATGGACGCGGCCAGCGGCATCACCTATTCAGAGCGCACAAGCGGGCAGAAAAGCTGGGACAAGCCAAGAGAGGAAATAGAGGCTGGCGGATACGGAAGCAGGCCGGGCATTTCGGTTGGAAGAAGCCCGGCAGCCGTCAAGCTTGAGGAGATGGGCTACAAGGACGGCGAGCAGGAGCTTCTCAACCTCCAGCTGGACGAGCGCTTCCAAAAGGCGCATGCCGAGGCGTCAACAGCAATCGACGGGCTGAAGAGGACTTATGACGGCGTCAAGAAACAGCTGGACAGCACAACGGACCCGGCCGGGCGCAGGAAGCTGCAGCTCCTCATGGATGATTTGGCTTATGCGGCCAACGTGGCGGCATCGGTGGTGCTCAAGGAGGAGGAGCGCTACACACTCTGGGGGGCGAAGGATGCGGCCAGAAAGGGCAGGTTCGAGCAGCAGGCAGGCAGGACGTCGCTCAGGGACATCTTCTACCAGCTGGTTGACGCCAATTCCTACTTGGCGCACGAAAGCTTGGCAGGCTTTTACAACGTCCAATACGACAGCGGCGGCAGGCCGGAATACCTCACCAATGCGGCGCACCCTGAGCTTGAGAAATATTATTCATACATAAATCTGGCCAAAGGAAGGATGGACTCGCTTGGCAAGGCCGGCCAGTATGAGAAGCTTGTGGAGAATTATGCCTACAACCTGGGGCAGTTCGAGGCCTATTTCAACAGGGCGGTGGAAAAAGAAACCTCGTGGTTTCAGTATTCCAAAAGCATACGCGAGGCCCCTACGGGCATTGAGAAAATCTGCGCCGTCGCCTCGCCTTTTGTTGAGGCGGCCAGCCCGGTGGTGGCCGCCCTCTCCATGCTCTGGCCCCAGACGGCCATTTTGGGCTATTCTTATTTCAGCGCACAGTCAATCAAAAGCTTTCAGGAGGGGGACTATCTGCACGGGGGGCTCATGGCCCTCACGCTGGCCGCCCCCATATTCTCCAGCATGACCGGCTCAGGCTCTGCATTTGTGAGCACGGCCGGCAAGGTGGGCTCCGTTTCAAGCAAAGGGGCCGGCCTCTTCTTCATGGTCGACATCGGCTTCTCCACAGGCCGGCTGCTCATAGACGGCTCCAAATACGGCTTCAGCGTGGAGCAGATGGAGGAGCTGGGAAGCAGTTTGGGATTCATCGCCATGCCGGCAGTGGTGCACACGAGGCTTGCGAAAGTTGTTCCCAAGAAGGAGCCATATAATCCGGTTGAGGAAGCTCCCCTCGAACTGAAAGGGGGGGAAGCAACGTCGAAGATTAAACTCAAAATATTTGAAGGGGCTGACCAAAAGAATCGGCAAAGCAATGAGGAGATGTATTCCGAAGCCGAGGCCACCCTTAAAGACGGGCAAAAAATAAATATTGTCAGGGTAAAAAATACCTCAAACAAAAAGCAAATGCGGGTTTTTGATGGGATGTATTCCCTTCTTGAGAGAAATTTCAGGGAAAGTGAAATAGAATCAAAGGATGATTACCTGAATTTCATCCAAGATGCGTATTCTGACAATTTCTTTGTGAATGTGGCATACGATTTGAACGGCAGGGTAATCGGCGTCGGCACCTACAGCTATCTCGGAAAAATCAGCTCGATAATGGGAAATGTCATTGCCGTGGACCCCGGCTACAGAAATCTTGGGCTTGGCCAGGCCCTTCTTGACTTTCGGGACGTGCAGGCCTCAAAGCATGCAAAGAACCTTGGTTCGGAAATAAAATACGCGATTGCGGAGATAGACCTTCCAAATGCGGGCTATGACCCCCCTGGCCTGGTTAGCGGGCGCCTTAAATTCCATACTGAGGCAACAAATGTCAGATTTGTCAAAACAGATGGGGGAGGGCCACTTGTATACATAATGCCCGATATGCAGGCGTATTTTGAGAACCCGTCCGCAGGCAAGGCGGATGAATGGCTCATTTTTGCAATCAGAAAATATGACGGAGGGAACAAAATCAGCGGTAAGGAAATCTATCCGCTGTTAAAATACTATTACATTGATTATCTTGGCATAGAATGCGGATTTGACATGCAGCATATGCGCCAGTACTTTATACAAACCCTTAATGCGAATTTCTCGCTTAACATCCCGCCGGGTGCATCAGAAAAGAAGGTGGAAAGGATATTCAACAAAAATGCCTCTTCGAGACAATTCGAATTCACAAAGCCTGCTGATTGGATTGAGAAGGATATAGAAGTTCGTGAGATAGAGCCTCTTACTCGTCGCGGAAAGCGGAGCGCCTCACCCGAAGCGAAAAAGACGAAAGCAGAAACACAAACCAAGAAAACCTGGCCGGAACAGCTTGCGCCAGACAACCTGAATCCGGACGCCAGAAAACAGAAGTACAGGATTGAATCCAATAAAAAAATCATGACATGGGAGGAATTCAAGGAGGAATATTACAAGTTTAGGGATGACTTTTATTCAAGGCACGATAGGAACGAAATAAGGCTTCCGGAAAAATTCGTTAACAGCCTGCGAAACAGGAAAGCGTTGTGGAGTTTTGTCAAGGAATACGACGGCGGGCTTCCTGCCATAAGGAAAAGGCTTACCAAAGAGGCTGCCCAAGCCACGCTGGAGACAAAACCTATCCAAAAACACGAAACCTTCTCGCAGGAAGGTTATGATTTCCTATTCGGCCGCATTGCACATCCCCTATTCGATATCACTGAGCCGCAAACAGGCCTTATTTATAGAGAACTCCAGAATGAAGTCGGACCGCAAGCAATCTCTCGGGATATAACTAGCTGGACCGAGATTCAGACGACCGTTCTCAATCACGTCTCTAAATATGGCGACAATGCACTGATTGTTATCGAAGGCGCGGCGCCCCATATCTGGGGGGCCATTCCGATGCTGGAAAAGGAAGCTGGATGCAAGTACATCCAAGCGCCGACCCTTGCGCTTGCATTGAACAAAGGCTTGGGAGATGCCATCGGCAAGGTTGACCCGGAAAGACTCGCTGTTCAGATGACCCGGGACCTGGGAGTCGTGAAATATCTGGGCGCGAGAGATATCGAACATTTCATCAACGAGCGCAATGCAGGCACCCAGAACCGAAATCTAATCATCGGAATGGAGGAGACGGGTTTGCATGGGCTATACACTACTGAGCATGCTGCCGGACCATATGAGGACATAATCAAGTACGTGCGAGAATATAGCCCGAAGAGCGTTTTGTATATCCATGAAGACCTTAATGTCGAGAACATAAAAAGCGGGCTAAACCGGTATAAGGAGACTGGCCAGCTTGGGTCAGGTTGGTCGATTCTTCCACGCGACAAGTTTTTGGCGACTGCGATCGACCTTGGCGTTCCTGTTGAGTTTGGGGCGTTCGGTTTTCTGGACCGGCAAAATCTGCAAAACGCATTCGGAGTGTCCAGTTTGTTTGGATGGCAAAAATTCCCGTATACATATGCTTCAATGAAGGTAAAGGCAGAAACAAAAACCGGGGAGACAGCGCCCAAAGTCCGCATGGAGGAGCCGCAAGGCGCAAAAGACAATGCGGAAGCCTCCCAGCGAGGCAAGCCTCGCGGCATGGTCGGCGGCACGGCGTTCACGCGGCAGGAGCCGGTTCGCCTCGATGTTCCGGGCTTGGGGCCGAAAACAGAGCCAGTGAAAACGCAGGGGGATTTTGTAAGGCAGGCCGAACGGCAGGTGAAAGAGCTGGAGAGGCTGGCCGGCAGCGTCTCCGCCCGCATGAGCGAGCTGGACGTCAGGCCGAACGAAAAGCTGCAGAACTGCCTGGAAGAGATTAACCGCCTGCTGTTTGACATCAAGTTTGACGTCCAAAAATGGAAGTATGGCCGCAGCTACGTCAGCGTCAGCGAAATGCCGCCCGATTTCGCTCCCGTCGTCAAGGACGTGGGCCTGCTGGCCCTGAACTCGGCGCGGGCAGTGCAGGAGCTGAAAGTTCTGGCATCCAAAAAGCCGGGAGCATGGGGCGTGGGCGAACTGGAGGCGGTCGGGCGGGGGCTGCAGAACCTCTATGCAGCAGCCAATACGGGGAAGGGCCTGCCGCTGGAAGTCAAGCTTCCCCCGATTCAGAAGACCGTCATCCCGACCGCCGCCTCAAGCGCAGGCCCCAAGCAGAAGGAGGTCCAGTATTGGGAAAAAAGGGCGTTTGAGCTTGGCCAGCCGATTGAGGTTATCAACGAGAAGCGCGCCGAGCGCTCGTGGCAGCCGCTGAAAGTTGAAATGAAGATGAAGGAGGGCAAGCTGGTGCCTGAACTGGTGCAGGATGAATCGTATACCTTGATGGTTGGCGGAACGGCATACGGGCCGGGCCGGCCGGTCAGGCCCGGCATCTGGGTAAAGAATCCGAATGTGGAGGCCGCGCCCCGCTCGTGGGAATTCGGGCCAGACAACTGGGTGGTGGACGGCCCGGACGGGAGGGCATACATCCACAGCACCGAATTCGCCGACCGGCCGCGGGTGTTGAGGCCGGACGGAACCGCGGTCTGGTATGAAAACGCGTCAAAAGTATACAGCGGGGCGTATGCCCAGCTCACGAAAACGCTGGTGGGCGGGCAAAAGTTCGTGGTGGCCCCCATCGAGGAGGGATTCCGGCTGTATGTGCCCGAAAGGCTGATTCCGGGCTTGCGCGCAAGATTCGGCTATTATCAGGAGTATGTGATGAAGGATGGCGCGCTGGTCGGAACCGGCCGGCGAATGGCGGCCGGCGAACTGGGAAAGCCGGGGAAATGAGGCAGGGAACGGAAGAAAGGGCGCGTCGTTGCCGATTTTCATTTTTCGTGTTTCTTTTCCGCCCCTTTGCAAAAACCCCCGGTTTCCCACGTCGGAGCGGGATATGCCTATTTATACCTAATCCCCGATTGCACGCCTGACAGGTGGATATAATGGAAAGTTTGGTGAAATCCGTCCTGGGTGAGCAAGAGCCAGCTCGTGAAGCAACAAATGATTTTGGCTCGGACCAGATTAGGATTTGCGTGGTAGGTGTCGGAGGCGGTGGCAACAACACCATCAACCGGCTCATACGCTCGGGCGTGAAGGGATGCGACCTGCTCGCGGTAAACACCGACAGGCAGCACCTCAACATGATACACGAGAAGGCCAAGAAGGTGCTCATAGGAAAGAGCATCACAAAGGGCCTGGGAGCGGGCGGCTACCCTGAGACCGGCGCGAAGTCGGCCGAGGTGGACCGCGGGCTTCTTGAGAAGGAGCTTGAAGGCTCGCATCTCGTGTTCATCTGCGCGGGCATGGGCGGCGGAACGGGAACCGGCGCTGCGCCGGTGATTGCCGAAATCGCCAAGGAGCAGGGCGCTATTACCGTAGCTATGGTGACATACCCCTTCAACCTCGAGCGCGCGCGGCGCGCCAAGGCCGATGAGGGCATCCAGAAGCTGCGCAAGACTGTTGATTCGGTCATCGTGCTGGACAACAACCGCCTTGTGAAGCTCGTGCCGAACCTGCCTATGAACGAAGCATTCGCGGTTGCGGATGAAATCCTGGCCAAGGCCGTAGGAGGCCTGGTCTGGACCATCACCCAGCCTTCCCTGATTAACATTGACTTCGCGGACGTGCGGGCCATTGTGACGGGCGGAGGCGTGGGCTTCATTGCCGTGGGCGAGGGCAAGGGCACGGACAAGGTCCGCGCCGCTGCAGAGGGCGTGCTCAAGAACCGCCTCCTCGACGTGGAATTCGACGGAGCCAACGGGGCCCTCATCCACATCTCGGGCGGAGCTGACCTGACGCTGGGCGATGCCATCAAGGCCGGTGAGATAATCACCGAGAAGATGGACGCGCAGGCAAACGTCAAGTGGGGCGCAAGGCTTATCCCCGGCTACGACGGCAAGCTGGAAATCGTCGCGATTGTCACGGGCGTCAAGGGCGCCAACGTGTTCGGAGCCTCGACAGAGGAGCCGGTTCGCGCGAGCGCATCCAGCTACAGCGACATCGAGATAATCGGGTAGAAATATCCGGTTTTTTCCTTTTTTATTTTTATTTTCATTTGCCTAGTTCCTCTGCCGGATTTTATTCCAGTTTTTCCTTTTCGTTTTCCGGTTTTTTCCTTTTCGTTTTCCGGTTTTTGCTTTAATTTCCTGTTTTTCATTTTCTCTTTCCTGTTTTTTGCCTTTCAGTTAGTGTTTTATTCCCCCGCTTTCAAAGAAGCCTGGGGGATTGCATGCTGCTCTTTCAGGCCGGCCGGACCATCACAGGCCTTCCGCCAAAGAAAAAAGAGCCTGCCGGGGAGGATTCGGCCAAAACCGCAGCGCCTGACCTTGCGCCGAAAGAGAGCCGCGCGGATTCGGCCCGCATTTCGCTTGACACCATTCCGTCAAAGATTTTGCCGCAGAAACAGGAGCGCATTTTGAAAGGCGCCAAAAAAAAGCCGGGGAAAGATACCCTCAAAGAGGCGCAGAAGGAGCCGGAACGGCCGAGCGCCCGCGAGCAGGCCCTGCAGCGGATAGACCCCGCGAACAGGGAGGGAGCCGGCAGGGAGTATGAGAAGGGCGTGGCGCTTCTGAAGTCGAACATCGTGAAGGGCAAGGACTACATGAACGGGCTGAAGAAAAAATACCCCCAGCTCAACGACCTGTGCAACCAGTCGGTTTCCGACGCCTACATCAAGCTCGGGTTCAGGTACATCAGGGAAGGATTCGAAAACCACAGCCAGACCTTCGTTGACAACGGCACCAGGATATACGACCACGGCAAGGAAATGGCTGACAAGGGCACCGCATGCTTCGAGAAAGCCATCCGCTACTGGCCATCGAACAAAACCGCCATACGCGAGCGGCTTGGGAAAATGTGGACCGAGGACGTCGAAGGGGTGGCCGGCAAGTGGCCCAGCCTGCGGGAAAGGATGCGCATGTACACGGAAATGGGGGGATACTCGAAAAGAATTGCAGAACTCATCAGAAGCCTTGAATAGAACGGCCATTTTTCCCCATTTTTCCATCATTTTTGCGAAATTTTATCTCCTCCCACACCCGAATCCGGTTTTTCGTTTTTCCACCTCGATGTATCTATCTGCTTTTTAAACATTTTACCTATCTACTAGCATCAAGGGCGTGATGCGCGCAAATCCGGCCATAAGCGACCAGACCGGAACGGCGCGCAATGGGGCATGACGATAAAAAGACGGGGGTTGGGCAAATGTTGGAAGGTTTTGTGGCTTCGGCCAAGGAGAATAATTCAGCGCCAGTGCAGCACAGCGACCCCGTGCAGTCCGACGGGCTGATGTCGAACGACAAGGTGCGCATAGCCATAGTGGGCATCGGCGGCGGGGGCTGCAACACCGTTGATAGGATGATGAAAAACAACATCCAGTCCGCCCAGACAATCGCAATAAACACCGATTCGCTTCATTTGAAATCCATTCAGGCGCACAAGAAGGTGCTTATCGGCGCCAACGTCACGAGGGGCCTCGGCGCCGGCGGATTCCCCGAGGTGGCGGAGAAGTGCGCCGAGGCATCGAGGCAGCAGATTCGCGACGCGATTGGCGAAACAGAGCTGGTATTCCTGTGCGCAGGCATGGGCGGCGGAACCGGAACCGGCGCAGGCCCTGTTGTGGCCTCGGTGGCCAAGGAGCAGGGCGCGGTCGTGGTCTCGATTGTCACAATCCCCTTCGCGCTTGAGCGCGCGCGCATGAAGAAGGCTGTGTGGGGCCTGCAGAGGCTTGCGCCACACTCAGACACCATGGCGGTGATTGACAACAACCGCCTCGTGAGCTACTGCCCCAACCTTCCAATCTCAGATGCATTCAACCTTGCGGACGCCATTACGGGCAAGGCCGTGCGCGGCATTGCGGACACCATAATGCTGCCCAGTCTGATGAACATCGACTACGCGGATGTGCGCTCTGTCATGCAGGACGGGGGAGTGGCGCTGATTTCCATGGGCGAGGCCCATGGCAACGACCGCGTGGAGTCGGTCGTGAAAAACACCCTTGAGCACCCCCTGCTTGACGTTTCGTATGAGGGAGCCAAAGGAGCCCTGCTCCACATCGCGGGCGGCACCGGCCTCACGCTTGGCGAATCCATTTCGATTGGAGAGGGCATCACTTCCGAATTCGCCCCCGACGCCAACGTGAAAATCGGCGCCCGCCTCGACCCCGGCATGGGGGATTTGGTTACCGTGACATCCATCGTGACCGGCCTGAAATCCGGTCAGCTCGAGGGAATCATGGGCCAGATGGGCGGCTCGCACAGCGCTCCTGAGCAGGGCCGGCCGAGCTTCATGGAGACAATGGTCGAGGTTTGAAGCAGGCCCCGGCCAATTCTTCTTTTTGTTTTTCATTCCTTTTTCTATTGTTTTATAAATTTCCAGCGTCAGATATCACCTTCTATTTATTTTGTCTAGTCTCTCCTCAAGCTCAGCGTCGGAATACCAAGATTGCGTACAGCCATGGACAGGTCGCTTCGCAGTTCCCGGCAGCCCTCACCTTTGGCCTCCAGCTCATCGATTAATTTTTCAGCCTCGAGAAACTTTTCTCTGGCTTGCTCAAGAGAATCTTTCTGCCCATAATCAAAACCTAAAGAAATGAGCAGGGATATCTTTTCGCGTTTGTCTTCTACCCTCTCAACGTATTTACTGGTCACGTCAGGATTACGGCCCATGAACGACCACCAAGCGGTTTGGGCCGCACGTGTTGTGGAAATCTCGTTCTTCTCTGTCTCTCGACTCTGGATTTGTCGGCCAGTCACATGAACTTTTCTGAGGAAAGGAATCAGCATAGCAAACCCGACCAAAATTACCAGTCCGACAGCATATGCGAATCCTTTCCAGTCGGGCTTGTCCAACTCAGTTATTCTGCTTTGGACGGTTTTTCTAAGCGCGTCTGTCCGCGTTCCGGAGTAGTTATCCAAATCTTTTTCGGTTTCCTTCAGTATTTCAAGATCGGTTTCGTAAAACTCGTGGGTAGCCACCCTTAGCATAAAGTTTCTCTCGTAATTCTGCGGAATATCCTGTTTGATTACCTGTTCCTGCAAAGGTTTTTGGGAAACCGGCTTTGGCTCCTGACCGTGTGCCTTGTAGAACGGGTTGGAGAGCGCCATCGTCCCCACTAAGACATAGGGCAGCGTCTTGGCGGCGATTTTTTGGAATTTTATCATGTTCTCACCCGACATTGTGTTTCTCTATGTCTATCTATGGATTAATCTAAATATAATACTTATAATCAATTTCTTTGACAAGTGCTTAGTATTTTAAACAAGTCTAACCATAAATCCAATATGTCAAACTCACTCGTCAAGCTCGATGCCAAGGACAAGCGCATCCTCTACGAGCTGGAGCTGGACTGCCGCCTAGGCGGGCCGGAACTGGCCAAGCGCGTGGGAATTTCAAAGCAGGTGCTCTCCTACCGAATTTCGCGCCTCATGAAAGAAGGCGTCATCCTCTCTTTTCTGGCCGCTGTCAATGTCTCGCGCATGGGCTATGCCAACCACGAGGTCTGGATGCAGCTGCCTAAAATGCCGGAAAGCAAAAGAAAGGAATTGGAGGATTATTTGTGCGCCCATGCCAGCGTCAGGCTGGTGGCCGGCTGCGGGGGCAAATACGACCTTCTCATAGGCATTTTGGCCAAATCCGTCAACGAGTTCAACCGGATTCTCAAGCACATTTTGGCCAAATTCCCCGGCTGCGTCAATGATTATGCCATTCTGGTTTCCACCGAGTTTTACACCTATCCCAAGACTTACCTCATCAACAACCAAGCAAGAAAAAAAGAAGTGCCCATGATCGGCTCGTTTGAAACAGTCCAAACCGATTCCACGGACCAAAAAATCCTCGCCGCCCTCTCGTCGAATGCGCGCGCCGGCACCATTGAATTGGCCAACCGGCTCAATCTGGCCCCCAACACCGTGCGCAGCCGGATAAAAGGCATGGAAAGGAGCGGCATCATCGAAGGATACAAGATTTTGATAGACCACCAAAAGACAGGTTATGAGAATTACGAGATTCTGGCCAGCATGAGGCACATGCACCCCAAGAAAGAGGAAGAACTGGAGGAATTCTGCCGCTCGAATCCCTATTCCACCTTCCTGCTCAAATGCGTGGGCAAGTGGGACGTCGACATCGGCTTCGACTGCGAGGACAACGCCCATTTCCAGAAGATTTTGGTGGAGTTCAGAGACCGGTTCGGAGACATTATCCAAGATTACGAGGTCGTGCCGGTAATGGGATGGCGGAAATTCACTTATTACCCGTTCCACGGCCCGGCTTATGTGGGAAAAGCGTGATGGAAGTCTAGATTTTTTATTTTCAAATTCTTCTTTTCCTTTTTCATTCCTCTTTTTTTCCCAATTCTTCTTTTCGTTTTCCCTTTTCTCATTCTCCTTTTCGTTCTAGTAAAGCTTGTAGTTGATTCCAAAGTAAATCGCGCCGGGCGATATGGTGGCAGGCTTGCCGTATTTCTGCCAATGGCCTTCAAGGCTCAGAGTCAGCTTGCGGTCAAGAAGCTCCTGCGACACCTGCGCCCCGACCAGCCACGAATTTGGGCCGGTCATCCCTGCCCTGAAACCGCTGAGCTTGGCAGTGAATGGGTTCTGGTCCCCAACACGGTAGGTTGCCTCCAGCCCGATTCTTCTTGGAACATACTTTTGCTCTGCCACAAGCCCGTCGAATATGCCCTCGAAAAGAAGGGAGGAAATCTCCTGCTGGCTCCTGAATGCCCACCACCTCAGCTTGGCGTCGGTGTAGAGCGGCATCATCATGGAGTCAAGCTCGGGGGCAATCTTCCTGCCGCCCTCGTCCGCAAGCCCGCTTCCGTGCCCCAGAGCTTCGGTAATCATCCTGCCCGACACTGGGACAAGCTTCACGCCCAGAAAGCCCTCGAAGCTGCTGTCCTGCGGCCTGTAGATGCAGTTGGCTTCCGCCCCTGCGAAGAAGATGGGCAGGGTTTTGGAGACAGGCCACGTGCCGGCGTACTGGTTGCCCTCTATGCTTGCCGAGGCCAGCCTCAGCCTTGACTGGTCGCTGTCCGGAACGAGGAGCCCCAGGCCGGCGTTCAGTCTGTATGAAAGCTCGAACTCCTTGCTGGAGCAGGCCGCACCCGAAAAGACTGCGTGCACCGAGGCCGAGGTCATGTCATAGAACTGCGCCCAGAAAGCGGACTCGTCCGGAAGCTGCAGGAAGGGGTTTCTGAGCATGTTGAATGAGAACGACATGGCCGGAATCGGCTCCTTCTGCCCGTAGTCGAGGCGGATTCCGCTGTCGCCGGCGTTGTAGGCCATGCGGACGTAAGCAGAGCCTTTCGCCGTGCCTGACACCAGGCTTTCCAGCACCTGCGCTGCGGAGGCTATGTAGAGGCTGCTCAGCCACCTCTCCCCGCCGGTGAGCGCGTGCCAGGTGTATTCGAATCCGGGCTTGGCAGCCTCGTCCCTTTCCTTCTTGATGAGATTGTAAAGCCCGGTGCCTGGCTCAAGCCCCGAGAGCACCACATCATAGAATCTCACCCGCGCCATGTAATCAGTGAAGCCCCTGAGGGCCCTGCCCCGCTCCCCGAACTTGTCGAACTCCCCTGCGCCTATGTTGTCCCAGACATCAGAATACATTTTTTCCCGATTGGCGGCAAAAAAGCTGTTGATGAGGTCTGCCTGGGCCTTGGAATCCGCGCTGTTTATCGCGCCGCCGGAAGGAAGAAGCCGCAGCGCATCCTGCGCGTATCCGCTCGCAACGTCAACCCCCCTGTATTTGTCAAGGAATTCAGAGAAGCCGACTTCCTTGCCCAGCAGGTCCTTGTAGCCAAGCAGCGGGAAGAGGGCGCCGTAGAAGTTGGGGGCGGTGATTATCCTTCTCTTGTACCATTCGTCAAGCGGGGTGGGGGGCATCGAGCCGGGGCGGTTTAGCATGTCCCAAAGGCTGTATTCATAATCAGCTTTAGTTGCAAACGGCTTTGTGAAAAGCCAGCCCGGCCTCTGCAGAGGAGTGTAGATTTTGGAGCCGAGGTCAACGCTGAGGAAAGGCTTGCGGCTCTCCGGCTCGATGCTCATGAGAATCGGCTGGCGGGCCGGCAGCAGCACGGCAGGCTCCTCTGCCTTGATTATTTTCGAGAAGTCGAGGTTCTGCGAATACTCGTAAGCCTGCCCGCCGCTGCGCTCGGCAAGGTCTTTTATGAACTCGTAGTCGCCGGGCGGGTCGAGCGGGCTGCTCTCGCTGTCCACCTCGATTTTCTGGCCAACGTAGTGTATGCGGGCGTCGGGGAACTTCGCATGGAACTGCTCAAGCGCCCGTCGGTCTGCCATCACCTTCTCCAGGTCAGTCTCCCATTTCCACGGCTTGCCGTCCTTCGCGTCAGGCTCGTAGGACAGCCGGCGGTACTGGTTGCCGCCGTCGCCCATGAGCACCAGAGCGGTGGCTTTTCCCTTCTCGTAGTCCTCCATGAACCTGTATATCGCGGAGCGGTATCCGTCGTTGTCTGATGTCTTGCCGTCCTGGTAGTCGCGCTTGTTCTGCAGGTAGGCGTCCACGCCCTCGCCTGTGTAAATCTTGCGGAAATAGTCGTTGAACGCGTGCAGGTTGTTGTCGATGAGCGCATAGTTGGCCAGGTTGGTGTCCCTGTCGTCCGGAAGCATCTTGGAGGAGAACGTTCCCCCCACCCCGTCCAGCACGGATTTTTTCGCGTCCTTTATCTGCCGGCGGATGTCATCCTCGCTCCCAAGCGAGGTGGCAGACACGTCGTAATAGAATTGCACTTTCTGCTGCATGGGCCTAAGCACATAGCCGGCCAGAGGCTGTGGCTCGATGCTCACCAAGTCGGAAGTGTGGCCGGGGGAATGCGGCTTGTCTGCAGGAAGGAAGATTTCGTCTTTGCCGAATTCCGCGCCCCCGAAGCCGGCCTTGGGGCCGCTTCTTGCCGAGCGCACAAGCTCGAGCGTGCTGTTCGCATCCCCCGGCGCGATGTTCTCCGCCTCGGGCACCGCTATCCCGACGCCATTTTCCCCCTCCTTTGGAACATCCTTTGAATCAAGAGGCTTGCCCAGCACGGTTGCGACAGGCTTTCCACCCGAAACAGAGCCCTCGTCATCCACCGAATACTGGATTTGCCGGCCCTCGGTTCTTGGGAAGGTTGCGACAAGGGGCCCGTTGGCCGCCTCGCTGGCGTAGGTCTCGACATAGGCGTTGAACTGGCTTTTCACCCCGCCCCTGTCCTTGGGGCCTGCCATGCTGAACTCGTAGGTCTGGGCGAATTTTGGAAGAAACTCCTGCACCGAGCCGCTGACGCGGCCCTGGGACGCGCTTCCGGAATAGTAGAGCGGCGAGCCGTCCTCCAGCAGGCAGGAAATTCCGAACGAGCCGTCCGGGCTGGCGCCCATCTGCAGCTTTTGGATGGAATGGGGGCTGACGTTCATCTCGCGGAAGATATCGTTGAGCTTGGGGACGACGCTGGCGCACACCTTGTCGGAGCGCAGCGCCTCGCTTTCCTTCAACATTTCCTGAGGCATATCAACCAATGATGATTCCTACTCCTGCCTTATAAAGTTCTTGGCTTTGGCCAAAGGCCGCGCGCGACGGCCAACGCTTATTAATCCAGATTCTTTCTATATGGTCATGCTGCCGGCCTTCAAAGCTCGAGAGGACGAGGACTTCCAAGTGCCGAAGAACGTGATGGACGAGCACGCGGCGCTGAGGAAAAAGGCGCTCGAACTCCTGTTCGTATTCGACGGGACATCGGCGCAGGCCTCGCTCCTCAAGAACTCGGCCGACCTGTTCAGGGGCAAATTCAAAGACCAGTCCATCCTGACCGTGAAGGCCGAGAGCCTGCCGGGCGAGATTGTCCGGGTCAAGGAGGAATGCGACTGCCACCTCAAGGACGAGGGCCTCATAATAGGCGGGCAGTCTTCCCAGCCCATGGCCGTTTACGAGACGCATACCAGCACCGAGCGCATAGCCGACCCTGACCATTACGACGAGTCGTTCGCCAGCCTGCAGAAGCGCATTCTTGCAGGCCAGGTGAGGGGCAGCGTAGTGTACGTGGGCGACGGCGGGGCGGACGGCGTGAACGTGCCTCCGTGGGGCGAGGTGGAGAGCCTCATAGACGCCGCGAACACCATGGGCGTCTCGCTCTATTTCATCTATCTTGACGACGCAGGGGCTGACAAAAAGCAGT
>JAKAME010000055.1 GCA_021813025.1 Microcaldota archaeon
CAGGACGTCGCCGTCCATTCGGCAGGCGATGGAGGGCAGGCTGCGCGCAGGGGTGGGGGAGGAGGCGGCAGAACCCAAAATTGTGATGTCCATCATAGGAAAGGATTGGACGGGCGGGATTTATAGGCATTCGGGATGAGAGAGGAGGCGGTGTTTCTATGGTTGAATTCGCGCTTTTAGCCAAGCTGACCGAGGCGTTTGGCGTGCCTTCGGAGGAGCACGAGATTGCAAAGCTGATGGAGGCCGAATTCAAGAAGAGAGGCTGGCACGCGGAAACAGACCGCTTCGGCAGCGTGGTGGCCAAAAGCCCCAAGTGCAAAACAAGCCCAATCATGATTGCAGCCCACATGGACGAAATCGGGCTTATGGTGAAATTCGTTTCAGACAAGGGATTTTTGCGCTTCATAAAGGTCGGGAGCATTGATGACAGGGTGCTGCCCAACCAGCGAGTGGTCATCCCCACGCCGGATGGAAAGATTTACGGCGTGATTGGCCACAAGCCGCCGCACATGCAGAAAAAAGGGGGAGAGCGGCGCGCGCCGGAAGCAAAGGACTTGTTCATAGACATAGGGGCGAAAAGCAGGAAGGAAGTCGAGAAGCTGGGGGTGCGCATAGGCACTCCGGTGGGATTCGACATCCCCGCGCGCCACCTGCAGGGCGGGCGCATAACGGCCAAGGCTCTGGACGACCGCGCCGGCTGCTACGGGCTGCTCAAACTGGCCGAGACTCTGAAGGGTGAGGATGTGGTGCTGGTGGGCAGCGTGCAGGAGGAGGTGTCGATGTTCGGCAAGGGGGCCGCCCTGTCTGCATACCGCCTCCAGCCGCGCGCATTTGTTGCCCTTGACACCGCAATTGCAGGCGACCATCCGGAAATAACTGATGAGGAGAGCGGCGGGATTGGACTGGACAAGGGGCCGGTCATCACCCTTGTGGAAGCCGCCGGGATGGGCAACGTGGCTGACAGACAGATGCGCGAGCATTTCATGGCAGTAGCCAAAAGGGCGAAAATACCGATTCAGCTGGAAGTTATCGAGGGCGGGGCCACCGATGCCGCGTCCGTGTACAGCGTGCGCGGGGGCATACCCTCAATCGCCCTGGGCATCCCCACGCGCTACATACACTCAAACGTCGGAGTGTGCGCGGCGCGGGACATCGAGCAGACCATCGAGCTGATGGAGCGCGCGGTGAAGACTTTTCCGAAGAAGTGAGAAAGAGGCAGAACCTTCTTTTTCTTTTTTCAATCCCTGTTGCGCATCAGGAAAGCAAGCGTGATTAGCAGCACTATGGCGATTGCAACCACCCACAGCCACTGGGGCGGCAGGCTGATTGGCATGAGGCTGGCCAGCGGAGTCTGCGACTCGTTGATTATCTCGGCCGCGTTCTGTGAATCGGAAGCTGGCAGAGGGGGAGGAGTGAAGAGCGAGCCGGATTTTGACTGCAGGCGCCCGACTTTGACTATGCGCCCGGATTCCGAGCGGTAGATGTCTGATGAGGAATGGCAGGTGGAGGAGAGGCAGGAGGAGTAGAGGCTGATGCTGGGGACAAGGCTCCCTTGCGCGTCGGAGAGAAGGAGGGAGGAGGATGAGACAATCCAGTGGCTGTCGTTTGACGGGTCGAGCTGGAAGGAGAGGCTGGAGAGAAGGGAGGCGGCCTCTGACTGGTTGAGGCCTGTTTGCAGCGCCCAGGGGCCTGCAGACACTTCCGATGCGCCGAGCGCGGAGGCAAGGGAGAGGAAAACGATTAGGGCCGCCAGTTTTCTTCGCATGTGCTAGGCAGTCAGATAGAAATTATAAAGCTGGGGCTGGGGGATGGAAAAATAAAAATTAAAAAAGGATGAAAAGCGCCTTAGGCGTTCTTGAGCCTGGCCTTGTAGACGTAGCCGTCCTTGCCCAAGTAGTACATGCAGCCGGATTCCTTGCTGACTCTCTCGCTGCCTACTTTCTTCTTCTTGCCCTTCTTGTTGTGCTTCATCGGGGCCGCCCAGACGTAGCCGTCCTTACCGATGTAGTAAAGATAGCCGTCTTCGCGCTTGATTCTCTCACTTCCTACTTTGCTGCCCATTAACAAACACCTCCCTATTGGATGTCGTCGTGCCCACGAGGAGAAAGTTAATAAAGGTATTCACGACGGCGCATCGGGGAGAAAAACATACTGGCTCCCATCGACGAAGACATGGGGTGAAATAGTGGAAATGGGCGGGGGAAATGGGGCCCCTCGCTTGGGCTTTCTTTTCGGGCCCCTTATTTGGGCTTGCCCTTGCCGGCAGAGGCGCGCTTTTTCGCAGGGGCTGGCGTGGCGGAGGCTGGGCGGCCGTTCTTGTGCGCCGAGGAGGGCGAGAGCTCGAGCAGGCCGGCCATCTCGTCCTCGTCGAACTGGTAATAGGCGGACAGGGTGGGGGCCGAGGCGGGGTGCGACTGGCCCATGGCCTGCAGGAGAGGGATGAACTCCGCTGCGCGCGCCGTCGTGGTGTGAACGCGCACGGAGATTTTGGCCGAGAGGGCTTTGCGCAGGGAGCGGCGCGATTTGGATGCGCCCATGCGCTGGATAAAGGAGGGGAAGGCGTAGGGGATGAAGGAGGGGCCCGTCTTGCCGCGGGTGGAGGCCACGCCCCAGAGCATGAGGTCCGAGGAATAGCGCAGATAACCCCAGTACTGGATGCGGCGGATGCGGCCGTCGAAAACGTCGGCGCGCGAGAGGCGGGAGAACGCGGCGGCGCGCTCAAGCAGGTCCGGCCGCTCGGCCGGGAGGTTTTCGGATATGTAGAGCTTGAGGGTGTCGCGCTCGGAGAGAGGCATCATGAGGCCGCGCGTGGCTGCGAGCGTGGGCGCGCGCATGGCTGTGCGCACCTGCTCGAACACGGCCTTGGCGCGCTCGCGCGAGGCGGCAGGGTTGCGGGCCTGCAAATCCGAAATCGCGGCGCGCAAATCCCCGTTGGCGTTGGAGGAGATGGAATGGAGCTCCTCGTCGGAAACGTCCAGACGCTCCGACTTCACTATGCGCGCAAGCACCGCTTTTATGTCGGCCGAATTGACCGCCTTCATTGGCAAAAGCTCGCAGTGCGTGCGCAAAGAGGAGAGGGAGCGGTCGTAGGCGTCCTCGGCGGTGAGGATGACGGGGCCGCGCGCAGAATCCAGATGAGAGATGAGGGCGGTGATGGCGGCGCGGGCTTTGCTTGAGGCCCATGTGTCGACGTCTTCGGCCAGCACGAGAGTGGAGAGGCCGAACAAGGATGAGCCGGAAAACGCGCCGCCTAGGTTGGAGGCCCATTTCTCCTTCTCAGCCTCGTTGGGGGGGGAGACTGGCACCACGTTCCATTCCATCTGCGCTGCAAGCGCGCAGGCGAGGGCTGATTTGCCGCAGCCGGGCGGGCCGTGGATAAGAAGCGGCTTTGAGGGCGCGCCCACGCTGAAGCCTAACGCCCATTGCTTGGCGCGCGAGACCGCCTCCTTGTTGCCTGCGAAATGCTCGAGGGAGGAGGGGGCATGGGATTGGGTAAAAAGCATGGGGACGCTTTGGGAAAGACAGGTTATATTCCTTTGTCGGCCTAAGTTCCATCATGCTTGTAGGAATCATCGGAAGCCCCAACAAGGGAAAGAGCCTGCTGTTCTCCACCCTCACCTCAATCGAGGTGCCAGTGGCTGATTACCCCTTCACCACCATACAGCCCAATCAGGGGGTGGCCATGCTGCGCATGAAATGCGCGCATGTGGAAATGGGGCTGGCAAAATGCGACGCGAGGGGCGGGCATTGCAAGGACGGGATGCGCGAAATTGCCGTGCCGCTGCTGGACGTGGCAGGCCTCGTGCCGGGCGCGAGCGAGGGAAGGGGCATGGGCAACCAGTTTTTGGATGACTTGAGGACAGCGGACGGGTTTGTGCAGGTGGTGGACGCGTCGGGAAGGACGGATTTGGAAGGCAAGCCTGCTGAGAATTTTCCATTGGAGGAAGAGATTGGGTTTTTGCAGGCAGAGCTTGCGGGCTGGCTGGCCGGGATATTGAAGCGCAACGAGGCAAAATACAAGAACAGGGGGCTGGCCGAGCTGATGGAAGCCGTCTCCGGGCTGGGGTATACGTCAAGCCAGATTACGGTCGCGGCGCAGAAGGCGGGCGTGAGCCTTGAGCGCATACAATGGAATGGCGAGCAGACCGCGCGGTTTGCCAGGAATTTGTGGGCAGACGGCAAGCCCATGGTGGTTGCGGCAAACAAGGCGGATTTGCCCGGAGCGATGGAGAGAGTGAAAAGGATGCAGACAGGACGGGAGGGCGGCGAAAGCTCCGGGGGCGCCAGCGCTACCGGGCATGCCGCAATCCGCCCCTGCTCAGCCATGTATGAGCATGCGCTGCAGAAGGCTGCGAGGGCAGGAATGATAGAATATTCGCCCGGTGTCCCTGATTTTGAAATCACCGGCTCGCCGGACGCTGCGCAGAGACAGGCGCTGGAGCGCATACGCTCGTTCATGAAAGAGAATGGAGGCACTGGCGTGCATGCCGCCTTGCGCGAGCTGGTGTTCGGCAAATTGGGCATGATGGTTGTTTATCCTGTGGAGGACGAGAACCATTACACTGACAGGAAAGGCAACGTTTTGCCTGACGCCATCCTGGTGCCGCCCGGCACCACAGCAGTGCAGCTGGCTGCCGCAGTCCATACAGATTTGGCCAAGAGCTTTATCGGGGCGGTGGATGCCAAGACCAAGAGAAGGGTGGGCCGGGACCACCCCCTGCAAAATGGGGACATTATTAAAATCGTGGCTGCGAGATAGGGGCAGGTATGTGGAGGGGAGCTTATGCCTCGCCAGAAAACTGACAAAAACAAGAAAACCGCCCACAAGCCCGATTGGGTGGCCGGGCCAGCGAGAGTGGAAGTGACAGCTTCCGCGCCATTGGACGAGCCGGCCAAAGAGGCGGGCGCGCATTCCTCTGGAGCTTCGGCAGCCGCGCATCAGCCTGCCGCGCATGCTTCATGGGGCTCGGTATCGGCGCAGCATGCTTCCGCGCCCGGCGCAAACGCCGCGAGCAGAGGCCTCGCGGGCGGGCGAACCCGCATCCTGATTATAGCGATAGTGCTGGTGGCCGTGCTGGCGGTTGTGCTGTGGCAGGCAGGCATGGCTGGCGGGGCGGCCGGCGCGCAGAACAATGCTGCCAACAACACTTCGGCAGCCAGCGCGCTGGGCACGCCGCAGGCGAGGCAGCTGATGCAGCTCTTGGGCCTGACTTCCAAAATCCCGGCAGCATACAGCGCCCAGATGGTTGAGCGGAATGGCGCGAACTTGGCGCAAATCGGCGTCATGTCGAACGGAAGCGCGCGCCTTGTCAGCGTGCTCACGCCGCTCTACAACCGCACATACGTGTTTTTGGAGGGCAACCGCACCATCCTCTGCGAGCGGCCGGTCGGGGAGAGCCAGCACTGTGCGCTGATGAACGCCAGTTTGGACAGGCAGGGAGTGCAGGATTTGCAGCAGTTCTTCCTGCCCCGGCCGGACGCTGCGGCGCAGATTGCGGACGGCTACCGCTCGATGATGGGCAAGGGCGGCTTCAACTTCAGCGGCCCGGCCGCCAGCGCGCTGGTGGCAGGCCGGGAATGCAGGAGCTTCCCCTACCAGCTCGGCACGGCGCAAATCGAAGTCTGCCTTGATGGGCAGTACGGGGTGGCGCTGAGGCAGAACATGAGCTATGACCAGCCGCGCCAGGACGCGAGCGGCAAAATAATCTACGTGCGCACCAATTACAGCATAGTTTTCACCAGCCTTGACTTCAAGGAGCCGGCCATTCCGGCCGGCATGGACCTTGAGAGGGAGGAGGTGGTCGGCGCGCTGGCATCGAACGGTGACGAGGAGCTTGATGCCCTGGCGGCCTGCAGGCTTGGCCAGACCACGGCGGACGTCAACCGCTGCCTCAAGGAGAACGCCATCAGCTACAACCAGATAAGATTCTGCGAGCTGTCCGCCAACGAGAGCGCGCTCGGGGACTGCGTCATCAAGGTGGCGACGCAGACGGGGAACCTCCGCCCGGAGCTGTGCGCAAAGGCCGGCGCGATGGAATCCGAATGCTATGCCAACGTGGCCTACCTCAAGAAGGATTCCAGCTACTGCCAGCTCGTGTTGGATGCCGCGCTGAGGGCGCAATGCCTGAACATGACGGCGGCTGCGGCAGCGCCTGCCGGGAACGCGAGCGGCACTAGCGCGAACACGACCTCTGGCGGGGCGGCGGCCATCAACACCAGCAAAGTGGTGGGCGCCAGCCAGAAGTGAGCGGGCGGCGGCCTGCACAAGGCCGGCGGCACCCCATTTTTATATTTTTATGCACAATCAATACTGTTGATTGCATGGCTGATGACGGGACAGTTGAGAGCATAGCGAGAATTCTTGGATGCTGCGCGGACGAGGTCGTGCGCGCATACAGGCGGATTCTGAAGGTCGCGCAAAGCGAGAAGGACGAGGCGCTTAGCAGGGTGCTGGAAAGGGGGGCGCCGGTTTTGGAAGTTCATGACTGCCCTGACAGCGACAACGGGGTCGCGTGCAGGGTGGCGCTCAACCAGTCGGCGGGCGCGGTTTTCTACCGCTCCAAAATTACAGTAACCGACCGCGACGGCGGGCGCAGCGAGCAGTACCGCATATGTGTGCGCAGGCTTTCGAACGAGGCGGCGCGCAGCCATTTCCAGCAGATAAGGGACCCGCGCAGGGGCGGGGAAGGAATGTTTGTAAAGATGTGGTGAATTGAAGCCTAGTTTGCCGCCCGCGCACCCGAGTCCCGCCCCACCCACTCTATTTTAATTCATTGACGCCCCTAACTGCTTTCGCCGTTTTTGGGCCCGTAGCTCAGCTTGGTAGAGCGTTTGGCTCTTAGGCCATTTGTTTGGCAGAGCAACCAAAACGTCGTGGGTTCGAATCCCACCGGGCCCGAAAAAACTTCTTGAAAAATGGCGCGAAGCGATTCGTATGGCTGTCTGGGTTCTGCGTTACGGGCATAGGCGCATGCGCGACGCGCGCGCCAGCACGCACGTGGCCCTCACGGCAAGGGCGCTGGGCGCGGGGGGCATAATCTTCGAGGGCGACGAGGACGAGGGGCTGATGGGGCGGCTGCGCAAAATAGCGGATGAGTGGGGCGGAAAGTTCGAAGTGAGGCACACAAAGGACTGGCAGGCCGAAGTGGAGCGGTTCAAGAAGCGGGGCGGATGCTTCGTGCACCTCACAATGTACGGCCTGCCGCTGCAGGAAAACATCGGCCCCATAAGGGCGGCAAAGAAGGATTGTTTGGTGCTGGTCGGCTCGCAGAAGGTGCCTGCCGAAGCTTACCATCTCGCAGACTTCAATATTGCCGTCGGCAGCCAGCCGCATTCTGAAATAGCCGCGCTGGCCGTGTTTCTGGACAGGTATTTTGAGGGGCGCGAGCTTGAGCGCGCGTTCGAGGGGGCGCGCAGGAAAATCAGGCCGATGAAGATTGGAAAAGATGTGTTTTTGTGTTCTGATGAGGGGCAGGTATAAATACGCTGAGGTGTGGAAATTAATGTATGGCGACGGGAGGCAAACGCAGGGGCAAGGCGGCGGCGCGGCCGGCACGCCATAAGATGAACGCCTCCAAATCGCCTTCAAAACGCGCGCATCTGTCTCGTTCTCGCAAAGCGCGGCCGCGGCATGCGGGCGGCTTGCGCCCGAAATTCCATTCAAGAGCTGCAAGGCCGAAATTGCGCCCCAAAATGCCCCATCCAAAAGCTGCGACCAAGCACGCGGCCCCGTCACATGGCGGGATGAACCACATCTGGCGCAGCAAGCTTTTGGTGGACGCGGACGTGCGCCGCTGGCTCATCCGCTCGGTGGGCGAGAACGCGATTCATATAATACAGGAATTCGGAACGCCGATGAGCGACGAGCAGATTGCCCAGAAGACCGGCGTGCGCGCATCCGACGTGCGCGTGGTGCTCAACCGGCTCCATTCGCACGGGCTGGCCGTCTACATGCGCAACCGCGACAAGAACAGCGGCTGGTATTCCTATGTTTGGAGGCTGACTGACGAGCACATCGCTAGCTTGGTGGAGCAAATCAAGGCGGGCGAGGGCGAGAAGGCAGTGGTGGTTGAGGAGAGCGGGGACGGCGAGTTCTACCAATGCGGCGCCTGCGGCGTGGGCAAACGATTTGGTTTTGAGCAGGCGTCTAATTTACAGTTCAAGTGCGACCAGTGCGGGCAGGATTTGAGCTTCATCGAGCCTTTGAAAAAGAATTAGATGTTTTTGGGCTTGGGCGGCCCGGCGGCCGTCCTGCGTCTGCTATTTAAAGTTCGGGGTCCTGAATGTTTGTCAGTGGGATGGGGTAGCTTGGAGTGCCCGCTGGGCTCATAAGCGCCCGTGAAAAACACGGACGTGGAGAAACCCAGAGATCGGTGGTTCAAATCCACTTCCCACTATTTCTTCTTTTCTT
>JAKAME010000056.1 GCA_021813025.1 Microcaldota archaeon
CGACCTGAAGTCCAATATCACCAAGAACGTATTCACCAAGGGCACCTTCCTCTATGAGGAAACCTCCCTCCTTCTCTCCGAAGAGTTGCGGGAGCCGGCCACCTACTATTCCATCCTCTCGGCAATGTCGAACGAGACCCGACTGACCGACATCGCCAACAAGGCGGGCGTTCCGGCCAAGGACATGCCCAAATACCTGGACGTGCTCATCGACCTCGAATATGTCGAGCGGCTCATCCCCGTGACCGAGGACACTTCCAAGCGCAGCCTCTATCGCATCAAGGACAATTTCTTCAATTTCTGGTTCCGATTCGCCGCGCCGAACATGTCCGATCTGGAGAGCGGGCGGCAGGGGCCGGTGATGGAGAAGATAGCGCCCGAGCTGCAGAAATACGTGTCACGGGTGGTGTTCGAGGACGTGTGCCAGCAGGCTCTTGCCCATGACGTAGGCGCGAAATTCGACACGTTCGGCAAGTGGTGGGGGAATTATCGCGATGGCGGGGAGAAGAAGACGCAGGACATCGACATCGTTTTCCTCAACAAGAAGACCGGGGATATCCTCTTCGCCGAATGCAAGTGGTCGGATGGTGTGGATGCCAAAGTTGTTCTGGGCGAACTGAAAGCCAAAACCGCACATGTGCAGTGGCGCGATGAATATCGCAAGGAGCATTTTGCAGTCTTCGCCAAGTCGTTCAGGCGCAAGGAGGATTTGGGGAAAAACGTCGCGCTCTATGACTTGAAAAAAATGGAAAAGGTGTTCTCGGCCAGATGAGGCTCGGTGCCCCGAATGCGGCTTCAAATGCTTTGCGACACGCTCCATGGGCTGCAATCCATTACTTTACGATGAAAGACGTCATCATCCCGCTCTCCAGATGTTCGGCGATGTGGCAGTGCATCACCCACTCCCCGTCATTCGGGAACATGACCAGCAGCTCCACCGAGCCGCCCACCGGCACCAGAACCGAATCCTTCCACACTCGCTTCGCGTTCGGCGCGCCGTCGCTCTTGAGCACCATAAAGCGCGTGCCGTGGATGTGGACCACGTGCTGCATGGGGTGCAGCGAATCCTTGTCATTGCGGATGAGCAGCTTGATTGGCTTGTCTTTTGGCACTTGCGCGGCCGCGTCCATGTTGTCCCGGCCCGTGCGGTTGTCTTGGATAATCCATTTCACGCTCGCGTTGGTGGAGAGGCGGTTCATGCCGAACATGGTGTCCTCCCATTCGATGCCGTCATGGCCGAGGCCCATCAGCTCGCGACCGAGCTCGTCCAGAGGCGTTGCGCCGGGGATATCCACGGTCAGGTCGTAGGTGAAGTCGGCCGGCTTGTCAGGATAATCCAAATAGGGGGCCATCGAATCCTTGATTTCCGCATTTTCATGGAGGGTTGCAAACGCCGCGGATTGGGGCAGGCCGCTCTCTTGCGCAACGCGGCCGTTCTCCCCTGACGCACGGCCGTTCTCTTCTGCCGCGCGGCTGGTTCCATCCGCCAAAATCCGGCCAAGCACGCGTTCTTTCAGCGGATTGCGGTCCATAAGGCTATAGGTCCCCTCATTTTCGAACATGGCTTCGGCGATGTAGCGCTCGGAAGGGGAGATGATGACCGAATCCGCGAAAAACTCATTTTCGTATTTGCCGCTGTCGCCCCCGACCATCTTGAACCGGACGCCCTCAATCGACAGGTTGAAGGGCCGCACATTGGCAGTGTTGAGGATGAAGAATCGCACCACTTCTCCGGCCTTCGCCCGCAGCGTATAGTTTTCCTGCCCGTTGGCCAGCATGACATTGCCATAGCGGCCCATGAGCGCGAAATTGGTCTGGTTTTTGGCATAGGGCTCCACGTCCTGCCCGTCCATCAGCAGGTCGTCCAGCACCAGCACCTCTTCCCGGTCCACGGGGTTGTAATAACCGGCTTGCGCCGGTTCCACCAAAATGACCCCGTACAGGCCCAGCTCCTGCTGGAGCTCCTCGCGCATGTGGGTATGATACCAATAGACGCCCTCGTCCGGGAAATCGAGGCGGTAGAGGAAACTTCCGCCCGGCTCTATGGGCGGCTGGGTGATGTCCGGCACGCCGTCGAAGCGGTTGTCGAGGCGCAGGCCGTGCCAGTGCACGATGGTTGGCGCGTCAAGGCGGTTGGTGACATTGATGAAGACCGCGCTTCCCTGCTTCACCCGCAGGAGGGGGCCGGGAATCTGGCCATTGTAGGCGTACATGCGAATTTCAGCGCCATTGACGCGTTTTCGCACCGGACCAGCCTGCAACTGAAATAACGTCCAGTTCGCCAAATCCACTGCGCCTGAAGCGGCGGCTTGGGAAAGGCCAGCAATGCTGCGGTTGACAGACCCGGAACCGGCAGCCGGAAGGCCGGAGGAATTGAAATCGGCCAGACCCCGGTCTGCCGGTTGGGCGCTGGCCGCATAGCCTTGGGCCGCCGGCAGGTTTTTGGCATCTGTTCGTGGGCCGCTGCCGGCAAGGCAGCCAAAAGAGAGGAGCGCGCCCAAGCAAATGACAAATATGAACCGGTTATCCAATGTAACACCTAACGTCCGCTTTTTTAGTTCATGCCAATGCTCATGCCAATGCTTAAGCTCATCCCGATTTTTGCCGGCCGAAACCGCTGTTTTTCAAATCATGCCTGCCGCGCCTTTTTCCTGCCGTCCTCCCTGATTTTCTGCCAGGCGTGCGCATAGACCACGAGGATAAGGCCGACCAGAAGGATGGCCAGCAGGATGTCAAACACGCTTAAGCCATACGCGGCCGGGTATCGGTAGCCCATCATGCCGTAGGGCGTGCCAGAGGCCCCTGAACCCATCATTCCATACCCATATGACGTGGTTCCCCATCCCCTCATCATGCCGCCGCCTATCATCCCCATGCCCATCATCCCGCCATAGGTAATGGGCGTGTCGGCCCTTCCGCAGTAGATGGCCTGCGCCATCTGGATGTGCACGCTCCTCAGGCTGGCCGAGCCCTCGCCGCCCATCATGCTGTCCATGTATTCATGCGCCTGGACGGGGTGCATCTGCTCCATAAGATAATCGCCGATTGACTCCAGCTGGCCATCCGTCAGATTGTCACAGCTTATTCTGGAGTCAACCAGCGCTTTTCCTTCAGCTATAGAATCATCTGCCGCGAAAAGCGCGCCGGCGATGGCGAGCAGCGCAATCACTCCGTAAATCTTTTTCATTCCAACCACCTTTTTTTCATTCGGTTTTCAGCCTTGTTTCAAGCCTTACCGGATGCGTCAGGCAATAGACGCCGGGGCACCTCTGGCGCGCCAACGCCTCGATTTCCAAAAGCTTGGAACGCTCGGCGCCTGAGGCAGTTACTGAAATCTTCGCCGACTCTACGGGAGGTTCGCTCCCCATGCCAAGCACCGGGGAAAGGTTGATTTCGTTTTCCGCCGAAACGGACAGCTTGGACAGCGCAACGCCTTTTTCCGCCGCAATGGAAGCAAACGTCTGCGCAAAGCATGCGGCCAGCCCAAAAAGGCAGTATTGCACCGGGTCGGGCTTTTGCCCGCTCCCCCCCAAAAACGGCGGGGCATCGGCGTATATTTCCGTAGAACCCGCGGCATGCCCCAGAACGGCTGAGAACTGCGGCTGGCCAGCCTCAAGGTTCCAGGTGCCAGTCACTTTTTTTGTTTTGATGGCTTTGCTTTTGTCTTTTTTCACTTCATTTGCAAATGCCGCTGCATTGCCCATGTCCACGTTGTTAATCCTCGTCATGTCGTCACCTCTTTGTTATTATTATCCTGTTTTATCGATTCTCGCCCTCCCTGGTTTCAGGGTGTGGCCCCCTTCTGGCCTCTTTTTTTCCGCGCTAGTTTTGCCTGCTTTCGGCCTTCGCACCGGGCAGCCGCTGGCAATGGCCCCCAAGCCCAGATGGATGGAGAAGAGCAGCAGGAGGATGCTGAGCGGCAGAATATAGGGGCTCCATTCAGCAACAAATGCAGTCGCGCTGCCCAAGCCCAGCCAAAACAGCCAGATGGGCTGGCAGATTTGGCAGGCCGTGGCCAGAGTGCCCAGAAAACCGCCGATTCCCCCCGCTCCCGCGCTGGCGTGAGAGAGGCCAGACAGTTCCCTCCACTGGAACGCGGCCAGCGTGAAGCCCAGCGCGGCCAGGCCGGCCAACAAAATGGCTGACCATCCATCGACTGGCGTAAGATTCGGATTAAGAGAGAGTGTATCAATGAGCACGACATTAGTCAGTAAGAGATAGAGGGGGATGAAAAAAATGAAAAGCCCTGCTGCCAGCGCGAGATAGCGCGGCTTTGAGAAAGCAAGCCCCGCTCCCCTCTTCCACGTCTTCCATACGTCGAACATGTGCGCCTTCCATACGCTGGACATAAGCTCCCCCATCTCCAAGTGTCTCGCATCCTCGCTCCTGTCTTCCCCTATCCTATCCTTTTATTCTAGCTGGCCACCAGCTGCCCGCGGAACATGTTCATGGAGCAGTGGTAGCGGTAGACGCCCGGGCTGGGCGGGGTGAAGGTGGCCGAGACGGTCTCTCCATTGCGCGAGATGAGGTTGACGCCCACGTTGTCGATGATGAGCTGCCGCCCGCAGCCCGCGTTCGGGTCTGCCGAGAACTCAAGGCGCACGGGCTGGCCGGCCCTGACCTGCAAGGTGTTCTGGTCATAGCCGGACGGAGCCGCATACAATTTCACCACCTGCAGCTGGGGCTGGACGGCAGGAGCCGCCTGGGCAGCCGGAGCAGATGCACCCCCACCCACCACCAGCTTGCCGCCCATCTCAAGGTGCCCCCCGCCGCAGTAGACGGAGCAGGCGAAATTGAACGTGCCCTCCTTGTCGGCCGTGAATTCGACCGTGTTCTGCCCGCCCGCGCCTGCGCGCAAATCAACGCCATATTCTGATATCGCCAGGCCGTGGGCGACATCAGCGCTCTTAAGCGTGAGGCGCACCCGGTCCCCTTTCTGCACCGATAACGTGGCCGGCTCGAACGAAAAGCGCTTGGCCACAACCACGAACTCCTTGAGGTTGGGGCTGCCCAGCGCCATGCCGCCGCAGCCTTGCGGCCCGCAGCCCGCGGTGGCCGGAGCGATTGCCGCGGGGACGGAGGTGGAGGCTGCGAAGACCGGCCGGTTCATGGCCGAAAAGGCCAGAAAGCCAATGAAGAGCACGGCCAGCGCGCAGGCCCCAATGAACATTTTCTTGGAATCCATCATATCACCTGTTTCGACTCTGTCATCCTATCACCTGTTTTCATTCATTGTTTCGGCATGTGTTTCTATCAGCCGGCGGCGGCCAGCTGTTGGTCAAGGACGGCCTTGAAGTTCGAATACGGCTGCGCCCCCACCAGCGGCTGGCCGTTGATGAAGAACGTCGGGGTTCCGCTCACGCCGTTTTGGCTGCCCATGCCCTGCATGGCCGCCACCTTGGCCGCATTGGCGCCGCTGTCCAGGCAGGAATTGAACTTCACCACGTCAAGGCCGAGCGCCGCCGCCTGGCTCTTGAGGCTGGGCGCATCCAGCCGCGCGCTGTCAAACAGCTTGTCATGGTATTCCCAGAACTTGCCCTGGTCTCCTGCGCATTCGTTCGCCTCGGCAGCCTTCTGTGCATTGGGGTGGAATGAGAGCGGGAACTGCATGTAGACCAGCCTGACCTTGCCAGCATAATCATTCATTACCTGGCGCACGGTCGGCTCGGCACGCTGGCAGAACGGACACTCGAAATCGGAGAATTCCACGATAGTCACCTTTGCATCCGGGCTGCCGCGCACTGGCCGCCCGCCCACGTCGAGGTTGGCAACGGCGCCGGCCGGGGAGCCGGGGGTTCCGGCTGGCGCGCCGCAACCGTCCGCGCCTGGAGCCGCAGACGGGATTCCGCAACCGCCGCTGGGCGGGGCCGCGCTGGGGCTGGGAGCCGCAGGAGCCGGCGCCGCAAGGGACGGTGCGGCATTTGGAATGAGCGCAGCAGCCTGCACCGGAACCTGAATGGCTGCGGTCGGCTGCCATCCGGCCAGCGCGGCCGACAGGGAGGACGTCGAGAAATAAAGCGAAGCTGAGAGAATCAGCCCGGCGAACATGATGGCCACCGCCAGAATATAGCGGTCGGACATGCCGGCAGAATCCCCGCTCTTATCCGGCACCGCGCCGGCATGTTTCCCTCCGCCGGATTGATTGGCTTTTCCGCCGGCCGGCTCATCGCTCATTTTCGATTCATCGCTCATTCCATCACCCGAACATAGGTTATTATTTCTTGTCTTGCCATCCGTGTATGATATTAATTTCATCTGTCTAATAGTTTCATATGGACGTAACCATACTTATGGGTGCGTGAAACCATGGCCAACAACGGGAGAAAAATGATGGTGGAGCGGATTCTGGGCCTTTTGCCACGGGAGTCCAGGCGAAGGGCGCTCCTCATCATCTTCCTGCTGTCGGGTTTCATCTTCCTCGTGCTCACTATGATATTCAACTATCACCTCATCGCCGAGCATCTGCAGACCTCGCCCCTGTTCGGGCCGCTCGTCAATTACCATGTCGAATTCATAGTGACGGTCGCCGCGCTGGGACTGGCGGTCGGCGCCGGCTCATTCTACCTTCTGACCGGCATGCTGGACGAAAAAAAGGCCGAAGTGCGCTGGAACGCCAATCTCCTCCTCAAGTTCCTCAGCGAGGACGAGCGGGAGGCGGTCCGCCTCATCCTGGAGCGCAAAGGGGCGATTTACCAGGCCGAGGTCGCCGCGCTTGACGGGATGGGAAAGGTCAGGGCGCACCGCCTCATCGAGCGCCTGCGCAGGCGCGGCGTCGTGAACGTGCGGAAGATGGGAAAAATCAACCTGATTCAGATGCCTTCCGAACTGCTGGACGGCCTCTCAATCGGGCAGAATGGAGGGCAAAAGTAGGATAGGAATTGAGCGCTTCCGGATTGCGGAAGCGGCGCGCCGCGCGCTTCCCGGAAGCGATGACGCAGTCGGTTTTGATTGCCAGCAAATCGCACGATTGAGGAAAAACCTCAAGCCGACAGCAATATCTTCTCGCCCACCCGCTCAACGTCCTCAAGGTGCACCACCATCTTCTGCCCCAAAGCCGTCTTGATTGCCAGCGTGCCGTCGTGCGGGTCAAGGCCCATCACTTTGCCGACATAGTTGCCCGCCGAGCCAAGCACCTCCTTGTTCTCAAGCTTGAGGCCCAGCAGCGCGCGGCGCTTGACTGCGCGCAGGAGGCTTATGGAAACAAAGCCCATCAGAACCGAGGCGAGAATGACCACCACGAAATCGTCGAACGACACATAGGGGGCGGTGTCATTGACCACCCAGACCGAGCCTGCCCAGAACACCAGCCAGAAGAGAATGGTGGAGACAGCGTACTGGCCGTATTTGACAACTTCTATTTTGCGCTTCTCTGCCATCAAATCCAGCACCCGCCCGCCGATGAGCAGCAGGATGGGCCAGGGCAGCAGCACCAGGACAGCGCGCAGTGGCGCGGCAATGAGCTTGGCCGGATTGGTGGTAATGGCCGAGTAGGTGAGGAAAGCCTGATAGCCTGACCAGAAGGCGATTGCAATCAGGGGCGCGGCCACAAGATAGACCACAAGCGAGACCTTCTCCGCATTGAAGTCGAATGAGGAAAGCATGCGCCACAGCGCGTCCTCGAGGCCGAAGGCCTTGAAGAGAAGGTAGAGCGAGATGAGACCGGCCGGCACGTGCCAGCTCCAGCCAAGGGCGTAGGACACCACAAAGAGCAGGAGAATGAGGGCCGGGATGCCGAAGATGAGGCGCGCGTAATAGGGCTCTTTGAGCTTTTCGAGGATGACGAAATAGGTTTTCTCCAGCTCCTTTGCCTGCTTCATCACCACGATTTCGACCGAATCCACCTTCACGCGCGACTGGATGATTGGCAGAAGGGCGGAATCAGACTCGCCGTCGGACACGAAAACGCATGAGTCGCAGGGGAATTGCGAGAGCAGCCTGTCCAGCTGCGCCGACACGGCCTCGTCCGCTGCATATCCCAGCTTGGCCGAGCCTGTCAGGGTGGCAATCTGGACAGAATGAGTTTTGGAAAGCTGGTCATAGACCGAGATTGCCTTGAATATGGCGTTGGTGTCGGTGTCGCCCGGGTCGGCCACGCCCAGAGCCATGGCTGCGTTAAGGTTGGCATCGCGGCCGATGATGGGGCCTGAGATGCCCGCCTTCTCGTAGAGGTCGTTGTCGCGGTCTACGCACAGGACGAGCTTGGGCTTGCCGGGCATGAAAGTTCCTCGAATCGCTAATGGGTTATGGGTATTTAAATATAGAACGTGCGAGCCTATTCAGACGTTCATTAGCCTATTCATTGTCTTTTTGTGGAGCGAAATACATGAGCGAATCCAAGCGTTTCGTGCGGCCCGGAGAAG
>JAKAME010000057.1:0-686 GCA_021813025.1 Microcaldota archaeon
GCTTCTTTCATGGCTATTCGTTTGCATGTTTTACACCTGCCTTGATTATCCCCAGTATGTGCCTGTCCTTGAGGGCGTAGTGGGCGATTTTCCCCTCCTTTCTGAATTTCACAAGATTTGCCCCCCTAAGCATGGCAAGCTGATGCGAAATGGCGGACTGGCTCATGGACAGGAGGTTTGCCAAATCGCAGACGCACAATTCCCTCTGCGATAGGGCGTGCAGGAGCTTTATCCTGGTCGGGTCGCCAAGGAGCCTGAAACTTCCGGCCGCCCTGCGCAGCGGCCTGTCGCCCAGCATCCTTGCCCTCGCCTCCTTGACAGCGGCCTTGTTTATTTTCCGCACATCGCATTCATGCCTGTTTTTCATATGAGTAAACATTCATGTGACATTTATAACCCCTACTGCCCCCCAAGGGCCCTATCGAAATCCCCTATCGGTCTCGGCCCCACAATCGGCTTTCCGTTCACGAAGAAGGTTGGCGTGGCATAGATGTGCGAATCCTTTCCCTGCCGGATATACTTGTCAAGCTCTTCCCTCGACGCGTTGCCGGCCATGCAGCTCCCAAAAGAGCCCATTTCGATTCCCGCTCCAGCGGCCAGCGACTCGATGACCGGCATCCCGCCAGATATGCACTCCTTCTGGTTCTTGAAAACCGAGTCCCTCAACTCCCATGCCTTTCCCTGCT
>JAKAME010000057.1:696-8146 GCA_021813025.1 Microcaldota archaeon
GCCAGTGCCATGTCGTAGCTGGTGTTGTGGTTCGGCAGAGGAAAAGGTTTGAAGACATATCGCAGCGTCCCGTTCCGCTCTGCCAGAAGCCGCTTCACCACGGGCTCCGCATCTTTAGTGTATGGGCAGGTGAAGCAGCCAAATTCAATTATAGTGTTGCGGGCGTTTGCGTCTCCGATAACCAGTCCATCCAATTCTGTCGGCGTGATGAGGTCTTTTGGCTCGCTAAAGCGCCCGTAGTCGCCTGTCACTGTGTTGAGGAAGCACGCGCCCGTTGCTGTTGGCCCCTCGCAGTTTCCGTAATAATAGAAGTTGTAAACGCTGAGCGCGCTGTATGCGAAGCTGGCAATGCTTAGGATGAAGAAGACTGCCGCGACTGCCTCGAAATGTTGGTTCACCACTCGGGCGGCGTGCGGCGAATACCTTAGGACGTGCGCCACTGCCTCGGCGCGCATGCGCTCGTCCATGCCAGTCTCGCAGGGCCTGAGTGTTACCTTGCGCAGGACGCAGCGGAAGGCCTCCAATGCGAGTTTTCTATATTTGGCCGAGAATATGGACATCACGGCGAACACGATGAGCGCGATAATACACGGAATCATAATTCATCTCCCTGCTCCCGAATTGGGAAAAAAGAAAAATAAAAAAGGAAAAACCTCACTTCGCAAGCTCGGCGTCGATGAGGGCCTTGAAGCTCTCATAGGGCTGCGCGCCGACAATCATCTTGCCGTTGATGAAGAATGTCGGTGTGCCTCCCACTCCATATTGGGAACCCAGTGCATCCTGTCGTTCCACCTCCGCCAGTTTGGCAGGGGAAGCAATGCACGCCGAGAACTTGGCCATGTCGAGATTGAGCTGGACGGCCTTGGCATTGAGGCTGTCTGCGTCCGCCTTCTGGTCGGTGAAGACGAGGGCGGTGTATTCCCAGAACTTGCCCTGGTCTGCGGCGCATTCGGCCGCCACGGCAGACTTCTTGGGGGGCTCGCCATGGATGAACTTGTGCATATAGACGTGCTTGACCTTGCCGTTGTAGTCCTTCATGATTTGCGCCACCGTGGCCTGCGCCCGCTTGGAATAGGGGCACAGGTGCTCGGAGAATTCCACGATGGTCACCTTTGCGTTTGGACTTCCCTCTATGGGGCGGCCTCTGATGTCGACATTTGTGACTGCGGCCGGCGCGCTTGGAGCCGCACCGGGGGCAGAAGGCGCGACTCCGCAACCGCCGGCTGATGGGACTGATGGGGATGGGGCGGCCGCCGGGCGCTGGGTAGGTGCCTGCGATGGGGCGGCTTGAGCCTGCGGCTGGGCGGCGTAGCCCTGCCCGTTGTATGTAACTTTGGCGCTGAAGTCCTTGGCATTTATCGCCGAAATGATTCCTCCTGTCGAGAAATATACTGCCGCGCTCAATACCAGCATCCCGATGATTATGGCAAACGGCAGCGCGTACATCGCGCCGCTGTCTGTCCCGCCTGAATGAGAATGATTGCGCGAAACGTGCGCCAGTCCGTGCGTCCCAGAATCGTTGTTCCTGCCTAGTTCTTCCATTGTCCAACCTCCACTGCCGGCCAATGCCGGCTTTCTTGTAATGGTTGAAGGCTGAAACCATACTTATCATTTGGTGAAACCCTGATTTCTTTGGTTATCAAATTCTGAAACCTTCAAAATGCTTAAATAGCAGGCAGGAGATATCACCTCATGGTATTCGGAATTAGAAACAAGAACGTCATCCTGGGCATCGCCCTTTTCTCCATGCTGGCATTGGTTATCCAACTGTCCAGCATCTACCTCAAGTCCGAGCACTCCCCTTTGAGGGAAATCTGCGGGGTCTGCCCGTTCGACAATTTTGTTATCGACATCTTCCCCATCGTCGTCTCGCTGTCCGCGCTTTTGGGGGCAGGCGTGTATTATTTCATGTCCCGCAAGGTGGAGAACAAGGAGATTGGCCTCAAGAGCAACGCCAAAGTCATCCTCAACCTGCTCAACGCGGACGAACGCAAGGCCGTCGAGAAGCTGTTGGAGGGGAAGGGAAAGGCTCTTCAGGCCGAGCTGACCCGCCTCCCAGAAATGTCCAAGGTGAAATCCCACCGCATAGTCAAGCGGCTGCAGGAGCGCGGCGTGATAACAATCGAGCGCTTCGGCAAGACGAATGTCATCAAGCTCAATGACGAGATTACAGCGGGGCTTGTTTAGATGGAACCCGGCCGCCAGGTTCCTTGATTTCCGACGCCATGCATAGCTTGAACGCGCATCGATCGGGCTTAATCTTCTGATTTCCACGCCTCAATCTTCAGGCTTTCCAGCGGAATTCCGCCATACTGCCTTCCGCCGATGTCCTTGTCTTCGCCTAAAACACGGACCTTGAAACCTGCATCTTCGAGCTTCTTGAGATAGACATCGCGCAATAGGGCGCCGCCGACGCACCCTGAAATTAATTCATCATCATTCCGTTGCGCTTCGGTCAGCTCTTTCAACAAGACGATATCCGAGACAAACATCTTGCCGCCTTCTTTGAGCACCCGGAAAGCCTCGGAGAACACCTTGTCCTTGTCGGGGGCGAGATTGATGACACAATTGCTTATTACAACATCCACTGAGCCGTCGTCCAATGGAAGGTCCTCGATGTCGCCCAGCTTGAACTCCACATTAGAATAGCCGTGTTTCGCCGCGTTCGCCCGTGCCTTCTTCACCATGGCCGGTGTCATATCCACGCCGATGACTTTCCCGCTCTTTCCGACTCTTCGGGCGGAAAGGAAAGCGTCGAAACCGGCTCCGCTTCCCAAATCCAATACCACGTCGCCTTCTTTCATCTGCGAAAGGGAGGTCGGGTTGCCGCACCCCAGGCCTAAATTCGCCTCCGGCACATTGTTGATTTCGGCATCAGAATATCCGACGCTTTTTGAAACTGCCACCGCATTCGTGCCAAGTGGGGAGCAGCAGGAAGACGGGCCACATCCACACCCGGAATTTGTGGCAATCTCGGAATACCTTTTCTTGACGATTTCCTTGACTTTATTCCCCATAGTCTCCCTCACTTGAACCTAATCAATAGCGCCGAGTTCAGCATCACCGAGAAGCATCCGGCCTCTTGGAAGACAACCGCGAGTGCAGGGACGAACAGGCCGGTTGCCGCAAGAGCGAAACCCAGAACGTTGTAGGCCATGGAGAACATGATGTTGCCCTTTATCGTGCGCAAAGTCTGCCGGCTGAGCCGTATGGCCTCGGCCACTTTCCCGATGTCATTGGTTTTGAGCACGATGTCCGCCGCCCCTATGGATACGTCGGTACCTGAGCCCATGGCGATGGAGACGTTCGCGGCCGAAAGCGCGGGGGCGTCGTTGATGCCGTCCCCCACCATCGCCACCTTGTACTCTTTCTTCAGCTCCTCAATTATGCGAACCTTGTCCTGCGGAAGCAGCTCCGAGCGCACGTCCTCGATGCCTAGCTGCTTGCCGACCGATTCCGATACGGTGCGATGGTCGCCCGAGAGAAGCACGATTTTCTTAATCCCGAGCTTGCGCAAATTCTCCACGCCTTCGCGCGAGTTCTCTTTCAGCACGTCCGCCACCGCGATCACTCCGGCGACCTTGCCGCCGACCGCGACAATGAGGAGCGTCTTTCCCTCCTGCCCGCGCTTGACAATCTCGGTCTGCGCTTTTGCGGATATCTTCACCTTGTTATCAGAAAGCAGCCTGCTGTTGCCGACCAGCACTTCTTTCCCTTTCACCTTGGCAAAAACACCCTTGCCGGGAAATACCTTGAAGGAGGACGGCTCGCAAAGCGTTATCTTGTGCTTCTTTACTTCGTTCATGATGCTTGTTGAAAGCGGGTGCTCGGAAAGCCTCTCGGCACTTGCCGCATAGAAGAGCAGCTTTTCCGCCCCTATCCCGTCGAAGGTGGAAACATCCGTCACGGAGGGCTTGCCGAACGTGAGAGTGCCGGTCTTGTCGAAGACCACGCAGTCCACCTCAGAAGCCGCTTCCAAATGCGCGCCGCCCTTAATCATGATGCCCTTGCGCGCGCCATTGCCGATGCCGGCGATGACTGCCGCAGGCGTCGCCATGGATAGGGCGCAGGGGCAGGCCACGAGCAGCACGGCGGCCGTTTTGACCGGGTCGCCGGTCACCAGATATACCAGCGTGGCGAAAACAAGGACGGCCGGGATGAATACGCCTGCTATCTTGTCTGCGTATTTCTGGACCTGTGGCTTGTTCAGCTGCGCATCCTGCACCATCCTCACCACGCGCGCCAGTGTGGTATCCTCTCCCACTTTTGTCGCCTTCATCTCGAAAGCTCCAAGCTCGCAAATTGTGCCGCTCATCACTGATTCGCCGATGCCTTTTTCAAGAGGAATTCCCTCACCGGTAATCACGGATTCGTTGATGGAGCCGCTGCCTTTGGTGATGGAACCGTCAACGGGTATGCCTTCGCCGCTCTTCACGACCAGGATATCGCCGGGCTTTATCGTCTCGACCGCGACCTCTTCCTCCACATATCCCCTCTTCACTCTGGCTTTTTTGGGTGCGAGAGCCATCAGTTCATCCACTGCGCTCTTCATCTTCACCAGCGTGAATATCTCGAGCGTCTCGATGCCGAGCATGAGAACGATGACCGAGCCCGCCGGGAAGAAACGGCTTGAGAAGAGGCGGTTGAGGTCCGCGCCCAGCCAGGACGCGTCCACAGAATGGGCGGTCGGGACGGCCAATGCGGCGATGATGGCGATTCCGATGAGCACGTCTGTGGTGAGCTGCTTTTTGAGCAGGGCGTCAAGCGCCCGGCCATATATCTGCGCCGAACCTATGAATATGGCAAGCAGAGCGGTGTCCACTCCGAACAATGAATCAAGAACGTGGAACCAGCGCAACGTGAAGAGAAGCAGGACTGTGCAGTAGATGGCATATTGCCTGTATTTGCGCATCCTCTGCTCCTCGCCAAGCTTGTCCGTTTTGGCGGATGGTGCACCGCATGATTCTCCGGGGCCGCAAGTGCTGCAACCCATTCAAGCCACCTTGAGGCATTTTGCCACTTCAATTTCCAATTCCAGATAGGATGGAAAGGAGCCCGGTTCAAGGACCGTTTCATCCACCGAAACCAGCGGAAGATATATTTTCCCGTCCGTGCCTGCCGCCTTGCGTAAGTATGGGAATTGAACGAGATTGAATCCTTGGTAAGCCTCGAACCCAACGTTTTCCTCCCCGAATTTTTTCACCAGATTTTTTGCAGCGCGCTCAAGCGCCAGCACATCCTTATTCGGCCCGCATCCGCATCCTTCGCCGCAGGCTTGGGCGAAAAACAGCCTTACAATCGTTTTTTTAACCATCTAAATCACCTTGAAAACTTAATTGGATGTTTTTTGGGCGGGTGCTGTTTGGAACAATTTCCCTCTTAGCCAAAGCGAGACATCAACCAGTCCGATGAGGACCGGCACCTCGACCAGCGGCCCAATCACAGCCACAAACGCCTGCCCCGAGCCGATGCCGAACACGGCTATCGCCACGGCAATAGCAAGCTCAAAATTGTTGCTGGCGGCCGTCAGGGACAGGGTGGCCGTGCGGGGGTAGTCCTCCCCCGTCTTATATGCCATGAAGAAGCTGACGAGAAACATGACTACGAAATATATGACGAGCGGAATCGCAATCATGACAACATCGAGCGGTATTTGCAGAATCAGGCTGCCCTTGAGGCTGAACATCACGATGATGGTGAACAAAAGCGCGATGAGCGTTATGGGGGAGATGGCAGGGATGAATTTCTGGTGATACCACTCTTCGCCTTTGCTCTTTACCAGATACCGGTGGGTCAGCATGCCTGCGAAAAATGGTATGCCCAAATAGATGAGCACGCTCTCGGCGATTTGCCAGATGCTGATGTCCACAACCGTGGAGGCAAGCCCGAACATCGGCGGCAGTATGGTGAGAAAGAGCCACGCATACGCGCTGTAGAATATGATCTGAAATACGCTGTTCATGGCCACGAGACCTGCAGCGTAATCAGAATGCCCTTTAGCAAGCTCGTTCCACACCAGCACCATGGCGATGCAGCGGGCAATCCCGATCATGATGAGGCCATACATGTATTCGGGCCTGTCTCGAAGAAATACGATGGCGAGGATGAACATGAGGATGGGGCCTACAATCCAGTTCTGGGCCAGAGAAAGGGCAACTGTTTTAGGGTGGTTCTTGAACACGTCGGCCAGCTTCTCGTAGCGCACCTTTGCCAGAGGAGGATACATCATGACAATTAGGCCGACAGCGATGGGAATGGAGGTGGTGCCGATTTGGAGGCTGCTCACAAGCTGCCCGAACTGGGGGAGGAAAACGCCAAGCGCTAACCCAATTCCCATGGCCAGAAATATCCAGAGCGTGAGATAGCGGTCAATGAAAGATAATTTGTCAGATGTCTTTTCGCCGGTCATGCTCATTCACTCTCCGTTTTTTCCATACTTATCTCGTCAATCAAGCCTTTTATTTTTCCTTCAAGCAGAATACGGGTCTTGCGGTATTCTTCGATAGGCTTGTTTTTGGGGTCAGGTATCTGCCAGTCGATACGATGCGTGGCCGCCACGAAGGGGCACGCGTCGCCGCAGCCCATCGTGATGACATAATCGAACTTCCGGCCCCGGTAATGCTCGACGCTTTGGGGGACCTTGCCTGAGAGGTCGATGCCCATCTCTTTCATGACTTCGACCGTATTTGGGTCTATATGAGCGGCGGGTTTGCTTCCGGCAGAGAAGGCTTTATGCATGGGTGCCATGCGGTTGAAGAGCACCTCCGACATCTGGCTGCGGCAGGCATTGTGGATGCAAACGAACAACACACGCATGAACACACCTTTAGCAGCCAGCCCCTTTCCGCTTTGTTTTGCTAATCCGAAGGATTTCCATAATTTTGGCCGCCTCTGGGCTCTTGAGTTTGTACCAGATGTTGGTTCCATCGCGGCGTGACGTTAGGATACCGCATTGCAGCAGAACTTTGAGGTGCTGCGAAACTGTTGGCTGGGCTTTCCCGCACAGAGGGACGATTGAGCAGGCGCACCGCTCACCATCCAGCAGAGATTGGAGAATCTTAAGGCGAGTTTCATCCCCGAGGGCTTTTAGGAGGGCGGCGTTTTCCTTGAGCATGGAATATTGTTATATGCGAATATATAAATACTTGATGGAGAAATGCGCAATTCTTTCAGATGAGTTTGAGGAACACCGACAGAGTTCAAGAAATTGTTGCTAGAGAATTGAGTTAATTTGGCACGTTTATGCCAAATTCGACGAGAAAACAAATTTATTACGGGTGGAAACCCATCATGCGAAGGTATTTATTGTTCAAAGCCAGAAAGCCGCTTATCCATTAGGCAAAGAGCCTCTGGATTTGAGTTTGGCGGCGGGCTCCCGTTGGGAGCACATCAGAATTTTTAGGCGGTTACCGTTTGGAAATGAGCTTCTTTTAAGTAAGCGAAGTGCAAC
>JAKAME010000058.1 GCA_021813025.1 Microcaldota archaeon
TCCCTGTTTCAGCACCGTGGCTGGACATGGGAACGAACCGGTCAGGCTCGGGGTGCTAAAAGCGACTCTGCGCCAGTTGAAAATCGACGAAAACCTGTTTCGGCGGTAAAGCGTTTTTATTAACTTAGCCGGTCTAAATCTGCCTGGCGACGACATCTAAACGGGCGCATAGTCGAACGGTAAGACGCTGCCTTCGCAAGGCAGAGACTGGGGGTTCGATTCCCCCTGCGTCCAAGAGCTTTTTTGCCCGGCAATCGACGGCTCCGGTGAGCCGTCGGTGCCCCAACGGCGCCCAAGCGCCGTTGAGGGAGGGCAAAAAACCTCGGAAAATCAATTATCGCTGGCAATGCCCGAATTATCTTCGGGAAAAAGAAAAGAAAGAAAACGCGCCCGGCTACTTTTCGTTGCGCATGTAGTTGTAGAATTTCGGCCTTGCGACGGGGGGCATGGGCGGCCTTGGCGCGCGCCTGTCGATGACAAGGAGATAATCCGAATAGAAGCCTGCCGGGGCCTTGTAGAAGCCGGGCGCAAGGCCGAGCTTGAGAATGGGCTTTTCCACCGAATCCACAAACCGCTCGTCGGCAGCGCTTCCGTCGCGCTTTTCCTCCTCTGCCATTGATTCGGCTGGCTCGAGCAGCAGTATGGCTGCAGCCTCCACGCCTTTGGCCGAAAGCAGGGATTTTATGCGGATGTGCCTTGCGCCGAAAAGCCCGTCTATTTTTCCGCTTCCCTCAAGGGCGATGCGCGCAATCCTCTCCGCGTATGCGCTGTCCTGCACGCGCAGCTTGTAGTCTGCATCAATCCCAAGGCCGGCGTCCTGCCACAGGCCCGCAATCTTCATGCCGCATTGCCGCGCGCCGAAAAACAGCCGCGCGTGGGAATTCGACTCATAAGACGCGCCCTCCTCCTTGCTCAGCTCAAGCAGGGTGGAGTTGAGCCACTCGGAAAGAGTGTCCGAAGGCTGGAGCACGTAGGCGTTCGACGAATCCGAATAAGCAGCAATTCCGTTAAGCCTCTCAAGCACCAGCGCGCCATGCCCTGTGTTTTTCAGTCCGTTCATGCGGCGGGCCAGCTCGTCGCGGCCAGAGCCGGCGTAATGGTTCTCAAGCCAGAGCACCACCGGAGCCTTCACATCATTCGGCGCAGCCTTGGAAAAATCCGCGCCAGTGAGGGGCTTTTTGGCATAAAGATTGAAGCTGAGCAGGACTGCTGCGACGGCCGCGCACGCGCATTGAACCGGCTTTTGGAGGGGCTGGGCCACGAATATATGTGGTATTTTAAGTTAATAAATGTTCACTTCATGATGTAGAAAAAGTCAGGCACCGGCCTCTGGCCCTCGAAATCCGCCCCCTTTATGGCCGCGGTCTTGAACTTGGACGAGCCCCCGCCGTCCAGCATCATTGCGTTCACCACCTGCACGCCGGCCAGCCGCTCAAGCTCGGAGAGGTAGGCGCCCGCCCTGCCCCCGTTCCTGGCCACAAGGAAAAGGAACTTCTCCTCGCCGCTCATGCGGTCGCGCACCCTGGCCACGAGGGTGAAGCTCCTGCTGCTCACATAGTCGCGGATGAACACCCCGTTGCGGAAAAGAGGGGGCCAGATTTCGCATCCGAACTGCACGCCTGCATCCGTTTCCGAGCGGTAGCCATACTTGTCCAGATACAGCGCGGCCGGCTCGAGGTGCGCGCCGTCCGCGTCCAGCCAGAAGGCGAGGTATTTCTTCGACTCCTCCACTGCCTTGTTTTTGACCGAAACGTATTTCTGCGCGCCGTAGAGCGACTGGCGCTTGTCGTCGTCGCCGTTTGCGAGGCAGAGGGCCGGCTGCCAGAGCCTGCGGCCCCCCACCACCCTCAGCCCCGTCGGCACCTTGAGGCTGTCTGTTTCCGAACTGCCGCTGAGATAATCGTAGAATCCGCCGTTTATCACCGCAGCCACGTCCTTTCCCTCCCCGAATTTCTCGCTCCTTAGCGTCTGGAGGATGTCCTTGGCGGTATGGCCCACGTGCGCCTTCTCCTCGCTGAAATAGCCCACGTTTTCGCTGCGGGCGATGACAGCGCTGAAGCTCCGCGAATAGAAATAGCTGGAGGTGCCGTCCTGCACGAAATTGATTCCCTTGGGCATCTTCCTCGGCGGAACGTAGGGCTCGTTCGCAAGCGCTGCTGCATGCCAGGGGCCCATGACCTTCTGGCCGGCGAGGGGGCTGCCGCCAGCATGCCTCTGGAACTTGATGTAGTTGGTTGCCACGTTCTGCGCATAAGCCTCCTTCGTGCCGCTCCCGTTGTATCTCAGCGCCAGCCTGCGCACTATTGACGGATTGGGATGCGCAAGCAGGGCTGGGACGTCGTCGCTTTCCACGAAAAGGTGCATTGTCATCAGCACCAGCGCGGTGGGGTAGTGCTTCGCGCTCTCGATTCCGTCCTCGGTGATGGCTCCGTTCTTCGTCATCCTGCGCGAATTGTCTGTCTGGCCGGTTTGGGGGTCATAGTAAAAGAGCCCGAAGCCGGGCATGCTGAGGGGCGCGTATCCGTTCTTCTCCAGTATGGCCTGCGCGCGCCCGGCCCCGGCCGCGGCGGACGAGAACCCGCTGCCCGTCATCTGGAAAGCCCCCCTGCCGTTGGGGAAGGAGAACGCGGCATGGAACCTGGACTCCTTGAGCAGTATGCTCTGCACAAGCTCCGCCGGCACGCCGAACCTGTCCTGGTTGACGTAGATGAGCGCGTTCTCCAGGTCGAACTGCTCCTCGGTGAGCGAGGAGTCGCCCAGGAAGCTGTGGGGGAAGCGGCCGAATCCGTACTGGCCGAACGCGCCGCCCGAATCCTTGAGAAGGGAAAGCCTTTCCCCAAGCTCTTTCCAGTGCAGGTTGAGCGAGCAGAGCATCTCGAACTCGCTCATGCCGCTCAGCAGGCCGTAGTCGGAAAACCACTTCGTCTGCACCATGGCGTCGGGCAGCATGCCCGAAACAGGCCCGATTTCCGCAAGCCTGCCCAATGCATTGGCATATTCCGCATTGTCAGGCTCAAGCTCGGACGCTTTCTCGAACTCCTCGCGCGCAATCTGCTGGAGCGGGACCGAGAGGGTGGAGCGCGCGAGGTAATAGACCGAGGCCTGCTCCTCCCCGTACTGCTGCGCTGTCAGGGCGTCGGCGTATATCCTCCCAAGCAGCCCGTGCGCGGGGGCGAGCGTGCTGTCCTCCGCGAGGGCGGCATAGGCGCCCTCCAGCGAGTCCATGAGCCTGCCGTTGGCGTAGAGGATGCGAGCATCAAGCAGCAGCACCTTGGGGCCCTTGCCGCCAAGGCGCAGGCACTCGTCAATTTCTGACTGCGCCCGCCCCGCCTCGTCCTCCTCAAGCGAGATGGCCGCCTGCTCGTATCTGATGTCGGAGAGCCTCTCCCCGTCCCTGTATCCCTCTCCGTAATTCGCCAGGGCGTCGGAATAAAGGCCGTATGCGCGCCGCCCCCTGCCCTCGCCTGACAGGATTTTCGCAAGCCCGTACTGGCATTCAGCCAGCTCGGCCGGCTGCGGGTTTGCGCGCTCCGATGTCTCGATGGCCTTTTCAAGCAGGGGCCGCGCCTGGCCGTAATCCCCCTGCGAGCGCAGCAGCGTGCCCGCCATGTAGTATGCCTCGAACAGCTCCTTCGGGTCAGGCCGCTCCTGCGCCAGAAGCAGCGTTATGGCGTGCTGCGCGTCCTCAATCGCGAACTTGGAATTGCCGTTGCGCATGTGCAGCGCCGCGCGCATGGCATAGGCCGATGAATTGGAGGCGTTGTAATCAATGGCCTGGTCGAAATACTGCTCCGCGCTCCCGGTGTCCCCCTCCTTGAGGCGCGCGACGCCCTTGGCGAAGTATTCCTGCGCCATGTCGTCCATCCGCGAAACCAGCCGCCGCCAGCCGTCCTGCAGGCCGGGCAGGTCTTCGGGCTTGAGGCCGAGGTTCTCCAGTTTCGCGAACACCTGCCCGTACATCTCCCTCGCCTTCTTGAAATCAAGGCGCGCGTGATAAGCCTCTGCCAGCGCCAGGGCGTGCGACGGGTCGTCCGTCTCTGGCGCCCGGCCAGCCTCCAAATCCTCGATTGCCCTGCGGACGTTCTGCTCGCCGCCAAGCGAGAGCAGCAGCCCGCCGCGGGCCAGCAGGCCCTGCACCGATGGCGAGGCGGCTATGGACTTGTCGTAGAATTCAAGCGCCTTGGCGGAATCCCCCTGCGCCAGCGCGATGTTGCCCAGCGAGAAATACGAGTATGACAGCTGGCCGGGGTTTTGCGCCTCCGCGCTCTTGTCGCGCGCACGTTCGAACAGGGACAGCGCCAGCTCGAAGCTCTCCTTGGCGCGCCTGACGTAGTATTCGGACGAAGCAGGGGGGGCCGCTTCCCCGCTTTGTCCCGCCGTTTTTTCCCCCTCTTTCGCGCGCCTTGCCTGCGAGAGCATGAACGCGCCCACCTCGTTCGCGGCCTGCGCGCACATGAGGAGCGAGGGGCCGAAATAAGCCTCCTTGCGTGAGAGGAAACTGATGCGCATCTCCATTTCGCGCGCGTCGTCCATGCCGTTTATTTCCAGCCTGAAGCCTGAGCCGAACCGCGTGCGCTCCGCAGCCTCCGATGCCGCCGCCAGCCCTTCGCGCGCGCCGGAATTGGAGGGGTCGAGGGCCGCTATGCGGGCGTAAAGCTCCTGCGCCAGGAAGCACCTCTTGCCGCCCATGTGCCCGCCAGCCTCGCGCGCGAGGCGGCTGATGCAGTTCTTGAACCTCAGCCCGTAAGAGGCCGAATCAGGCTCGAGTTGCATGCATCTGGCCAGCTCCCGCGCGGCTCCTTCATAGTCGCCAAGCCCAATCTTGGCGTCTGCCAGCAGGCTGCGCGCGGCCACGAAGGCCGGGGCGAGAGAAACCGTCCTCTCAAGGTCGCTCTCTGCGCGCGCATAATCCCCAAGCCTCATCCATGCAAGCGCGCGGGCATGCAGCACGTCGCTGTTGTCCCCCTCAAGCGCGAGCGCCCTGCCGAAAGCACCTATTGCCTCTTTGAGGTGCTCTTTCTTGTTTGCGAAAAGCCCCCCAGACTGCTCGTAATGCGAGATGCCGAGCCCGAACATGACTCCCGCATCCCCTGCCCCCAGTTCGGCGGCCCGCGTGAAATCCTCCTGCGCCCTCCCCCAGTCCCCGTCCAGCAGCCGCTGATTGCCGCGCTTGGCGTATTCGGCGCCCATCGAGCCGAGGGAGGCGGAATACGCCGGGTTGCCGGGCTCGAGCTCCATTGCGCGCCTGAGGCATTTCTCCGCATCCTCAAGCTCTGACTGCGCCACGCGGGCCTGCGCAAGGCTGAAGTAGGCGAGCGCCAGCCGGGGTTCAAGCCTCTCCCCCCCGCCCCCGGCCTTGAGCGCCTTCTCGTAATATTTCACCGATGAGCGGAACTTGGCCTCGGCTTGGGAATAGTCTTCCTTTCCCATGAGCCAGTCGCCGGCGGCCGAGTTGCACGCGGCGATGCCGATGCAGGCTTCGGGCACCAGCGAGTCCATGTCAAGGCAGCGCCCGTAGGCCTTCATGGCCTCTTCGTATTTCTGCTCCCCCAAAAGGGAATTGGCATGCTTGTAGAAATCGCCGGCCAGCCCCTCCATCATTGAGCCTATCTCGCGCGCGTCGTCCCACCGCCCGTTCAGTTTCGCGAACGACTGGGCGGACTTGTAGTTCTGGTATGCAGCCTCAAGCTCGCCGGCCCCCCGGCAGGCGTCCGCCAGCCTGACGAGGGAGTAAAGCGACTTCCTGCCGTGCTCATAGGCCCATTCGAGGTCCTGCATGGCCAGCGCCGAATTCTCCCCGCCTCCCAGCTCAAGGTAAAGCATGCCCCTCGACTCGCGATAGGCGGGCGAATTGTCTGCCTCGATTGCGGCGTTGAAATAGTTCAGGGCAGAGGCGGTGTCGCCCTGCCTCCAGAGGTAGGAGCCATACTCGTGCATGAGGGCGGCGGTTTTCTTTCCGCCCCACCCAAGCGCCTGCGCGGCCATGAGGGCCTGCTCGTAATCCTCCAATCCAAGCCCGGCCTTCTCTCCCCCGGTGATGAGCGCATACTGCCGCTCAAGCGCGCCGGAGAGGGCGGAGCGGTATGTGCCTGCCTCGCCCGAATTCGCCCCCAGCGCGAAAGCCTTGGAGAATGAGGAGAGGGAGGCAGAGCCCTGCCCCTCGCTCTTCTGGAGCAGGCCGAGCAGGTAGTAGTCTGCCGCGCTGGAAGGCTTTTTCGGCACCGCTCCCCGCCACGAGAGTTCGGCGTCGGGGCTGTCCCCAAGCGCCTGCTCCCTTTTGAGGAGGAAAGCCAGCATGTCATAATTGCCGGAAAACAGGTATATAAACGGATGCAGGGCTTTTCCGACGTTGAGACGCGGGGGGCCGTTCAGGCGCCCGATGCGCGCCGGAACCGGGCCGGCTGCTCTGGCCATGCCGGATGCGGCCGCTTCTTTTGCCCATCAGCCGCCCTGCCAGAGCGCGGCGCTTCCGTCGCCCCTCATCTGCCTGCGCTTCTTTTTCCTTTCAGCGTCCTGCATGGCCGCGGTATTCCAGAATCTTGCGCCGCTGCTGCTCGGCGAATTTTTCCCCGCCAAGCCTGCGCGCCGCCTCTATGGCCTCCGTATCCCGGCCCAGCTCCACATAAGCCGCCACGTTGTCCGGGTCTATCTCGAGGGATTGACGCATGAGGGCGAGGTAGGATTCTGACGTGGCTTCCGTAGGTCCGTACCTGTTCTGCAGCTCAAGGCTTGTCTGTTGGGCGAACTTTTTGTGGTTGATGGCGAGAATCAGGCTCGGCCTGAACTCCACCAGGCCGCTTATGGGGGGATTGCCCTGGTCGCGCAGGACCGACATCAGTTCGCCCTCGTTGGCATACACCTTGTCCTGCGCGTCGGTGTGCGCCTCCCACAGGGTGCGGCCCTTCCCCTCGCCCCAGATAGGGATGGAGTGCTGGCCGCGCTGGAGGTAGACTATGCCCAAGCTGATTGGATAGCCAATCCTCTGTCCAATCTCGTAATATATCATGCCTGCGGTGTCGCAGTCAAGGCGCTTGGAGGACAGCGCCTCCATGAATTCCATGTCTTTTCCGCGCTCATGGGCATATCCCAAATCCTCGAACAGGGTCTTGTCGATTATGTACAATATCTCTGCCGGAGTCTTGGCAGAGAACGTTTCGAGGTTGGCGCGCACCGCCCCCATTATCTGCTCAAGGTTGGACTCGGCTTTTTCAAGCATGGCGGCATTTTTCTTTTTGGTTTTTGCATCAAGCGAGATGGTCTCGCCGCCGTATGAAAACGAGTAATCCACGCGCAAATGGCGGAAGTTGTCGAAATAGGAAGAGATGAACGGCGAGAACGCGTATGCGGCGTTCCCGCCCTGTTCCTGCACCGCGCCCTCCGGCCCGCCGATTTGCTTCTTTGGAACATAATCTTCAATGCCCGTGCCGGCGTCCTTTTGCCCGGTGATTTTTCCCGCCCGTTCCCTGTTTTCGCCGTCTGCGGGCCTGACAACGCTGCGCCGCACTTCGGCGGGCACAGTCTTGGAATACACGGACTCCCTGCTTTCCAGCACCTCGCCCTCAGTTTCCTGCCCCTCCCGCGCCCCGTAGTCAGGCTGCCCGGCGCCGGGCTTGCGCAGCTGCATGTTCGCGATTTTTTCAGCCCGCAGGGAGGGCGGGGTGCGCACAAGCTCCTGCAGCTCCAGCATGGCCTGCGCCAGCGTCTCCTCGTCGGTGGGCCACTCAAGCTCGAACATCGCGCCGCCCGTGCGCTCGCAGAGGCGGCGGTACTTGTTCCTGCGGTGGTTCTGGTTGGACGGGTCGGGGTTCACGTTGTCCATCCGCTCGGCATACCACTCGATGTCCTTGCCGCTCGCTTCCCCCTGATTGACCTTGTCATAGAGCTCGCTGCGCCTGTTCAGCAGCTTGCCGTACTGCTTTTTGTCAGCCCCTGCGTCGTCAAGATAGATGAAATAGAGCGAGACGCCCATGGTGTTCGCGGCGTCTATGAGGCTCTCCACCTCGCCCCACGGAGGCACGTTCACGCCGTCCGCCCCGCGTCGCCC
>JAKAME010000059.1 GCA_021813025.1 Microcaldota archaeon
CAACAGAGGAGTCGAAAACGATTGGGAGAAGAAGCTTTTGCGGAACGATGTGCCCGCGCTTTGAAACAACAGGTGACGACATGGTGGCCGCCAGAGCCGAATGCAGTGCTTTGCGGTATTCGCGGCGGTTCATGCGCTCTATGAGATTTTCCTCAACGTGGGGCGGATGCGCCCGGCGGCCTTTGAATGTGCCGGGAATGATGCGGGCCTTGCCGAATTTTCCTTTCGCCAGCACTTCGTGCGCGCGCATGGCAATGCCGTGGTTCTTGATTGAGCCGAAGTCGTCCTTGCGGCCGCGGTAGCGGGCCGACGTCTTCATGCCTGCGCGCGGGTCGGTTCCTTTGGGCTGGTAATACCAGCTCTGGTCCGAGATGGCGGCGCGCTTGATGAGGTCCGCGCGCACAGGCTCGTCGAAAGCCGGCGGGAGGGCGGTCTCTCCGCTGGCCTTCGCGTCCGCGTCATATACCGGTACTTTGGAGGACATGAGAATCACTCTAGTTCTTCGACTCCTGCGAAATCATGCGCACGTCAACCGCCTTGACTGCCGGGTTGCGCACGGCCTTGCGCAGGCGGATGAGGCGCTTCTGCGGCCCTCCGATGGAGCCGACCATGAGAAGACACTCGTTTTTCACAAGCCCGTAGTGCGGGAAGCCCCCCTTGGGGTTGACCTCGTCCGGGCCGACTATTTTGAGAATGCGTTTGTTGAGCTCGGTGCGCTTGTGGTAGCCCATCTGTCCGGGGTGGGGCACCGTATACATGACATATCCCGGATGCCAGGGGCCGAGAGTTCCGATGTGCCTGACCTTGCCGGTTGCCTTGCGCCTCTGCTGGTGGGTGCCGAAGCGCTTCACTGTTCCCTGCCAGCCCTTTCCTATGGTGACAGAAACCGCGTCAACGAACTCGCCGGGCTTGAAGGCATCAGATGCCTTGAGCTCTTTTCCAAGCAGGCTGCGCGCGTATTCGAGCTTGTCAGCCACGTCCTTGCCGCCGACGCCGAGCATCATGCGGTCCGGGCTCTTGCGCCCGAATCCTGTCTTGTCAGGCTGCGTGAATGCGAGAAGATAGACTTCGCTGATTTTCGATGCGTCCAATTTGTTTTTTTTCTTGTTTTTCAGGGAGATATTGAGAAGGAGTTTCTGGTCGTCAATGATTTCGTCGGCCACGACCTGGCCGAATTTCATGCCACGAATGCCATATGCAATCATGGGCGGGACTTCCAGCACGGTCGCGGCACCGACTATTTCGTTGCCCGCGTTGGGGGAAGTTGAATCATCAACATAGGCTGCGGAAGTCATGCCTGCCTTGTAGGCTGCGAAGCCCAGAAGGCGGCGCTCGGCCGAGGCTGGCCAGTAGCCGATGCGCGGCATCTGGCTGTTGGCGCGCTTGCGCGGCCGGAATGCAAGGGAACCTTTTCGGTGAGAGCGTCTGGCGCCCATAGTTATCACGCAGCGTCTTGATTGGACCAAAATCCATTGGTTGCCCGATGGATGATTCCCGCCGCCAATTCTTCGGGGCAGGAGTGTCATCTTACGCGTTTATCGTAAGAAGAGTAGGTTAGGTATGGGGACAAGGGTTTAAAAAGATTGGCTCGACGGCCGTCCGGGGAGGAAAATGGATGGGAAAAGAGAAGAGGGGAAGAAAAAAGAAAAGATGGGAAAAAGAAAAACAGGAAAACAAAAACAAAACTCAGTACACCGGAATTCCGCCCGCCGTGCCCGGCTCCAGAGTCACGTTCTGCACCGAGTGCAAATCCCCAAGCGCGTTGATTCGCAGGAGGTGCGGCGACTTGGTGTAAAGCTCGCCGTCGATGAAGAGCGAGCGCTCAACGGCAGGCTGGTAGTTGTAGTCGCTGGAAAGGCCCTTGGAGTGGTCAATCAGCCCGCGCAGGGTTATGCCGCTTGAGCTTATGTTGAACACCAGCGCGCCGTTGAAGCTGGCGCCCTTGTCCTGCCAGTCGTAGTTGTAGGCCGGAATGGCCAGCAGGCTCTTCTCGCGCGAGAAGAGGAAGGCCTTGTGCTCCCACAGCGCAGTCGACTGCACGTATGGGCCGCTTGAGACGTATTTGGCCACCTCTTTGGGGTTGGCCACGTCCGACACGTCGAAAAGCGAGATTTTCAGCCCCTTGACGCGCCCGGCCTCGTTGGCTTCCTGCCCTATGCCGATGACGGTGTTGTTGTCGTATGGGTGCAGGTAGCGCGAGAAACCCGGCACCTTGAGCGAGCCAAGCTCGCGGATGTTTCGCGCGTCCGACAGGTCATAGACAAAGAACGGGTCCACCTGCCTGTAAGTCACCAGATAGAGCCTGTTTTGCATGAAGCGGGTGGAGTAAATCTGCTCGCCTGATGCGATGCCTTCTTGGCCGTCAAGCTGCGAGAGGTCGGCAGCATTGAGGGTGTAGACATTGCTGCTTGAATTCGCCTCCATTCCACTGCCGTCCCAGCTCCAGAGCTGGCTCAAAGTTGTGGCTATGCGCAGCACGCCGCCCTGCTCGTCAAGCGAGAACTGGTTGTTGATGTGGCCAGGAACGCGCCCGCTGGCTATGGGCACTATGCGCGCGCCCTCCACGCCAACCTCGTTTAGCACCGTGAATTCGCGGTGGGAGTAGTTGGCCAGCTTCGCCTTGACCGCCAGCTTGGTCTCGTCCGCCAGCTCGTTCTGCCGCTCAGTCGGCAGCAGGGCGATGTAGTCGGAGTAAATCTGCATTATGCGCGAGCGCTTCTCTGCAGGAGAAACAACCTCGTCGTCGGTGCGGTTGATTTTCTCAATGAGCGAGCGGTCTCCTGCCGTGATGTTCACGTATTTGGGCGCCAGCTCAAGCGTGACGTCCTGCTGAATCTGCCACGGGTCTATTGTCTGGGTGTAGGCAAAGTAGAGGTGGTTCTCGTTCATGTAAAGCTCCTGGCTGTCCTCCACCACCAAACTCTTGGAGCCAACCTCCTCCTCAGGGTTGGCGAGGCTGATGGCATGGATGTTCACCATCACCGGGCTTTGGTAGGGTATGTTGAAGTAATACACGTCGGAGGGGGCCATGGGCAGAGCCTTTTCGCCGTCATAGCTCAGCGGCAGGGGGTTTGCGCGCGTGCCCAGATTGCTGCGGGTGATGAAATAAGCGTAATTCCCGACCATTCTTGCGCGGAAGTAGTCGCCCTCGAAGCGGTATTCCTTCACAAGCTTGGGCTCTTGGCGGTCGGAGATGTCGTAGATGTCAAAGAAAGACATTCCAAGCCTTGGCGAAATGCCGGTGTCTGCATAGAATCGGCTGTTTCTGTAGCTGCCGAACACCGCCAGCTTGTCTCCAAGCACGAAAAGCTGCTGCGGCTGGTAGCCTGTCTGGAAGACTGGGGGCAGGCAGCGGCTGATTGCAAGGCAGCGTATGGGCTGCTGCGGGCTGCTGTCGCTGCCTGAGAGGGTGATTCTGGACACAACGCTTGCATTCTCGCCCGGATATGCCTTCACTATGTAGAGAGTCTGGTCTGTGATTGTGTAGATGTAGCTTCCATCTGTTTTGATGAGGTCTGCCTCATCCACGTTCTCCACCTGGTTGTTTGTCTGCGAATAAGACGGCTGGCTTTCCCCGCCGCCGCTCTGCGGCGCAGTCGTGGGCAGGGGCAGGCCGCCGGTTGCGCCCTTTGCTCCGCCAACCGCGTCATACGCCACGCCGCCGTATCTGTAGTAATAGGTGTTTGAAGTGCTGTAATGGGCAGAAAATGCGCGCAAATCGTCAAGAGAGGCGAAAGTCTGGGCGCGCACAGGCCTGCTCAAGTCAAGGGCAGAGGGGGTGAATTCGCTTGCATTGTATGGCACCGCAACCACGTTGAGCGGCGGAACCCCCTGCGGCACATAGACGCTGCCCGGAGCGGAGGAAAAGTTGGATTGACTGGCAGTCTGGTTCTTGCTCGGGCCCGCGTTCTGCGCGCAGCCTGCAAGCGCCAGCAGCAGGCCTATTGCGAAAACAGCCAATATGGAAGTCTTGTTCATATCTAACACCCCGCGGGCCTTTTTTCGGCCCGGTTTGAATGAGCTTCCTTATCGTCGGGCGCCTTATATGGGTTCGCCCTTTCGTTCGGCCATTGTTCGGGCAAAAGAAAAGAAAGCCTAGGCCTGCGCTTATTTTGTCTCTAACGCCGCCTGCAGGTGCGTCAAAAAGTATTCATGCATCCTGCTTGTCCTCATCTCAGGATGGCAGGCGGCCCCCAGATAGAATTTTCCTGCCTGCTTCTGCTGCACAATGACAGGCTCGCCTGTGTTCGGATGCCTCGCCAGCACGTGCACGCCCTCACCCACCCTCACTATCTTGGGTGCGCGTATGAAGGGTATGCGCAGTTTTCCCGTGAGGTCAGGCGCGCCCTCCCCTGCCTTTTCCAGCGCGCTCTCGAAAGAGTCCACCTGGCTTCCGTATGCATTGCGGTCCACCCGCACGTCCAGCACGCCCAGGCACTCCTGTTCGGCACTCTTTCCCTCCACCTCTTTGGCCATGAGGATGAGGCCTGCGCAGGTTCCCAGCAGGCCGGAAATTTTGCGCATCGGCTCAATCATGGCGTTTTTCTGCAAAAGGAGGGAGAGCGTGGTGCTCTCGCCGCCCGGAAGAAGGAGGCCATGCAGCCCGGCAAGCTCGTCTGCCGTGCGCACGGTGCGCAGGCGGATTGAAATTCTTGTTTTGGCGCCAGCTTGGCGTGCGGCCTCAAGATGTTCTGCCACGTCGCCCTGCAATGCGAGCACTCCGATTTCAAGCATGAGCAACGTACTCCTGCTTCACTTAAAAATCCGCCCGGTCTGCTCGCTCCACATCAGCAAATCAAGGTGCGCAATCGGAATTTTGGATTTTTCGCAGTATTCCAGCATTTTCTTCTCAATGTCAAGATAGCGCCTGCGGGTGAGCGTCTTGGGCGGCTCGTCAATCACCCCCAATGACACGAGGTTTTTGAGAATGTGCCTGTCGAGTATGGCGAACTCGTGCGCAAGGCCGGTGTTTCGCAGGAAATGGCCGGCCTCCTTCATTCCCAAGCCCAACACCTCGTCAGCCAGAAAATTGCGCAGCAGTACCGAGTCTTTGCGGCCCTGCATGGCCTTTTCCAGCCCTTTCTCATCAAACAATTTCTTTCTTGCCTCTATGAGGTATTTCGCCTTGTTTTTGTGGAAGCGCACGTGCGAGGAGAGAAGAACGGATGAGATGGCGGAGGCGTCATGCGAGAAAAGAAGGTTTTTTTCATTCAATCCTTTCTGCGCCCGGCTGGCTGCTTCTGCCGATGAATTCGCGGCCGAAATGCAGAAGGAAAGCTCGGAAAGAAGAATGGCGTCTCCCATGGAGCGGATGGCTGCGAAATCCCTCAGTCTTTGCTCTATCTCTTTTCTTTTTGCCGCATGGCGGGCATGGACATTGTCGGGCGTGAGCATGGAAAACAGGCTAGTTAGGCGTCCGGCCTTAATTAAATGCCCCTTGTCGCCATCCGGCTCTCAGGCGTTAGGCTGCGCATGTCAATGCTGGGCATGGCGTCCCCCAAGCCCTCGCTCACCCGCGCAATTGCGTCAGGGTCGTTGTAATGCGCGGTTGCCTGCACGATTGCCTTGGCCCTTTGCAGCGGGTCTGCGGATTTGAAAATTCCTGAGCCTACGAAAACTCCGTCGCAGCCCATCTGCATGCACATGGCCGCATCTGAGGGGGTGGCGATTCCGCCTGCTGCGAAATTCACAACAGGCAATTTGCCGCTTTCAGCGATTTTTTCAAGAATGACAACGTCCACGCGCATCTCTTTTGCCATGGCGGCAAGGTCTTTCTTTCCCTTGTTTTTGGCCGCCTCTCTTGCCTCGCCAATTCCCCTCTGCACGCCGCGTATGTGCCTCATGGCTTCCACGATGTTGCCCGTGCCTGCCTCCCCTTTCGTGCGAATCATGGCCGCTCCTTCCGATATGCGCCTGCATGCCTCGCCCAAGTCGCGGCAGCCGCACACGAACGGCACCTTGAAATTCCATTTGTCTATGTGCTTTTCCTCGTCAGCAGGGGTGAGCACTTCTGATTCGTCTATGAAATCCACCTGCAATGATTGGAGCACCTGCGCCTCGACAAAATGGCCTATCCTGCATTTGGCCATCACCGGAACGGTGACCGCCTGCTTGATTTCCTTTACTTTCAGCGGGTCGGCCATGCGCGCCACGCCGCCCTCTCTGCGGATGTCAGCCGGCACGCGCTCCAATGCCATCACGGCGACTGCGCCCGCTTCCTGCGCTATCTTGGCCTGCTCAGGGGTGGTGACGTCCATTATGACGCCCCCCTTTAGCATCTGGGCAAGGCCTGATTTTACCGAGAATGTGCCGTGAATGGGAGCGTTGGGCTGCATTGGATGACCTCCGCGGGATGGACGAGGGTAGGGAAAGACGATATTTAATACCTTCTTAGGTGCATTTTTCAGACTACAACCTTTTCCAACGAGTTTTCAAAATTTCCGAAAATTGGGTCAGATTTAGCCTTTTTTAGCAGTCTATAGAAAGATTCGCTCGTCATGTGTCCTGCGCCTTGGCCATATATCCAGTGTTTTTCTGCACAACGAGCCTTTAGCCATTCATTTCTATCCATATTCTCGTCATTGTAAGCTTCGATATCCACTTTTCTATAATAGTACGTAAAGCGCAGTTCCCTCAGTTGTTTGTTCCAGCTGACTAAATCCAGTATTCTCATATAGTATCCTAAACCTTGAACCTTTTCCAGCACCATCGCTCGCCCAAGCACTTTTCCAGTGCTTTCTCCGACCCCTACTGCCTTTGGATAGGGATACTTCAGCGCTTTCGGCGCTATGATTATCCTCCCTGCCATGTTCTCACTGCTCTCGGTCTATCCGTACTGCTCCACCACTTTGACGAACCCGTGCTTCACCCTGTACAAATCTCCCTTGTAAATCAGCTCGTCAAGATAGCGCCTGCAGTCTGCCTCCGAAATCTGGTGCTCCCCAGCCTCGGCCACAATCTTGTTGATTTCCACCAAATCAAACTCTTTTTGCAGCTGCTGCACTATGGACAATATTGTGTTAATCTTGTCCACCTGCGACTTGGGCTTGCCTGTCGCGATGATGTCGACGTCAAAGCGCCCTGTCTCGGTGTCGCGCAATATCTCGTTCATCATGAACGTGTGCAGGGTTATGGAGCGCTCGGCGTCGAAGACCTCCACCTTGTCAGACAAGCGGATGCGGGCCGATGCCTCGGCCATGCGCACAAGCCCCTCAATTTGCCTTGCGGTGATTGGCACGGTGCCTGTCTGCTGGCCCTTGGAGCGCAGTTCCACGTAATAGTCCTTGATTTTCTCGGCAGCGTCGTCGGACAGCACAGGGTTGCAGCTGCGCCGGGCGTAGGCAATGTATTTTGTGAGAAGCGCGCGAGGCAGCGGGCCTTTCTGCGACGGGTCGTCCACTATTCCTACCTCTCCGTTGCGGCCGTCCTTGAACACGGCTTGGTGGTCTGCAAGGATTTTCGACGCCATCTCCGCGTCGCGCACCTTGTCCATGGTGTCGAAGATGACGAAAATCAGGTCAAAGCGCGAGAGCAGGGTGGGCGGGATTTCAAACTGCTCTGCAGGCAGCTTGTTCCTGTCAAATCTTCCGAATTTCGGATTTGCGGCAGCCAGAATTGCGCATTTTGCCTTGAATTGCGCGACAATGCCCGCCTTTGCAATGGAAACGGTCTGGCTTTCCATAACCTCGTGCATGGCCGCGCGGTCCTCCTCGTCAATTTTGTCAAACTCGTCCACTGCAGCCATGCCGCCTGAAGCAAGCACAAGCGCGCCTGCCTTGAGAGTCCAGCCGCCCTCGCCCAAATCATCTTTCTCGGCAGCAGCAGTCAAGCCGACTCCTGTCACAGATTTTCCTGAAACATAGATTCCTTTGGGCACCAAATCTTTTGCATAATGCAGCAGCCTTGATTTGGCCGCGCCGGGGTCGCCG
>JAKAME010000060.1 GCA_021813025.1 Microcaldota archaeon
CGATAGGCAGCGACGTTGCCATCGAGACCGCGGACGCGGCGATAATGAGGGACGACCTGTCCAAGATACCCTTCCTTGTGAGGCTTGGGAGAAAAACTATGAATGTCGTTAAGGAGAACGTGGCGGCTTCGCTCATTGTCAAGGGGGGCGTCGGGCTCATGGCGTTTTTCGGGCTCATAAGCCTCTGGGTGGCGGTTGCCGTCGGGGACATGGGGCTTTCCCTGCTCGTGATTGGCAACGCGCTCAGGATCGGGATGACGGGGATGAGGACGGCGTTTTAATGCGCGTTTGCGCCGTATGCAAATGCTTTGGAGCCATGGGGCCCTGCGAGCCAATTAATGCATACATTGGAAACGACAAAGGAGGGATTTGAGATGGAGTATTATTACCGAAAGAAATCCGCAGCAGGCTTTGACAAAACTGTCGGGCGCCTCAAGCAGGAGCTCGTGAAGGAGGGGTTCGGGGTTCTGACGGAAATCGATGTCGAGGCCACGCTGAGGAAAAAGCTTGGCGTGGAATCCGGGAGATACCTGATTCTCGGCGCCTGCAACCCGCCGCTGGCATACCAGGCCCTGCAGTCGGAGAAGAACATAGGCGTTTATCTCCCGTGCAATGTCATTGTGTACGAAGATGAAGGGGCGACATGGGTGTCCGCCGTCCGCCCGACCGTTTCCATGTCAAACGTGGGAAACGAAGGACTTGCCACTATAGCGCAGACAGTGGAGGACAAGCTAAAATCAGTGGTGGACCGCACTTGCGGCCAAGTGAAACAGCAAAACCCGGACGTGCATCCAAAGGCGTGATTCTCCGATGAAAAGAAACCCCGCTTCCAAAAATTCCCGTTCGGGCGATGCCGAGATAATCATCATCTCGTCCATATCCAGCACGGCCACCTATATCTTCGTGGACAAGATGCTCCAGCACATGGAGCATCCCCTCGAGGAGCTGGTTTTGGCAATCGCATTGGTCGCGATGTTCGTGTGCATTGTAATCTTCTTCAGGAAAAAGGGCGGGTAGGGGCCTGGTCGGCGCCGGGGAAAGCTGCGGCTTGCCGGCATAATTATATAAACATATTCGAATATAATGAAATATATGGAAGATGACATTTACAGCCTGCACGCAGAGACGTGCAAGGTGTTCTCTAATCCGGTGCGCATAAGGCTGCTCGAGCTTATGCGGGACGGCAAATGGCATCCGGTGGGGGAGATGCAGAAGACAGGAGGTTATGGACAGGCCAACCTCTCGCAGCACCTGTCCGTGATGAGAGGCAGGGGCGCCATTTACTCGAAAAAGGAGGGAAGGCAGGTCTTCTACCGCATCTCCGACATGCGCATAATCCGGGCATTCGACCTGATCCGGGCGGTCATATCAAGCGGCGCGAAGGCACGCGGGCGCTTGCTGGAAAAAGGGGGTTATTGACATGAGATTTGTGATTATAATCGCGATTTTGGCGCTGTTCGGGTTCGTGATGGCGACCATGAACGCCAGCGAAATAGCAGGGGCGAGGCAGATTATCGACTCCAATGTTTCCTGCTCAAGCCTTTCCCAGGCCCAGTTGGAGCTTCTCGGCGACTATTACATGGAGCAGATGCACCCCGGCGACGCGCACGATGCGATGGAGAGGATGATGGGCGGGGAGGGCTCGGACAGCCTTCGCAGCGCGCACATCCAGATGGCGGAGGTCCTATACTGCGGCAGGGCCGACACCCCTGCCACATACGGGGGGATGATGGGGATGATGCCCATGATGGGCAGGTTCGCCAACCGCAACCCGCCGGCCTCAAGCGCCTACCGCGGCTACGGGATGATGGGAGGGTACGGAGGCATGATGGGCTACGGGGGCGGGACCGATTATTCCATCTGGCTTGCTGTCCTTGCGGTGGTTGTGCTTGCCCTGCTGGCAGCGATATGGATTTATTGGAGCGCGAAAGGAAGCCGGGCCTCCGCCTTCGAGATATTGAAGAGGCGCTATGCCAGCGGGGAGATAACGAAGAGGCAGTATGAGGAGATGAAAAAGGAATTCGGGGGCTGATGTCCATGGAAGAAGGCAAGAATATGTGGGTTTGGGTTATTGGCGGAATCGCATTGTTTGTGCTGCTCGGCGGCTTCGGGATTGGGGGCTATGGCATGATGGGCTTCGGGCCGGGCTTCGGTTTCATCTTCATGGCACTGTTCTGGGGGGCCCTGATTTGGCTGGCCGCCACGCAAATCAATTCATCACGGGCAGGCAATGAAAAAGACGATCCGATGGCCATACTGAAAAAAAGGTACGCGTCTGGGGAGATAACGAAGAAACAGTATGAAGAGATGAAAAAAGACCTGGCTTAGCGATGGGTGGGATAATGAAAAGCATCGCAGTCGTAATATCGTCCAACGAGCCGGAGAAAGCCTGGAACGCGTTTCGCTTCTCCAACCTCGCGCTGGGCAAGAAGGACGAAGTAAAGGTCTTTCTCATGAACAGCGGCGTGGAATGCCTCAAGGATGTAGGCAAGTTCGAGGTCAAGAAGCTCTCGGAGCAGTTCGAGCAGAACGGGGGCAAGCTCATGGCCTGCGGCACTTGCATCAAGAACCGCCATATGGGAGACGTGTGCGAAATATCGAATATGGAAACCTTCTATGGGCTGGTGATGGGCAGCGACAAGACGGTGTACTTCTGAATCAAACGTCCCGTTCGATCGCAATCTGCTCGCCACTGCATTCCCGCGATATATGGAGAGATTGCCGCGGAAATTGATGAGGTACGCAGAAATTGAATAGAAGCCCGTTCATCCCATTGTTGTAAAAACATAGGGACAAAAAGCAGGCCTACTTAATGGCATCCATTATTTCCTTCTTTATCCTCACGGAGTTAGTCTTTCCTGCCGATTCCTTCTCAAGCAATCCTCTAGCCACAAGGCGGTCTATCACCCGGTGCGCCTTCACCTTGCCGACCCCCTCAATCCGTGAGAGCTCTGCCTGAAGCGCTTCTCCTCCCCGGTCAACTATCTTCCCGACAATCTTGGATTCGGTCGGTTCAAGCATGGAAAGAAACGCCTTCTTCCGGTCAATCCTGCTTTCAGGCAGCACAATCCTGCGCTCAAAGTAAAGGTAGGATAGCCCGATTCCGAAAGCAAAGCCGAGGATGATAAGCGCAGGGAGATAGGTCAGCAATTCCGAGATATACTTGTCGCTGGGGCATGCGTCGGTGCAGGCAAGCGGCGCGTTGCGCATGAGCGTCTGCGGCACATACGCAACGATGAGCATGAACGCCGAAAAAGCCAAGAGCCCGATTAAGGTCTTTTTGTTGCCCTGAATCATGCAGAAAATACTGCCCCAATGGTATTAAACCTTGCGGCAGGCGCAAGGCAGCAAAGATTTTTCCAAAAACGAGGGTTTCAGTTTTGGAAACCAGTGTTTCATCAATTATCATATATGGTTTCAACCTCCATCTATTATGAAAATGCCGGCATTGGCCGGCCGTGGAGGTTGGATAATGGAAGAACATATCAGGAACAACGATTCGGGGACGCACGGGCTGGCGCACGTCCCGCACGCCAACACGCGTCCGGGCGAGGCAGACAGCAACGCGATGTATGTGCTGCCGTTCGCGATAGTCATCGGGATGCTGGTACTGAGCATGTCGATATATTACTCTGCAGGAGGAATCACTTCTGCGATAGAAGCCAAGGATTTCAGCGCCAAGGTCAATTTCAACAGCCCGAACGCTGCCGCCGCGGTGGTCCCTTCACCTGCCGCCCCGTCAGCACCCGCTAGGGCAGCGCCTTCGGTGCCTTCCGCAGGTGGCTGTGGAAATCCCGCCCCTATCAAGAACACACCTGGCGAACCTGCCAAGCTCGACATAACCGGACGGCCCTTCAAGGGATCGGCCAACGCCAAGGTCACCATCGTCGAGTTCGCGGAGTTCCTCTGCCCTTACTGTAAGAAGGTCGAGCCCACAGTAAATCAGGTCGTCCAGAATTATCAGGACAAGGTGAAGTTCGTCTATATGAACTATAATATCCATGGCGCGCAAGCCCAGAAGGCCCTTGAAGGGGCGGAATGCGCGCTGGACCAGGGCCAGGACAAGTTCTGGGCCTACCATGGCGCGATGTATGCAAACCCGACAGGAGATGCGGCCGCCATCAAGACCATGGCCAGCACCATCGGCCTGGATACAACCAAGTTCAACACCTGTCTCGACACGGGAGCGAAAGCATCTGTGGTGAGCGCCCAGCAGGCGATGGGTTCGGCAGCAGGAGTGAGCGGGACCCCAACGTTCTTCATCAACGGCCAGCCCATCGTGGGAGCGCAGCCGTATGAGAACTTCAAGTCCCTCATCGACGCCGAGCTTGCGAAGTGAGGGGTTTCCCTCCTTCGTTTTTTTTCTTTTTTCGTTTTTCCCCATTCGGGGGCAGGGAGATGAATTATGATTCCGTGTATTATCGCGCTCATCGTGTTCGCCGTGATGTCCATATTCTCGGCCGGGCACAGAAAACTCGCCTTGGAGGCCTTCCGCTGCGTGCTGCGCAAGGCGACGCTTAGGCCCTGCGAAACGGGCATGGACGAGCGCATGAGGGCCGAGGCCGTGGCGCACGTCCTGAGGTATTCCCCGCACGCCGCCCGTGTAGTGAACCGCCACTTTGAGGCCGTCTCCGCAATCTTCTTCATCATTAGCATGGCCAGCTTCGCATACAGCGCGCTCAGCGTTTACAACTTCTACTATTACGGAAACTGCGAGGGGCCAACCGCCACGACCGCATGCTTCCTCAACACCGTGACCGGGGATTATGGCCGCTTCAGCGAACCAAGAGACCTCATAGCGCCAAGCGAGCTTGACGGCCTCGTCCTCGGACCCCCAAACGCGCGGGATACCATCGTGGAATTCGGGTGCTTCACCTGTCCATACACCCGTGATGCAGAGCCCGTCGTGTCCCGGCTCCTGGCTGAGCGGAACGGCTCGCTGCTGTATGTCTTCAAGCCTTTCCCTCTGCCGAACCACAACGCCAGCTACGACATGGCCCTGGCAGTGCTTTGCGCCAACAGGCAGGGAAAGGCATGGGAGCTTCGGGAGAGCCTGTTCAGGAACCAGAAGGCCTGCGCCAGCGGCGGACTGCCGGCCATCGAGTCGCTGGCCTCGGGAGCCGGAATGGAGATGGGCTCTTTCTGGAGTTGCATGGCCGGCAACGAGTCGAGGACAGAGCTTGAGAGGTATATCCAACAGGGAAAGGATTCGCACATCTATGCCACCCCAACATTCTTTGTGAATGGAAAGCCAATCGTGGGTCCCAAACCGATCGAGGAATTTGAATCTAAACTGACGAATTAATTTGGATGGAAATAAATGAAGTGTTGAAATCGCGAGGTGAGAGAATGGAAGGGCATCATATGAAAAATGCAACCGACTCGACGACAATCGAGCCGGACAAGAAGACCGATCCTACGATGACATGGAAAGTCATCAGCGGGGTGTTGGCGGTTCTGTTGGTGTTCGGAATACTGGCCATGACATTTGGAGCAGCTCCGGCAAACAAAGAGCGAGCCGGGAACTTGGGAGGGGTGCCGGACTCGCGCGCAAGCGTGCCGTTGGATACGGGAGCGAAAACCCCAGATGGCGGGCAGACTGGAGGTGAGGTCGGAAAGAAATCCTTAGACTACATCAACCGATACCTTCTCCAGGGGCAGGGCAGCGCGAGTGTTGATAGCGTGAGGGAGGCGAATGGAGTATATGTCCTGTCGCTGAACGTCAATGGCAACAGATTTGATGCCTACGCATCCAAGGACGGTAAACTGCTCTTCCCCCAGGTCATCGAACTCGACAAGGCCCCCCAGCAGGAGCAGGCCCCGGAGCAGAAGGTCGCGCCCGAAGTCCCGAAATCCGCCAGGCCGAAAGTGGAATTGTTCGTCATGTCCCACTGCCCCTACGGCACCCAGATCGAGAAGGGAATCCTGCCCGTGGCGAAAATGCTCGAGGGCAAGGCAGATTTCGAGGTCAAATTCGTGAATTATGCCATGCACGGAGAGACGGAGCTGCGGGAGCAGCTCAGGCAATACTGCATACAGAAAGATTACCGCTCGAATTACTTGGCCTACCTCGGCTCGTTCCTGGGCGACGGCGACTCCCAGAAAGCCATGGATGCCGCCAAGCTGACGGAAGCGGCCATCAAAACGTGCATGGACGAGACGGATGCGAAATTCAAGGTGATGGGTTCTTTCAATGACCCTCAAAAGACGGGGTGGAAAGGGAGTTTCCCCCCATTCAACGTCCATGACGCTGAAAACCAGGCGTATGGAGTGGAAGGATCGCCGACCCTGGTGATAAACGGCCGTTCCGTGAATAGTGGCCGCGACGCGAAAAGCCTGCTTGCGACCATATGTGGCGCATTCGAAAACTCACCGACGGAATGCGGCACCGACATGGGGCAGTATGGCATCCCCGGGCCCGGCTTCGGCTATTCCACGCAAGGGGGTTCCGCCCAGACGGCAGGGTGCGGCACGTGATGGATATTTTTTCCTTTTTTCTTTTTCATCTCAGAAAAGCGAGGGGGTTCTTGGAAAGCCCCGACGGAGACTTGATGCAAGAACATGAGATGGCCACAGGGGGGAAGAGGTAGCTGTATGGACACAGGCGCATTCATTGACCAATATTTCATAAGTCCCATTTGGGACAAGTCAGGCTACAACATGGTCAATACCCTCGCTTACGCAATCGTCGCGTTAATCTCAGTCTATCTTGTCTATCTTTACATGCAGAGGAAAAAAGAGGGGGTGAGCAATGAATTCGTGGCCGGCGCGCTTGCCTTCACTCTTTTCGGCTCGTCCCTGCGCGTGATTACTGATTCCATCTCAGCGGGCACCATGCAGAAATTCGCGTCGGCCGGGGCGTCCGGGCCCATAGCAAATATGCTCTACCCTCAAATCCTATCCTCACATGCGCTTGATTACGGATACCTTACCGTGAGCCCCGGAATTTACATCATCGTCGCCGCCCTTTTCCTCTCGGCCTACGCGCTGGAGAGAAAGCTTGGGATTCGGAACCTTGCGGCAGGCATCGGGCTGGCGGGCGGGGTTGCGAGCTTAGTTGTTCTCTCCCCCATGTTTGTCAACTGGATTTATCTTGCGTATATTCTTGCACTTGTATCGGTAGTGTTCATCGCCGCATACGCCTTCCTGGGGCTTAGGGAATTCCTTGATTTTATGCCGATTGTGGCGCAAGCCCTGGACGGGGCAGGCACGTGGGTGGCCATAGACTGGTTCAGGCCAGATGGCGGGGCGCAATACTGGGAGCAGCACGTGTTGTCCGGCGGGATTGGAGGCGCGACCCCCCTGGGGTACGGGCTGTTCTTCATCCTGAAGGCCGCGTTCGCTGCCGCGGCGGTTTACGCGCTGCGCGGGGAGAAAAACGCGCAGGCGGGAAGGATGGCGCTCCTTGTGATAATGATTATCGGGTTCGCGCCGGGCTTGCGGACCGCCATCAGGCTGCTCGCGGGTACGTGAGGGGGCGGGAATCGAAATGGGCCCTTTCTGGAGCTGCATGGCCGGCAACGCGTCGAGGGAAGAGCTTGACAGGTATATCCAGCAGGGAAAGGATTCGCACATCTACGCCACGCCCACCTTCTTTGTGAATGGTAAGCCGCTGGTGGGGCCGAAACCGATTGAAGAATTCAGAAGGGCGATGAATGCGGAGGGCAGGGGTGACAGATGAAAGACCTAAGAGCAGATTTCCCATTGCTAACGAGGCACCCGGAGATTGTCTATCTGGACAGCGCCTGCACTTCGCTAAAGCCCCAGTCGGTGCTGGAGGCCGAGCGCGCGTATTACACCGAATTTGGAGCTTGCGCCGCGCGCAGCTCGCATTCCCTGGGTCGGCAGGCCAGCGAGCAGGTTGAAAATGCCCGCGAGCAAGTGTCG
>JAKAME010000061.1 GCA_021813025.1 Microcaldota archaeon
GCTTTATTTATTTAAATCCTTGCGTGAGCGGCCGCCGGAGGCTTCTGGCGCTCGCGCACGATGTCAAGGCAGTGCAGCAGCAGGCCCAGTGCGGCGAACAGCAGGACGCAGAAGAGAGGATAGAGGCCGGAGTCAAGGCTGCCGCCCCAGCCCCTGTACCAGAACAGGGCCGAAACAGCGTAAAATGCGGCCCAGCCGGCCAGCGAGGATGCGCCGATGCGCACGACCAGAGGCAGGCGCCAGCGCAGGTTGTCGAACAGGTGGATTGACAGAGCCAGCAGGGGGATGAAAACGGCGAGCGAGAGCGCGAGGAACGAGATTGAGAGGCCCATCTTGTCGGGCGCGCCAAGAACGAGAGAGCTGGCGGCCAGAAGAGCGAGCGCCAGCCCCCAGCTTTTCCACAGCGCGGGCAGCGAGCGTTTGTCCAGCAGTCCTGAAGGGAAGGCGAAGGCGGCGACTGCGCAGGCGGCAAGGGCGAGCAGGGAGTAGTAGAAGACGCCCAATATGCCGCCAAGATAGGGGGCGGTGAGCGAATACCACAGCTCAGGAGCCAGCGGGCGCAGGCCGACAAGCACGGCCAGCACCAAGGCCGCATAAACGGCCGGGATGAGGGGGCGGCGCAGCCAGAGCAGGGGCAGCACAAGCAGGGCCGAGAGGGCGATGAAAATGACCTCGTCAGGAAACGGGGTGAACAGGCGGACAGCACTGATGAGGATGGCAAGGCCCAGAAGGCGCAGATAGCGCCCTGCCGCGGAATCAAACTGAAGTTTGCGGAGCAGGCAGCGCCTGTAGAAAAACCACAGGGAGACGCCGCTGCAGAAAATGAAGAGGGCGAACACAAGGTCGCCTGCATGAAGCTGGCCAGGCACATTGTGCACGATAGCGTCAGGGGCCGGCGCATTGGGATAGAGCCATGTCCAGAAAGAGAAGAGGAAAACCAGGAGGATGCCGGCGCCCCGCAGATGGTCCAGAGCAGACAGACGCAAATCATGACCTCCAGCAGAGACGGGGAATCGGAATCGGCTTTGGGGGAATTGGGCGCCGGCTTGCCGCCCTTGCCCCTTTTTCAGGTGTTGAAATTCGGGTTGCACTTGTTCAGGCAGCCTAGGCGGTCATCGGTGTTGGTGAGCTTTTCGCACTGGTGGAAGTCGCGCGCCGCAGAGTAGCACCAGCGGGTGAGGCACTGGTAGCGGGCGTCCTTGACTGCGAGCTGTATGCAGAGGGCCACGTTCTTCTGCGAAACCGCGGCCTGTGAGATGCATTCCAGCGCATCGGATGAGGTTGAGCCGTTGCAGACCAGGGCTGGCGATGGAGGAAGTGTCGCATTGTTCGAAACGCCCGGAGCAGGGACATTCCCGGCCGAGGCGTTGGAGGCATTCTGGGCCGAGGCGTTGGGGGCCGAAACATTTTGTTTTGGCGGCACGGTAACATTTGCTTTTGGCGGAATGGTGGCGTTGGGCGGAACGGCAGAAGTGTTGTTGACAACAGGCTTTGGCTTTGGAGGAAGCGCTGCGGGGGTGTTGTTGCCCACGGCCGGGCCGCGGTATTCGGGGGCCGGGGGGGCGGAAGAGCCGAGGCAGCCGAGCATCAGCAGCCCCAGAATGGCCAAAGAAACCAGCCAGATGCGCATGTGCCCGCCCATAAGCTCATTCCTTGTGCCTGCCCAGCAATACCACAAGCAGGGCAGTGAGGCCCAAACCTACCAGCACGGCCAGCAGCAGGGTGGATGAGTCCGGGACGGCGCCCCGTGCCTGGCTCTGGGAGGCGCTGGCATTGAGATAATCGTACACGCCCGAACATGGCGTCCATGCGCCGCAGATTGACTGGAGCTGGGCTTGGCCGGAAGATGGCCGCCCTCCGAAATTGCACACGTATTTGTAGCTGGTGACATTGCAGGGGCGGCAGTAGATGCCGCTGTGCTCGGTGCGCTTGGTGCTGGAAACCGGCTGGTAGGCGCAGGCCTGCGACCAGTCGCCGCACGCGACCTGGGTGTAGCGCCTCGCGGTGCGGTAGTCGATGACCGAGGGAGTCTTGATGCACCAGGAGACGAAGGTGGTGTTGACGCAGACGCGGGTGAGGTTTTCCGGCGTGCGCTCGGTGCGGTTGCGGCTGGATTCTGGATAGAAGTCTGTCCAGCCCTGGCAGTAGTCGGAGTCTGAGCAGTTCAGGTCGGTGTAATGGCGGGCATGGCTGAAATTGATATAGACCGGGCCGGAAATGCAGAAGGAGACATAGGTGACGTTGCCGCATCTGCGGGTGTAGCCCATGTCAACAATCTTGACGTTGCTGATGTGCTCAGGCCACCAGGCGGTCCATGCTGAGCAGGGGGCAGTTGAATTGTAGGTGATGTTCAGGGCGGGCAGGGGGGCAGCCAGGACGGCCAAAAGGATTGCAAGCAGCCACAGCCTCATGACATCACTACCCGCGCTTCTCTCCAAGCGAAAGCCCGTCTGAACATTTAAACCTATCATTTTTGGGCTTTGGAGCCGCTCATTTTTTCGACCATTTTTGCAATGCCTGCTCAAGCTCGATATGCGTTTTTGCGTATTGCTCCAATGAAACGCCCTCTTTGGCGGCCTCCAAAGACTGGACAAGCGCCATTGCGCCAGCTCGCGTGCCTGCCGGGTGGCCGTGCACCCCGCCGCCGCACTGGAAGACCGCCTCGTCTCCGATGATTTTGTAGAGGCCCGGCACTTGCAGCGGGGAAAGGCCGCCTGAGCATACGGAAAAGACAGGCTTGACGTTTTTCCATGCCCCGGGGCGTCCGGACCGGGTTTGCCCTGCTTTCTTTCCATCCCCGTTTATGTCTTGATGCACTTGCATCACGTCTTCTTTGGCCCCTTCCATCTTGCCCAAAATCGCGCCTATGTGGAGCTGGTCGGTGCCGCACAAACGGCAGAGTTTCGCCAATACCCGCATTGACATGCCGTGCGTGTGGCTGCGCGCGAATGCGGCATACATTGCCCTGTGCGCGTGGATGAAAAGCCTGAGGTTTTGGTGGCGCATGAACTGCACGGATGAGAGGCCGGCAGTGACGACGTCAATCATCATGCATTCCCCTCCCTGCCGCTTCACCAGTTCGGCGCGCTTGAGCATGAGGTCGGCCGGGGCAGTAACATTGGGCGCATAGACTTTCTTGCTGCCCGTTTCTTCTTCTGCCTTGTCTCTTGCCTCCAAATAGCGCACGACGCGCTCCTCAAAGCGAGAGAACGGGTGTGACGTCAAATTCTCGTCGTCTTTCACGAAATCAAGGCCGCCGGCCCATGCGTCATATGCGACTTTGGCCCCCTCTTTCGGGGTGAGGCCCACTTTTGGCTTGACTATGGTTCCCAAATGCGGGCGGCGTTTGGATTTGGAAGCTGTGCCAACAAGCTTTCGGACGCCCTCCCTCCCGAATGCCGGCCCTGCAAAAGTCTCAAGATATTTTTTTGGAGCGTCGAAATCTTCAAGGCGCAAAGCCGCGACTTCTTTCATCCCGAAAATGTTGCCCGCAATGTCGGAAAGGATTTGGCTTGCGTTGTCCGGCTCGAAAAGCTCGAGAGGGTAAGCGACTTTCAGAGTGCCGCCCCTCTGGTCAATCTCATACACCCTTGCCTGCAGCTTGGACAGCACGCGCTGCTGCATAGTGGATAACGCAGTCCATGTGCCTATCGAGCTTTCCGCCGCGACGGCTTCGGCAGCCTGGTGCAGGCTGCGGCCCTCGCCGGGGATTATGCGGAAGGTGACAAGCATGCTCTGCTCTGGGTCGGGCTGCTTTCCAAGCTGCACATAGCCGCCATATCCGCCATAAGCCATGGGAAAACACCCCAAACAGATGGCGGGGGGACGGCGAGGAGATTTATTATCCTTGCTTTGGACCGGGCCCGGAAAGCCGCCTGTTGTTTTATATAAATTAATGAGGATATTAGGGCATGAGAGTGCAGACGCAGGATGTCAAAGCCGGCCCGGCAGCCCTAACGGAACGAAAAGACGGCTTTCCAAAAAAAGCGCTGGGGGAAGGCCTGCGGGAACGCGTCTTGGAGAAGCCGGAAGGATGGGTCGGGAAAAACGAGGCCATGGCCAGGTTCGGCATCACGCGGAAGCAGTTTTTGGAACTGGTGAAGGAGGGAAATGTCGAGGTGCTGCAATCTGGCGCCTACACATGGTATTACAATGCGGCGCAGATGGAAAAGGCGGTTTTGGAGAAAGGCATCGTTCCGTGGCCTGGAGGCGAAATGCCGGAAGGGTGGCTGAGGGCCCACGAGGCCGCCGAAAAATACCATGTCGGCGTGAAAACGTTCGCAAAGCTGGAGAAGGAAGGAAAAGTGGAGAGGCGGCTGTGCCACGTCCGGTATGCACATGACCAGAAAACCATCCGCACGGCTGCCTACTGGTACAACGGCAGCCAGATTGAGAAGGCACTGGAGGAAAATCCGGCTCTTTTGGAGGAGAAAAAGGCCTCGAAAACAAATGCGCGCGGACGGCCTCCAAAAAGCAGGCAGGATTTCCCTGAATCGGACAAGACGGCCGGGCGGGGGCGGCCCCGCAAAAACCTTGCCGGCCCTGAGCTGCACAAGAAGATACTGGCCGCCGCGCGCATGGGGCTGTCCAACACGCGCAAGGAGTTCAGGGAGAATTTTTCTGAAAACGTCCTGCGCCCGCTTTGGAAGGCGCTCAAAAAGGCGTTCGACGGCGATGCGGTGCGGGCGCTGGAAGCCGTCATGGGCGCCAAGCGGGTTGAAAGGACCGAAAGCTATCCCAAACCCAAGAAAGAGCATTGGGAAAAGATTATGGAGGAAGTGCGCGAATGCATCCGGCTGATGGAGGCGGCGGAAGAGAAGAAGCTGGAGCTGGTGCTTGGGGAGCAGCATGGTTTCTCCCGCTGTGATGGCAAGACAAATGGCCAGTTCGCCATGGAGAGGGAGCTGCTGGACACGGATGGCCGGCCGGTCGCTGTGCGCGTGTGGGGGCGGAGGCCGCGGGTGCTCTCATTCTACCAAAACGGCGAGTTCGCCCTCCGCTCCTCCCTGCGGTTCGGCCACCATGCCAGCCGGAAACTGCGGGCCGTTGAGAGGGATATGGGGGAGGGGGTGCTGGACGTGCTGGAATTCGAGGAGTCCATCCGGCAGCGGCTGATGAACCACGTCGGCATGGGCGGGTCGGCGCTTGAAGCGGTGTAGCCGAATTTGGGGAAATTTCGCGGGCGCACTATAGTTTAATATTCCTGCCAGCCATAGCAGGGCCATGGACATAGACAAATCAAGGAATTTCTCCGACTGGTTCAACACAGTCATCTCCGATGCCGCGCTGGCCGACTTGCGCTACAACGTCAAGGGCTTTGTGGTGTTCAGGCCATGGAGCGTCAAAAGCATGAAGCTGATGTATGCTGCCTATGAGGATGAGCTGGAAGCAAGGGGCCATTCGCCCTCCCTCTTTCCGGCGCTTATTCCGGAATCAAATTTCAAGATAGAGGGAGAGCACGTGGAGGGCTTCACCCCGCAGGTTTTCTGGGTGGAGCAGGCGGGCGGGAACAAATTGGAAGAGCGCCTCGCCATGAGACCTACTTCCGAAACGGCCATGTACCAGATGTATGCATTGTGGATTCAGGGCCTTGCTGACCTCCCTCTGAAAATCTACCAATCCTGTCAGGTGTGGCGGCATGAGACAAAAGCCACCAAGCCGTTCTTCCGCTCGCGCGAGTTTTATTGGATTGAGGCGCACGACTGCTTTTCCACCGAGAAGGAGGCGAGAGCGCAGGTAAAGGAAGACATGGAAATGACCGAGGCAGTGGTGCACCAGCAGTTCGGCATACCGTTCCTCTTCTGCCAGAGGCCGGAGTGGGACAAATTCCCCGGCGCGGTGCACACTTATGCCGCAGATACCTTGATGCCCGACGGCCGCGTCCTCCAGCTGCCCTCCACGCATTTGCTGGGCACCAATTTCGCCAAGGCATTCAACGTGAATTATCAGGACGAGAAGGGAAACCGCTCGCCGGTGTGGCAGACCTGCTACGGCCCCTGCATCTCGCGCATCTACGGGGCCATGTTCTCTGTGCATGGCGACAGCAAGGGCCTTGTGCTGCCTTTCGATTTCGCGCCTCTTCAAGCGGTGATTGTGCCCATTCTTGGAAAAGAGAAAGACGGGCTGGCAATCATGAAATACGCGGAGGAAGTGCTTGAGCATCTGCATAAGGCCGGCTTGCGCGCCAGAATAGACTCCACACCGAGCACTCCGGGCTTCAAATACAACCACTGGGAGCTTCATGGGGTGCCGATAAGGATAGAGATAGGCGGGAGGGAGGCGGAGCAGAAAAGCCTGACTTTGGTGGTGCGCGACGCGCCCCCGAAAACAAAGGCAACCATTCCGCTTGCTTCTGCTGCCGAGACGATAAGGAAAGAGGGCAGGCTCCTCTCAGCCCGCCTCGTATCCAAAGCCGACGCTTATTTCAATTCGCATCAGGCGCATGCCAAAACAATGGATGAACTAAAGGCCGCGCTCGAGCGCGGCTTTATTGTCCGCGCGCCATACTGCTCAATGGAAAAGGAGGAGGGGAAGGCCTGCGCTGACGAGATTAAAGCGAAGCTTGTTGGAGACGTGCGCGGGATAAAATACGGCGAGGCGGCGCCTGCGCACGGGGAGAAATGCGTGCAGTGCGGGAAGGCGGCCAAGCACTTTGCTTACGTGGCAAGGCAGTATTAGAAAGAAAAGAGAGAAGAAAAAACAGAAAAGGAAAAAGACCGGAAAACAAAAAAGAACGCTTATTGGTTCGGCCCCGGCTGCATCATCTGGCATTCCACGTCAACGATGCAGCTGGACTGCGGCCCGTTCTGGAAGTTAACGTTGCCCTGCCTGGCCCAGCAGTCTGCAGCCTTCTGCGCCAGCGCCTCGTTCGCCGGGCAGCTGCCGCCGCGCTGCATCCGGCCCATCTCGCTGCGGGCGCGCTCTATGAACGTCACGCAGTTGAAGGCGGTCACGCAGTTGTCGGCATTGTATTCGGTGTTATAGGTCTTGTTCTGCGCGTTGCACTGGCCGTAGTCATCGGATGTCGGGGCAGAGAGGGAGGGGCACACAATAGGCGCGAGGCACTGCGAATAGTAGGCATCAGGGCTTTTCTCGCGCTTGATTGAGGAGAGCGACCATGACGGGCCGCCGCCCGGATAGGCGCCGCCGGTCATCACCGCCAAGTTCACGTCAGGTATGACATGGACGCAGGCCTGCATCTGGCCCCCGAAATTGCTGGCCTTGGCATTGAGCGTGAAATCTGTGCAGTCCACTCCGGCAGCCGTTTTTGCGCCTGTCTGCATGAGCGAGTAGTCGCCAGCCCCGCCGAAGGCGCCCACTCCCTTGAGGATGACCGGGCGGGTGGAGTTCCACACTTCGGCCGAAAGCATGCTCTTGCCGCCCTTGGCCATGAGAGAGGGGATGTAGAAGGCAGGGTCAAGGCTGCCGGCAAGGCTGCTGATGGATGAATGGGCGGTGTCGAAACCGATGTCGCGCGCGTCCATGTCGTTTGAATAGACCGCCTCGCCCGTGTCAGGATAGATGGTGATTTTCGCGTAGCGCGCCTCGGCGGACGGGCTTGCCGGGTCGGACAGCTTGACAAGGCCGTTGATTGCCGGCTTGCCGTTGCAGGCGGTTTGCTCGTCAAGGTAGTAGTCGAACTGGACGGAGGAAAATTGCGGACCTGATGGCATGCTGAACGCGTAGACGAGATGGACGGGCTGGAAGGGGGCCACGTAGGTGCAGCTCCGGCTCTCGGACGGCTTGCCGCTCTCCACGCCGCAGGCATTCTTGTCCGGGCAGGCGCGGGTTTGCTGGCCGTCGCTTGAGCAGCTGCTCCACTCTCCGCAGCTCCATGAAGGAGCGCA
>JAKAME010000062.1 GCA_021813025.1 Microcaldota archaeon
AGTTTCGTTTACCTTGTCTTTCCCAAATTCTCTTTTCTTCCACTTCTCCATTGTTTTGGAATCAAACTCTGCATATTTTGAAATTATCAGCATCTCTAGCCCTTGCCTGAGTAAAAGACGTGCAGACCCGTAGTAACCATGGCGAATTAACTCTAACGCAGATGGCATGTTGAACAGAGTTAAATTGAGGAGTGCGTTATTCATTACAATATTTTCCCGGTAGCTCAGCCCCATCTGATATTTGAGGTGAGTGTGATTTAGATAATAGCCAACAAGACTAAGTTGGCATTCTAGTATAGATTCTATAAGGTTAATTTTTTCACCAAACTGATGAAAATTATATCTCCATATTTTTTGTCGAACATATCGTAATTTCTTTGGACTGAACGACATATTCCAGCGCGTTTGAGCTTCCCTCATGTAAGGCTACATCTCATTCTAAGATAAAAAATATATGCATTGTCTGAAAGATTAAGAAAATCAAAATCAGAAAAATAATTTAAAAAATAAAAAGAAAAGAAAATTCGCCCGTGCGCCTCAGATAAAGAGCAGCGCGAGGACCATGGTAATCGTCGCGAGCATCTTTATCAGCACGTGCAGGGACGGCCCGGCAGTGTCCTTGAACGGGTCGCCCACCGTGTCGCCGACAACGGCTGCCTTGTGCGCGTCAGAGCCCTTGCCCCCCAGAGCGCCGGTCTCGATGTATTTCTTGGCGTTGTCCCACGCGCCGCCGGAGTTGTTGAGCACTATGGCCATCATGATGCCTGCGATGGTGCCCACCATGAGGAAGGCCGCCATGGCCTCATACTTGAGCATGAAGCCGACCACGATGGGGAAGAGGATTGCAACCGCACCGGGCAGTATCATCTCCCTCAGGGCCCCCTTGGTGGTGAGGTCCACGCATGAGGCGTAGTCCGGCTTGACCTTGCCTGACATGATGCCCTTGTTCTTGAACTGCCGGCGCACGTCCTGGATGATGTATTGCGCCGTCTTGCCCACCGCGCGGATGCACAGCGAGGAGAACAGGAACACCAGCATGGCGCCCAGCATGGCGCCGATGAACACGTCCACCTTGGCGAGGTTCACCACCGTAAAGGCGGGCAGGCCGCGCTCAACCAGCACCTTGCTCACCTCCTCCATGTAGGCGGAGAAGAGCAGGAAGGCCGCCAGCGCGGCGGAGCCGATGGCGTAGCCCTTGGTGAGGGCCTTGGTGGTGTTGCCCACAGCATCCAGCTTCTCGGCCTTTTCGCGCACGTGCTTGGCCGAGCCGCTCATCTCCACGATTCCGCCCGCGTTGTCGGTGATGGGGCCGAAGGTGTCCATGGCCAGGATGTAGGCCGCTGTTGCAAGCATGCCCATGGTGGCAATGGCCGTCCCGTAGAGCCCGCCGTTGGGCACGCCGGAGTTGGAGCCAAGCCAGAAGGCCACGAAGAGCGCGACAGCAATCGCGATGGTCGCGGCAAAGGTGTTCTCAAGCCCAACCGCAAAGCCGGCGATGATATTGGTTGCCGGGCCGGTCTTGGAGGCCTCGGCAATGGATTTGACCGGCCTGTACTTGTATTCGGTGTAGTATTGGGTGATGTAGACGAAAGCCATTGAGAGCAGCAGGCCGACCATGCCTGCGGCAAAGAAGTACATGTTGCCGCCCAGCAGCCATTGCACGGCCACGTAGAAGAAAATGGCCGCGATGACGGAGGTCACGTAATAGCCGCGGTTGAGGGCGGCCATGGGGTCCTCCTTCTCGCCCGCCTTGACGCTCATCACGCCGATGACGGAGGCGATGATTCCGAACGCGCGCGCGACGAGGGGGAACATGATGCCCGCCACGCCGAACACCGGATAGAGCGCAATGCCCAGAATCATGGCGCCGATGTTTTCGGCAGCCGTTGACTCGAAGAGGTCGGCGCCGCGCCCTGCGCAGTCGCCGACATTGTCGCCCACCAAGTCCGCGATGACGGCAGGGTTGCGCGGGTCGTCCTCCGGAATTCCTGCCTCGACTTTTCCTACGAGGTCGGCGCCCACGTCTGCGGCTTTTGTGTAGATGCCGCCGCCCACCTGGGCGAAGAGGGCCACGAAAGAGGCGCCGAAGCCGAAGCCCACGATTTTGAGCGGGGTTTCAAGCGGGTTGTCGCCCAAAAACCAGTAGACGAACGACACGCCCAGAAGGGACATGGCCACAATCAGCAGGCCGGAAACGGCGCCGCCGCGCATGGCTATTGTTATGGCGCGCGAGATGGAGCTGTCGACAGCAGCAGCCGTGCGCAGATTGGCGCGCACCGCAATCCACATGCCGATGACTCCGGCAATGGCAGAGCAGGCCGCGCCGATGATGAATGAGAAGGCGGTCTTGAACGCCATGTCCGAGTCATGCGCGAAGTACGCATAGGCCGCGTAGATGATGACCGCAGCCGCCAGCGCCATGATGGCGATGGTGGTGTACTGGCGCCTGATGAAGGCCTCGGCCCCCTCGCGGATGGCCCCGGCAATCTCTTGCATTTTGGCCGGGCCCTTGCTGGAGTCCAGCACGTATTTGGCGAAGTAAAGGGCCACGCCGATGCCGAAGAGGCTGATGACAAAGACCAGCATGATTGGGTCAAGGGCCATGCCGAACAGCAATGGGATTGTTGGTGCTACCATAAGGCTTCGAACCTCCTAAGAAATTATTTAAGAGGTTAGAAAGACCGGCTTTTTAAGCTTGCGCATGCCCTTGCCGTCGGAGGAAATGCCATGAAAACCCACGCAGTGCGCAAAAGAAGCTATGACCACGAGCGCACGCCGCCTGCTGCGCCGGCTGCCGACACGCGCACTAACACTCAGAAAGTGATGGGCTTTTTTGGCGAAGTGCTTGAGCTTTCCCTTCATCCGGCAGAAGCGGCTGCACGCGAAGTTGAAGACCCCTGCGCTGGATACAAAAGCGGTCTGCTCAACCTGGTTCCGAGCTTTTTGATGGCGTTTTTGTTCTTCGGGCTTCTTGTGCTTGCCGCGCCTCCCATGGTGCTGGCAGGACAGGCGGTGCCTCCATGGGCGGCATGGCTGTTCGGCGGGGTGGTGATGAGCCTCAGCTATGCGTTCATGGCGCTTGTGGTGACAATCACAATCTATCTCATGGCCCGCCTGGCTGGCGGCAGCGGAAAGGTTGGCGCCTTGTGGCACCTTGTCACCAAATTGATGGTGCTGCTCAACCTGCTGTGGCTGCTTGCAGGCCTGCTTTCCCCCTACCTGCCCGGAATCAAGGTTGGCGGAACTTCCTACAGCGTCGGGCAGGTGGCGGTTGACCTCTACTTTGTCTGGGCGCTGGCGCTCATGCTGCCCGGCGTGTTCGGGCTTTCCAAATACAGGGCGATTGCCGTCTCTGTTCTGTTCTGGGCCCTGTCGCTGGCGCTCAGCGTGCTCACAAGCGGGATGACGACGGCCGCTGCCGCCTGAAGAAACAGGATTAGGAATGGCATTCTCATCCGAATTCGAGCTTGTGCTCGTCGCGCAGGAGCACCACTTTGATTTTCTTCTCCTTCAGCCTTATTTTGAGCGCGCGGTCGTTGGTGGCAACCCATGCGCTGTTTTGCAGGGCGAGGGTGATGAGCGAGCCGTCGGCAGGGCCGTTGTATGGAAACAGCTTGGCCCGCCCGTCAAGCAGCATCTGCTCAATAATGCGCAGGGCGGCCTTGGCAGGCCTCACTCTTTTTCCATTGGCAGGCCCGCGAGCCATTGCCTCCAGCTCGTTTTTCACCGGCTGGGCAATTCCTATGACAAATGGCTCGTCCTCCGACAGGCGCTCAAGCTGCGGAAGCACGTCCAGCCCTGTCTCGAAGGGCAGGAGCCAGAAATTGGTGTCAATGAGAATGGTGCGCATGGAGAATCACTCATTTTTGCTGGTGAAAACGATTCCCAGCAACATTGCCATCCCGACTATTGGCAGGGCGCAGGGCAGGCCATAAGGATTTGGCTTGGGGGAAGCGCCTGCGCTGGCTGAGCCGGAAGCGTTGGGGCCGGACGCATTGGCGGAAGCATTTGCCCTCCTGCTCTCATTCTCCCCTGTGATGGCCTGCGCCTGCGCGCTCACGTTCTGTGAGGAGGGCGGGAGGTTGAGCTGCGCGCGGGCCACTTCGGACAAAACGAGCTGCTCAAGCTGGGAGGACTGGTTCTCAAGGCCTGCAAGCTGGTCTGCCGGGATTGGCGGCTGCGCGGATGCCTGCAGGCTGGAGAAGCTGGCGGAAAGGGCTGCGCTTTGGTTTGAGCCTGCCTTGGCAAGGTAGGAGAGGCCGAGGCGGATTGAAGTAAAGCTGTTGTTGATGTGGGAGGCGCGCGCGTCATGGTCTGAGAGGGTGGCCAGCAGGGCTGAGGCCTGGGTGTCGAGGTCTGTCTGGCGCGCGAGAGCTGAGCGGATGCGCCCCCCGGCAGCCAGAGCCTGCGTATCATTGAGCTGCTGCTTCCACAGCATTATGCCTGATGCAAGCGCGGGGTCTGACCACGAGCTGTTGGATGAGGCGAAGCGCACCGCCAGAGAGATGCGCTTCTGCTCAAGCTCCTTGGACATGGCTGACCAGAGTGACTGGCGGTTCTTGGTGTAGTTGAGCCACGCGGCAGTGGAGGCGGCCAGGGTCTGGGCGCGCCCTGTCTGAGAGCCGAGCGAATCAAGCGAGGAGGCCAGCTGCCCCCAGCGCTCCTCGAGAGCGCTCCAGTTTGACTCGCCGGTCCAGTTGGTGCGGGGGCAGTATTCGAAGCACGTGGAGCGGTTGAATTTGGTGCAGTCCTCGTCATAGCGGGTGCGGTAGAGGTCGTTGTGCATGAACTGGTCGAACTGGGTGCGCGCGGCCGCGAGGTCTGCCTGCACGCTGCGCGCGTAATCCGGAGCGGAGGAGGGGGACTGCAGGGCAGCGTCAAGAGCGTTTAGGCTTTCGTTGAAATTGGTCCTGCTGGCCTGCCAGCCCACCATGGCCTCCCAGAATCCTTCGGCATTAATCATAGTCTCGGTCTGGGGGTTGGCCTTCGCTGTCTTGACGCAGCTGGCCTTGTCGAAGCAGGGGAAGCGGTCAACTGCGGTGAGCTGGGCGCAGTAGGCCTCGCAGGGAAGATGGTTGCAGTATGATTGCGGGCTGGCGCGCAGGGACTGCAGGTCTGCGAGGGCTTGGCGGCTGGAATTCAGCGTATCGTCAAAGCCGGCGCGCGCCAGCAGGTCCTGCTCAAGCAATGGCCGGATTTCTTCGGAATCCGTGAGCAGGCGGTTGCCCTGCACCGCAAAGCTTTCCTGCCCGTCGAGGGAGATGAGCTGCGCGTCAGGGCCGGCGCCAAGCAGGGGCCGGGAGCTCAGGGCCATGTCAGGCTCGACATACCCAGATATTTCGGCCGGAATGGCCGCATGAGTGCCTGCGGCCAGCGCGAGCAGGAGAACGGATATGAGCGTCAGGGAGAATGCCTGGTTCATGAGGGAATGATGCATGATGGGGAAGATAAACAAATCGGTTGGATGCGGCCGGGGGGGAAAACGGCCACAGCCGGACTGCCGGGCCGGCGCGGGACCCTGACCGGGCCGGCATCGGGCGCTCGAACCCGCCCAAGGCGTTTGGCTTCCCTCTTTTACCAGTCCAGTATGTATCCGAACATCAGCGGGGCCACTATTGTGGCGTCGGATTCGATGACGAACTTGGGGGTGTCTATGCCCAGCTTGCCCCAGGTAATTTTCTCGTTGGGCACCGCGCCTGAATAGGAGCCGTAGCTTGTCGTGGAATCCGAAATCTGGCAGAAATAGCCCCAGCGCGGCACTTCCATTCCCAAGTCCTGCGTCATGAGCGGCACGGCGCAGATTGGGAAGTCGCCTGCAATTCCGCCTCCGATTTGGAAGAAGCCGATTGGCCCGCCGGCGGATTCCTTCTTGTACCAGCCCACAAGCTCGTGCATGTAGTCAAGGCCCGTCTTCACCATGGTGGTGCCCTTGAGCTTGCCCTGCATGGTGCGCGCCACTATGACGTTGCCAAGAGTGGAGTCCTCCCAGCCGGGGACGAAGATGGGCAGGTTCTTTTCCGCCGCAGCCAGAAGCCACGAGTCTTTCGGCTCGATTTGGTATTCTCCTTTCAGCTTGTCCGAGAGCAGGAGCTGGTAGAAGTACTCGTGCGGGAAATAGCGCTTGTTTTCCTTCTCCGCCTTCTGCCAGAGGGTGAGCAGGTGGCCCTCTATCTTGCGGAAAGCCTCCTCTTCGGGTATGCAGGTGTCTGTCACGCGGTTGAAGCCTGCCTCGCCAAGCTCCTGCTCCTGCTCGGGAGTGAGGTGGCGGTAGTCGGGCACGCGCTTGTAGAGCTTGTTCGCAACTAGGTTGAAGACGTCCTCCTCCAAATTGGCGCCCGTGCAGGTGATTGCATGCACCTTGTTTTGCCTAATCATTTCCGCCAAGGATTTACCCAATTCTGCGGTTGACATGGCTCCGGCGAGGGTCATGAACATCTTGCCTTTCTTTTTCTCCAGCAGGTCAAGATAAGCTTCGGAAGCGTCGACGACAACTGCCGAATTGAAGTGCTTGTAATGGGTTTTGAGGAAATTGCGCAGGAAGGCCATTAGTTCACCGCCATGTGGAACGGCGAGAAAGAATATAATATGTCGAGTTGGAGAATAGGCATATGGAACTAACGCTTGATTTGCGCAAAAGCGTGCGCCAGAACCTGCAGGAGCGCTACGCCGCCCTCCGCAAGCTCAAAGACAAGAAGGCTGGGCTGCTTGCGGCAACGGAGGAGACGAAGAGGGAGATGGAAAGCTTGGAGAAAAAGGAGGGGAAAAGAAAAAAGGAAAAAGAAACAAAACCGGCATCCACTGCTTCTGGCAAAAAAACCAAATCAGGCAAAACCAAGACCTATTGGTATGACGAGTATCACGCCTTTGCTTCCTCCTCAGGCCGGCGCGTGGTTGCGGGCAAGGATGCGAAGCAGAACGATGAGCTTTACGCCAAGCACCTCATGGCCGGCGACTTGTTTTTCCATGCAGACATCCAGGGCGCGCCCGCCACAATTATCAAAGACGGGCAGAAGGCAGGTGATGAGGAGAAAAGGGAGGCTGCGCAATGGGCGGCCTCGTATTCCTCGGCATGGAAGACCGGGGCTGCGGCAGTGGACGTTTATGCCGTCACGCCGCAGCAGGTGGGCAAGAACGCGGCAGGGGGCTATGTGGGCCGCGGGGCGTTCGTCATCGAGGGAGAGAGGGAATGGTTTCGGGAAACCAAATTGGAATTGAGGATGGGGTGGATGGAGGAAAAGCTCTCAATCCTGCCTGCAGCCCATCCCCAGCCTCTCCAAAAACAAATCCTGCTTACCCCCGGCCCGATGCCAAAAGAGGAGGCGGCCAAGATGCTGGCAGGCAGGCTTGGGGCAAAAATGGAAGATGTCTCGCGCCTGCTGCCAAGCGGGAAATTCAGCTTGCATCAGTGATGGAGGGGGAACGTGCAGACGCATTCGCTTTCTGATTTCATCCCGATGAGCAAGAAGTTCCCGGCCATGCGCTTTTTGCAAATTGATGAAAGGGTGTGCTCTAACAGGTATTTGATAATGGATGAAAAAAGAAAGAAAACCATGCTCATCGATTCGGGAGACGGGAAAGACGGGCTGGACTTCGCGCCAGACACCGCTTTTCTCACCCACGGCCATTACGACCACACCGGCGGAGTGAAGCAGGATTGGAAAGAGGTCTGGATTCATCC
>JAKAME010000063.1 GCA_021813025.1 Microcaldota archaeon
CTGATTTGCCCCGAATGCTACAAATTGATTGGAAGAGGGTAGGCAGACGGAGAACTGGCCGGCGCGATGGCGATGGCGGCATCTGGAACTTAATTTTATAAGGTTGGCGACACAAGTTGATTGCGTGGGAAAATTCATTCTCTTAAAGCGCAGCGACAAGACTCAGGAGCACCCAGCCAAGCAGAGGCCCGAAAGCCAGACAGATGAGAAGCCGGCCAGACAGCAGATTGAGAAGTTCGACTTGGTGACAATCAAGTTCTGCGCCCGGCAGATGCGCTCGTTTTATCGGGCGGCCAAAAAAGTGGAGAAGATGCCTGACTCGCCGGAAAAAACGCACAGGACCAACAAGCTGATTGAAAAGAGCCGCGAGCTGGTGCTGGATTTGGGATGCGACCAGCGCGAGAAGCTCGGCTCTGAGAAAGCCAACTCCATCCGGCGCGCGGATTTTGAAGCCTATTTCGATGAACGGCGCGAGCTGATGAACCTGCAGATGCTGAAATGGCATTGGGGCGCGCTCAATGTTGCGGCAGGCATCATCACGGCAATGAGAAAGGGGGCTGATGCCGGCTGGACGTTTGTAGCGGCCAACTTCATCCAGCTGGCAGAATTCGTTGTGCGGAATCTGCGCTTGAACAGCCTGCAGACGCAGGCCGAGCGCGGCTGGAAGATGGTGCAGGAATACGCCCAAAAAGAGAAAGCCGCTGAAGCAGTCCGGCAAGCCGTGAAAACTACGGCTGCGGCCGAACAGAAAGCCGAAAAGCAGCCGGATAAATTGGCGCAGCATACCGGCATTCTGCCCGAATACGCTGACTAATCTTTTTTCTCATGGCGTGAGGCGGTGCCTGTCTCTTGGGAACAGCGCGGCCTCGCGGATGTTGTTCAGCCTGCAAATCTGCATGGTGAGCCTCTCAATTCCGATTGACCAGCCAGCGTGCGGCGGCGCGCCCGTGCGGAAGGCGTTTATGTAGAATTCGAATGCTGCCGGGTCCAAATCGCGCGCTTTCAGCTGCTTAACCAGCAAATCTGGAATGTGGATGCGCTGCGCGCCTGACGAAATTTCCAAGCCCCGGTACATCAGGTCAAATGCCCGGCAGGTTTCGGGCTTGTCCGCGAAAGGCATGGAATAGAAGGCGCGGATGGCCGTGGGCCAGCCTGTGATGAAATAGGCCTCGTCGCCCAAAATGGAGAGCAGCTTGGCCTCTTTTTCCCTGTCAAAGTCGTCGCCCCATTCCATTGAAACTCCGGCAGCGTTCAATTTCTCAACAAGTTCGGTGTAGGTGTAGCGCGGGACTTTCTTGGGCACTTCCAACTCATCCGCGCCTATTGCCTTCAATTCAGCGCCGCACTCTTTCTTCACCTGCTTTAGGATGTCCAGCAGCGTCCTTTCCAGCGCGTCCATCGCGTCGTTTTCGTCACAAAAGCCCATCTCAACGTCCATCTGCAGCACCTCGTTGAGGTGCGAGAGGGTGTTGTGCTTCTCTGCGCGGAAGACGGGAGTGGTCATGAAAACCTTGTCCATGCCGCCAATCACGGCCAGCTGCTTGTACAATTGCGGGGACTGCGCCAGATTTGCTTCGCGCTCGAAATACTGCACCTTGAACAAATCCGCCCCTCCTTCAGTGGCAGCGGCCACCAAGCATGGCGGGTGGATTTCGTCAAAGCCCTGCGCAAAGAGCGAATGGCGGAAGGCGTGCGAGACGTGGGACTTGATTTTGAATATGGCATTAACTATCGGCTTTCGCAAATCCACGTAGCGGTTGTCGAGGCGCACGTCAAGCTCGGCAGGCACCTGTCCGGTGACGTCGAGAGGCATCTTCACTGTCGGAGTGGAGAGAACGTCAATGTGGGAAGGCAGCAGCTCGACGCCTCCGGCCGCAATCTTTGATTCGACTACCTTGCCCTTCACGGCAAGCACGGTTTCGCGCGGATGCACCATAAGCTCGAAAAGAGAGTCCTCTACGCCGCCTTTCTTGGCGAACACCTGTATTATGCCGGTCTTGTCGCGCAGGAGAAGGAAGCGCACCTTTCCCAAGTCGCGCACGTCATGCGCCCAGCCCGAGAGAGTGACTGTTTTGCCGACAAGGGATTTGGCTTCTGAGATGTAGTGGGTGCGCAGCATGGGAATCACGGATGGGGGAAGATAGGAGTAGAGATTTAAAAGAGCTAATTGGGAATCTGCGGAAGACCCCCAACTCGTTCAAAGCGGAGAATTAACACACGGATACATTTATAAACACAAGACGAGAAACACATTCATGAAATTCTTTGGCCTGAATGTTGGCAAAAAAACCGAACCGCCCAAAATAGCGGTGGAGCGCACGCCTGATTTCAAGGCGCTTCCCGTCATCATAAAGGAGTTCCATCTCTACTCGCCGGGTTCGGAGGGCCTTCTCGTTCCGAACAGCATCATGATTGGAAAGATGTACAAAAACCAGAGTGAAAAACCGGTGGTGGGCGTGGTGGCGCACGGCGAGCGCCAACTGGTGGCCGTAGGCCTCAATTCATATTACTTTGACGCGGACGATGACTCTCGTTACATGTTTTTGAAGAACAACCAGAGCGGAGACGAAGTCATTCTCTCGACCAGGGGCATCGGTGCCGGTTCGCATGAGAATTTGGTCTATTTCTTCGGCTCGCCCTTTGGATACGGATGGGCAGACCTCCATCAGAAGAACTATGAGGTCCACAAGGGCGGATTCGTTGGCCCCGCCCAATCCCAGGAGCGGATTGTGAGCGTGCATGGGCACTCCATCGCTTACGGAGGAGGCCCGAACGAGGGCGTGGAGAAGGCCCTCAACGGAATGCTCGGCAGAGTGGTGGGGGAAATCATTGAGGTCGCCAAAGAGATTGACGCAAAAGCGTTCGGCCCCATGATTGACTATTTTTCAGGCAAGAGCAGGCTGGCCGAATAATCATCAGGACGCTGATTTATCACTCGAAAACGAATTCGACCGGCTTTCCCATCCATTTCGAGACAAGCGGCTCGAGCGCGCGCACGTCAAGGGGAAGCAGGCGCTCGTCCTCTTTTGAGAGGCGGACGCGCATGAGCGTCCGGCCGGCGCTGTAAGCCTCGTTTATGCCGCCGATTTTGACAGGGGAGAGCAAATCCTCCAAACGGCGGCGGGCGTCCCCGCTTTCGGAGAGTATGCGCACGCGCCTGCCCAGCGCGGCCGAGAGGGCCGAAACTACGCGGCCGCCCCTTCCAATCAGCACGCCAGGCTCGCCGTCCGTGAAAACAAGCACCTGCGCGCCCGCATCAAGGGCGCGGGTGAACGAGGCAAGGGAGAGGTTGTGCTGCTCGTTTATCTTGTAGAGTATGCGCGAGATGTCGACGTCAAGGCGGGAGATGGCGCCAGAACTGAGCTTTGACTGGCAGGAAGGGCAGAGCGTTTCGCCGATGGCGCAGGCGCGGCAGATGGGAGCCTTCATACCCTACTTCTTGAGGATGATTTCAATGGTGGAGACTTTGGACTTGGTGCCGTCCTCGTTCTCCACCTCTTCAGTGCCTATGGAAATTGAATCCACGCGCATGTCTGTGAGGAACTTGTGGCGAACTATTTCGGCAACATCGACTGCCTTGGAAATTATCTGGCCTCTTGCCTTGAGCTTCACCCACGGCGCGCCGGTCTGGAACTGGGTGACTGCCGCCAGCACGTAGCCCATGGTGGGCTTCTTGCCTATGAAGATGGTGTTTTCCTCGCGCAATGGGGGGCGGGTGGCGGGGATGGGGCGAGGGCGGGGGGCGGAATGCTGGGCTGATGGATGGGAAGAACTTGGGGCTCCAGCCTGTGCAGCCGGAGTGGCGGGAGTTTGGCTTGTCGGAGTGCCGGCTGGGCCGTTGCTGTGCTGGCTCGTCGGGGTTGCGGCAGGGCTTTTGGGGGTTTGGCTTGTTGGGGTGTCGGGGGTTTGTTGGTTTTCGTTGTCCATATAGTTGCACCTGTTTTGCCTGCGTTAGCGGCCTTGCGAGGCCCGGTTGCGCCTGTATTCCTCAATCATGCTCTGAAGGCGCAATGCATTCAACTTTTTTAAATCAGCGTCAGGGTCGGCAATGGCAGATGGGACGGGAGCGGGCGCAGGAACTGACGGCTGACTGGGCAAAAGAACTGGGCGAGAGATGCGCTGAGGCTGATTCGAGACGGCGGCTGCCCGCCACTTTCGGCCGTTTTTCTGCTTGTTCATGTAATCGATGTGCGACTGCAGGCGCCCTATTTGGGCGGCCATCTTCTGCCGCTCGCGGTCTGCCAGCCGGGCGCCCGTCACGCCGTTCTCAAGCAGGCGGATGCGGTGCATCAGGGATTCGCGCTCGGCCTCGAGGAATGAGATGCGCTTTCTAAGCTCGGAAATCGTGCGCTCAAGCGAGAGTGATTCGGCAGACGGAGTGAATGGGAAACCTTTTCGGACCGGCGGCATCAGTGCGGGTTCTTTTGCCGGCTCCTCTTTTTGGGGCGGAAGCCTCAGCCGCTTTATCATTTCCAGAGCCGAGGCCTGGCGCACGCCCTGAAGCAGCAGGTGGCGCAGGGTTTCGGTGTCCTCGGCATTCAGGCCGGAGGAGGCAGGCTGGCGCAGGAGGTTCTGGCTGTGGCGCCATGCCTGCACCGCGGCAGAGAGCGCGTCGCGCTCGTGCACGTTGGAGACTGGGAAGGAAAATTGCTCAAATACCTCGCGCACCGCTCTTTTCTTGTCATCCTCCCGCCAGGGCTGGGTAGGAACGAAGAGGGCGGCATTGAATGAGGAGGCCAGTTTGAGCACTAATTCTGGCGCGGGGCGCACATCGGAGGCGATGAGTGATGGGCTGCCCCAAGACTCCAGCTCTGCCAATGCGGCCTCGAAGCCGCCCTGCTGGATGTGGGCGGCTCGCAGGGGCTTGCCGGAAAGGTCGAGGGCGGCGAGGCCGATTGTGTGGCCGGGGTCCACGCCGACGATGAGATAGGGCATCGAAAGAGTATGCGAAGAGGGTGTTTAATAGAAAGATAGGTGAAGGAACGCCTGAGCAAAGGGTTATAAATACACAGATTTATATAATTTAACATATAATGAACGAGGGAGAACCCATGCCGCCACTCCAACTTAGATCACAATCCAGATGCAACACACAGCACGACCTGCCAATGAGAATGGAAATGCTGGCTAGGCTAGAAATGCGGCACGAGAGAGGGCCTTTGGATCTACGGCTTCGGGAAGATTTGAGGGAACCGAATCGATTTGCACTCCTCCAACCGGCAACGGACAGGCGGCACTTCGCCCCTCTCGTGGCTGAAAAACTGAAACACATAAATACTCAGGAAGATGCTATCAGGATGATGGGGCGCTATAACGGCGACTTCATCAAGCATATGGAGCAGTTCCAGAACTGGAAGGATGTTGAATTCGGCTCCGGCTTCCTGTCGGAGTTTCTCAGGGTCGGGATGGAAGAGAGGGCGGCCGAGCTGCCCAGTATGACGCTGGAGTATGACCGGGTGGAATTCAAGCCCCAAGGAACGGTGTATGGTTCATTCAAGACCGACGAGGTCAGCATTGATGGCACTTACGTTTTTCTTCTCTACAAGGGGGGCGAAAATGTGGCGCGTCTTTCATTCGACGCGATTAGCGGCGGGGTTCACATCGTCCAAATCCAGTCCGTGAAAGGCGCCGGCGAGGCGCTCGCGCCCATCAAGTGGGAGCGGGCGCTCATCGCCTATGTCTGCAAATGGGCGTCGGAGTGGGGACTGGAGAAAGTGGAGATTGTATCGGCGAAAAACAATGTTTGGGTGCAGGATGACCATATCCCCTACGAGCGGGCGCACATGATTTACGACGTGAGCGCCAAGCGCTCCGGCTTCAGGGAGAACGCGGACGGGAACTGGGTAAAATTCCTAGAAGCGGCTTAATTCTTAATTTTGCTTACTTTCAATTTCTGCTCAAGCTCGACAAGAGTATTCCTCTCCACGTTCTCCTTCACCATAACATTCGCGCCAATCCAGCAGTGGTCTCCAATCATCTTGCCAGGCATGACGGAAGACAGCACGCCCATCTTCACCTCATCGCCGATGATTGCCCCAAGCTTGTTGCGCTGGGTGTCAATCACCACGTCCTCCACCTTTGCCTTCACATGGCCGGCATCGAAGCGGAAGTTGGCTATCTGGGTGGCCGAGCCGAAGTTGCAGCCCGAGCCCACGATGGAGTCCCCGATGTAGGAGAGGTGCTTTGCATTCACATGGTCGAAGAGTATGGAGTTCTTCACCGTGGTGGAATCGCCGATTGAGCAGTTTGGGCCGATGGAGGACACGCCGCGCACATATGCGTGCGGGCCGATGGAGGTGTTGGCGCCCACGTAGAGAGGGCCTTCAACATAGGAGTCGATGATTTGCGAGCCTTCCTCCATGATTACCTTGCCCTTTATTGTCGAGTTCTCGATTTTGCCCCGCTTGTCTGGCAGGGTGGAGAGCAGGAATTTGTTTGCGTCAAATAATTGCCATGGCAGGCCCATGTCAAGCCAGTATTCCGAAGTGACGACTGCGCGCACCCGCTCGCTCTTCAGCGCATCGGTCATTTCGTATTCTCCCCGCGGCGATTTCTTCACCGCAGCCAGAGCCTTGAACATCTCAGGCTCCATCGCATAGAGCGAGCAGTTGGCCAGCGCGCGCGATGGCGGGTTCTTGGGCTTTTCCTCGAACCCGGAAAGCCAGCCCTGCTCCACCTGCGCTATTCCGTAGGCCTGCGGGTTCTCGACCTCGGTGAGAAGGGCGGAGAGCCTGCCCTGATGCCCGCGCGCAAGCTGCTCAAGGGCTTTCGGAGTGGTGATTACGTCCCCGGCAACTGCGAAGAAGGTGGAATCTATTTTGCCCGCGCTTTCGGCAAATGCGGCAGCCGTGCCGTATTTTGAGCCTTGGGTGACGAATTCAAGCTTGATGCCCAAGTCGTTTTTGGCGAAATATTCCTTCACCACATCCTCCATGTACTTGACTACCACTACGGCGCGCTTGACGCCCGTTGCCTTGAGGCTGGACAGCACATGCATCAGAATCGGCTTGCCGGCAAGCTGAATCATGCACTTGGGGCGCGTGTGGGTGAGGGGGCGCAGGCGCCGGCCCTCGCCGGCCGCCAGCACCACGGCTTGTGAAATGGGCATGCAATCAACGCAGAGGATGGGGCTTTTCGGCCTTAAATTACTATTTCTTTTTGGATTTGGCCTTCTTCGCCGGGCGCTTGGGGTGCGTCAGTATTATGGCTCCGTTGAAGAGCGCGATGAGGGTGGCAAGGCCGTTGAGCAGCACGAACACGGCGTCATTGAGCAGATAGGCGTGATACGCCAGCGCCAGCGAGCCGAGGAAATAGAGGGCCACGAAGCGCAGGTTGAGGTTGCGGCCCTTTTCCTTCCAGTTCTGCATGGTTTCTGGAATCCAGGCGAGGAGCAGGAGCAGAAGGCCGGCCGGGCCGATGTATTCGTCAAACAACATAACCACCCAATGTCGGGGGGTTCGCTGGCATGGTTTTTAAATTCTCATTCGACAAGTCAATGGCCAAGCCTTGGTAGCTCAGCCTGGTTAGAGCGACTGACTGTTAATCAGTAGGTCATCGGTTCA
>JAKAME010000064.1 GCA_021813025.1 Microcaldota archaeon
CAGCGCTCGCTGCCGCCTATCCCACCCCCGCCCCCAGCCAGCCTGTCCCACCCAACCAGGACCCGCGCAACTACTACAAGAAGCTTCTCCCGCCCGTGCTGGCCGACGGCATCACCCCCAACCCGCTCTATGCGCCCGAGATGGCCAAGACCGGCCCGGCAGGCGCCAAGGTGTTCGAGTGCTCCTCCAACGGCGACTGCCTCTCAGGCCAGTGCGACAAGAACTCCTACCTGCGCGGCAGCTGCTTCCTCAAGAACGGGCAGGCAGTGGACTGCGGCTGCCACTACGTGAGCGACTGCAAGCGCGAATACCCCTGCGAAACCCTGCCCGACGGCGGCGTGCCGAAGGAGATTTGCTTCAGCAACCGAGGCCGCTGCGAGGCCGCGTTCGGCGGGCAGGACAAGCTTGACGGCGCGGTGGTGACGGTGTGCGACTACCAGCCCACCACGTTCGACGTCTTTTCCTCCACTTGGGGCGCTCCGGGCGGCAACAACGCCCACGACCCGCCATACAGTAATAATGGCCATCTCTGGGTGTCCCGCTTCAACCGCTTCCCCTGCGCGCCCTATGACGTCAACAACGTGCCGTCCATCGAATTCTCCAACCGCCAAATCTATGGAAACAACGCGCCGGTCTGCAAGAGCGGCAGCACGCTGGGCGAGGCCGCGTGCGCAAGCGGCACCTTCTGGAGCCAGGCATGCACCTACTTTGACTCCAACGTCGAGGTGGACACATGGATTGGCGCTTCCTGCGCAGGCACTGATTACGGCTGGGAGACATTCATGCTCTATCGGCGCAATGGCGACTATGGCAGAGGCGCCTCCTGCCCGGCCGGCGAAACTCTGGTGAGGGACGAGAAAACCAGCGCATGGAGAAACAACAACAACTGGGACCCGGACATACTGCGCTGGGGCAACGCGTGGGGCAACGACCTCTACCCTGTCCCCGACCGCCCTGCGGTGTCAGGCCCCTACGATTACAGCGTCAACGGCCAGCAGGTGAAGGGCCTTCTCTTCACTTCCCGCGCTGTCCACTTCTGCGACACCGACGCCAGCACCTCCCTCTCCGGCCTGCAATGCAGCTGCGACCCGACGCAGCCGGAGAGCTGCACCCCTGCCGGCGGCCCCATTCCCGGCCTGGCATGGAGCGACGTGAAATTCAAGCTTGTCCAGGCCTGCAACCTGCAGTATGGGAAAGACATCGTGCTCTACAGGCCTGACGAGAACAGCGCAGACTCCCCGGTGCCTGCCGACGGGCGCGGCGGATTTGCGGAAAAGACCTGGCTCATCCTCTCCTTCGGAGACTGCCAGACCGATTCGAGCGGCGCGCCGCTCGCAACCAGCTACGGAATCTGCCGGCCCTGCTCCACCTCGCTCACGCTTGCAGAGCAGGGCGTGTCCAATGCGCAAACCTACTGCCCAAGCGGGTGCAGCATGGAATTTTCCTACGACCTCCAGCCCCTGTGCGACTGCACGGACAACAAGTACAGCCTGCCACTGCCGAAATTCCCGGCGGCAGCCGGCCCGGACACCTATCCGGATTTCGGCTTCATAGTGGGCCATGTTGCCGAATACCAGCATGCCAGCGTCCTGCCCCTCCTCGACATGCGCTCCTATGACGTCACTCCCCCCTCGTCAGTGCCGGACTTCGAGCTGTTGAACGGCAAATGCGAGGACTACGGCGCCACCCTTGACGGCACGGAAAACAGCGGCGGCCTGCAGGGGGGGTATTTCAGCATCTCGAAATGCAAGGCAGGGGCCTACCCCAACTTCCTGCTGGGCTACCTCTCGGCCAACCACTCCGCAGCCATACTTGACATTGCCCCCCTGCCTCCGGCCGGCGACGACATCGCTCTTGGCGCCGCTCGCGCGAAAGTGGCGCAGGCCAGGCTGGCCTGCCCCGACTGCCTAACTGCCCTTGAATACGAAATTCCGATTCAAATCAATTCCCTCTCCTCCTACCCATCAGGCTATCCGCCGGAGCTGAGCGCCCGCATCGAAGCCTACAGCAACGGGGTGAAATTCGATGCCCTGCGCATGGACCCGCCGGTGTGGCCCGATGATGCGGGCCGCCTTGCGGTATCCAACGTCTCCATCCTCATCCTTGACGTTGACTTGAGCGGCGCATCCTCCGACCCGGCCGCGCTTGATTTGCAAATCAGCTATCTAATCAACCTCTCGCGCCGCTCGCTGCAGCACGTGGGCTGGCCCACCATCTTGCGGCTCACCTACACGCGCGGCTCGGCAGGCGCGCTTTCGAGCGAAGCGGTCTACAAAGCCATCTTCCGCCGGCAGGCCGAGCTTGCTCTCGCAGGCGCGGGCGGCATACTGCTCCCGCCGTTCGACAACGCCAATCACACCCCGTTGGGCGAAGCGTATTCCGACCCCAGCAATGCCGGCCGCCTTCTGGATTCGGGCGGCAGCAGGGCCGAAGTCAACACCGCCGGCACGCCCTTCTGCGCCGCAGAGAACGGCTCCACCGAATTCCTTCACCCCAAAATCATGGTGGGCCTGCAGAAGATTTACACCAAGCCCTCCTGCGGCTGCGTGCCCTGCACAGCGCTGGAAATAGCGGCCGGCCTCTGCGACCCCATGTGCTATGACGGCCATCCGGGCACGAACAAGGACGGCAGCGCCTGCAAATTGAACTCCCAGAAATGCGAGCCTTTCTGCGTGAACGACGCCTACTGCGCCGTTGTAAACGAGAGCGCCGCCGCCTCCAAGACCACCACCTGCACCGCGCTTCGCTCCACAAACGAGCCGCCGGTTCTTTGTTGCGATGCAACCCACGCCACCAACTGCAAGCCATGGCCGGACTGCGACATCCAGCCAGACATCCCGCTCAAGGAATTGGCCGACAGCACGCTCCACCCAGACGCCAGCTACCTGATTTCCGGCCTGCCGCACTCGCCAACCGCCTACTGCCTCAAAAGCCCTGCCAATGCCAACACCCAGCCGGCCAAATACACCTTCCGCGCGGCCACGTCGGTTGAGATGACCAGCGAGCCTGTGCTGTTCCCCAAATACGGCTCAAACACGTCCGACTGCGGGCGGGCCATAGTGCCTGGCATAGACAAGACGCAGGTGGCCTGCGGCACCCCGCTGCCCCCCGTGCTCGACACGCTGTGGAGCTGCACCGAGCCGCAATAAATGAGGCGTGACCCGCGGAAACCTACCCTCTCCAAAACCATATACAGAAAGCCAGCAGTATCTCCTCTATGCGAGCCTACGCTTTCCGCCTCTATCCTTCCAAAGCGCAGCAGAAGGAGTTCGAACATCATCTTTGGATAGAGAAAAACCTCTGGAATAGCTTGCTGGAGAATATCAAAAAGCGGTATGATGAGGAAGGCAGGTTTTACTCGCAAAGAGAGCTTCAGTTCATAGTCAAGGACAGCGGTTTATATGCCCAATCCGCCCAAGCCGTCGCCCGTCGCCTGCACCGCTCTATCCAAGCTAAAGTCAGAGCCAAAAACAGGGGCCAGAAATGGGGCTTTCCACGATTCAAGTCATTTGAGCGGATGAGAAGTATCCTCTACCCACAATCTGGCTTCTCTTTGGGCGAGAAGCTGAAAGTCTCCTCATTCGGCGAAATCTCCATCGTGCGGCACAGGGAAATCAGAGGAAAAATCAAGACCTTGACACTTAAGCGGGAGGCGTCTGGAAAGTGGCATGCAATCTTCACTGTCGAGGAAGAAACTAAAATTCCAAAGGCGAATAATGGGCCAGCCGTCGGATTGGATCTGGGTCTAAACCGCCTTGCAACCCTCTCAGACGGCAAAATAATCAAAAATCCCCGCAATTTCCGGAAGTTTGAAGAGAAGCTGGCCCAAGCCCAGAGGAGCTTGTCCAAAAAGCTCAAAACAAGCCATAACCGATGCAAAGCCAAATGTCAAGTAGCCCTGGTTCATGAGAAAATCGCCCATGTGCGAAATGACTTTTTACACAAGGCCGCCAATACGCTTCTTTCCAACTACTCCAAAATTGCCATGGAAGATTTGAGAATAAAGCAGATGTCAAAGCAAGGCCACGGCAAGGGCATCTATGACGCCTCTTGGGGAATGTTCACCAACATACTCTGTTACAAGGCTGAGAGTGCCGGTTCAGAGATTGTGTTCGTGGACCCGAAAGATACGAGTAAGGAATGCAGTGGCTGCCATTCCATAGTCCCGAAGAGTCTATGGGAGCGAACCCACCATTGCCCCGCCTGCGGCATCATTCTGGATAGAGATATAAATGCCGCCCTCAACATACTCGCAAGAGCTACGGCCGGGATGGCCGGAAGTAACGCCTGCGGAGACGGGATAACAATCCCTTCCATGAAGCAGGAAGCCGCACCCTTCAGGGTGCGGTGATTCACAAACCTTCATCGAGAAGGAAGGAGCGTCTGATGCCCATCTGAGGTGTTTTGATATGTACCCCGTGTCCCCCCAAGCCTATGACCGCGCCTCCACCGTCTTCTCGCCCGACGGCCGGCTCTTCCAGGTGGAATACGCGAAAGAGGCGGTGCGCCGCGGAGCCACCGCCATAGGAATAGTGTGCACAGACGGCGTGGCTCTTGTTGCCTACAAAAACGCAGGCACTTCCCTCGTCATTCCCGAATCAATGAAAAAGATTTTTGAAATAGACGGCCACATCGCCGCCACGGCCTCCGGCCTCATAGCCGACGCGCGCCGCCTTGTTGACGTCGCCCGCCTCGAGGCCCAGCGCCACCGCATGGCCTATGGCGAAAGCATCGGCCTCGAGGCAATGGCGAAAGAGCTTTGCGATTTGATGCAGGTCTACACCCAATACGGCGGCGTGCGCCCCTTCGGCGTTTCCTTGCTTGTCGCGGGCGTTGACGAAAAGCCCAAGCTGTATGAGGCCGAGCCCTCAGGCGCGCTCACAGGCTACAAGGCATGCGCCATTGGCGCGGGCAAGAAGGAAGTCGAGGACTTCTTTGAGAAGGAATACAAGGAGTCCCTCACGCTTGCCGCCGGCATCGAGCTGGCGGTGAAGGCTTTGCGCAAATCCGGGGACTTGAAAATCGAGTCCTCCAGCATCGAGATTGCCATCTGCCCCACCAAGACCAAAGTGTTTGAAGTGCTCACCACGCGCGAAGTGGAGAAGCACCTCAAAGCTTGAGATGTGATGATTGGATGGCCTGGCAGGACGAGCTCCGGCAGTATGTCGCGCTGCAATTAAGCGCCGGCAAAACACGCGCCGAAATCGAGCAATCCCTGCTGGAATCAGGCTGGAAGCCCGAACTCTACGCGCCAGTCCTGCAGCAAATGGCCCCCCAAAATCTTGCGCCAGAGGCCAGTCCAACCCCGCCGGCTTCCCCAACCCCGCCATTCCCGTCCCAAACCCCTATTCCGGCAATCCGGCCATCCACTCCATCTGTCTCGTTCCCCGCCTCATCAGCTTCGTCCAGAATGGACCCGACGATTCCGGCCGGCAGCATGAGCAATTCTTCTTTCAATCCGGCCGGCAGCCAGTCAGCGGCTTCCTTTCCAAATCCAAAGCCCGGCATTCCGAGAATGTATGTGCTGGCCGGCGTTGTGCTGCTGGTTGCCATTATTTTGGCGGCCGTTTTCGTGGGGATGAACCCTGCGCAGAAGCCGCTGGGAGCCCTGAATCTCGGCAATACCACTGCAGCGAACCCCCAGCCAACCGCCAATCTGAGCGGCCTGAGCTTGAAACAGCTGCAAGCGCTTAACAAGGCCGTCGAATGCGATATCAAGACAAGTGACGCGAACGTGAAATTGCCCAAATTATATGTGAAAGGCGACAAGGTCCGGATGGAAGCTCAGGTCGAGACGAATGGAAAAACATCCACGAGCTCCACGATTCTCTCAGAAAATACAATATATTATGACGTGGCTTTTTTCAAACAACTGCTTTCAGCCAACGGGCCGGGCATAACCTGTGACTGGCTGAAATTCGACGCAACGCAAGCCGAATTATGCGGCATGAATTCCAGTACGCTGGAAAAACAGGCGCCTGCCAGTTCGCTCACCTGCCGGCAGGCTTCCTTCGGCGACGAGGAATTCAGTCCGGCCGGCAAAGTCTGCGATTTTGCTGACAAGACGAGCATGGACGTCGTCGTCCTGATGGGATTCTTCCCGGGCTGCGCCGCGGCGCCATCCGCGCCTTCCGGTTCCGCCAGCGCCCAATTCCAAAAATCGCTGGATTCGTACCTTTCCAACCCGCTCAAGACGGTCTATGGCCAGAATTCGAGCACGCGCATCAACTCTGGCATCGTCAAGGCCAATGTTTCCGTCAAGGACAGCATCACCTCCTATTCGAACGGTTCCGACGCGCGAGTAGACACGCGGTTAGGCTTGGCCGAGGTGCGGAGCTATCTCCTGAGCGGAACCTCCTATTTGTGCACCCGGGTGGGGGGCGCAAACTGGTCCTGCATGCAAATCAACACAACGATGGAAGGGATTCCCGGAAAGGATCTCGGCGACGATTTGGCGCAGCAGCCTGCAATCGGTTCATTGCCGCCCCGCACCATCGTCGGCATCAAGACAGACTGTTATTCCCTGAAAATTCCGCCGGCCCTGAGCAGCGAATACTGCTATGCGGCAGACGGCGCGCTCCTGTATGCCAGCCGGTTCAGTTCGAAGGGCGGGAATACGACCAATTCGACGATGGAGGCGCTCGCCGCACCGGTCCCGGCCCTGAGCAGCGACTTCGTCCTTCCGGCCGCTCCCTCATCCGTGTATACTCCCGGCCAGGTGCAAGTCGTGGAGTCGCCCGATTCTGCCTATTCCTGCACCCAAGTAACGCCCAACAATTGGTCATGCGGGCCAAAGAACGCGACGAAGTGAGTGTGCATGGTCTCCCTCGACAAGGCAATAATCGCCCACCTCAAGATTCATGGGAACCCATTCGAGATTTTCGTCGACCCTGATGCAGGCCTTGCCTACAAGACAGGGCAGAAGAAAGAATTGAACAACGTCCTCGCGGTCGAAGAAATCTTCGTCGACGCCAAGGCTTCCGAGCGGCCCAAGGCCGCCGACCTGCAGAAAGCCTTCGGCACTCAGGACGTTTTCGCGATTGCGGAGCGCATTTTGAAAGATGGCGAGCTTGCGCTCACCACAGAGCAGAAAAGAAAGATGATGGAGCTCAAGCGCAAGCAGATTGCGCAGATGATTGCGCGCGAGGCCACCGACCCGCGCACAGGCGCGCCCCATCCCCTTCTTCGCATAGAGCAGGCAATGGACAAGGTAAGGCTCGACATCGACCCCATGCAGGACGCGGCCGCGCAGATGGACAAAATCCTCTCCGCCCTGCGCTACGAGCTGCCCATAAAGATGGAGAAAAAGCGCATCGCAATCAAGGTGCCTGCCATTCACGCCCACCGCGCGTTCGGCCTGCTCAAGAGCCAGCACATGGAGCGCGAGGAATGGGGCTCTGACGGCTCTCTCATGGGCATCATCACCATCCCGGCAGGGCTTGTGGGCGAATTTCTTGACAAGCTCAACAAGGCCACCGGCGGGGACAACCAGACGAAAATGCTTGAGCAGGGAAAATAGCAGG
>JAKAME010000065.1 GCA_021813025.1 Microcaldota archaeon
GAGTGATTCTCTCCCCTGAGGCCGAGGAGGCCTTCCGCCAGCTTAATGCCAAAGCCCCAACGTCCAAAACCGAGCGTTCGGTGCTGCGCTCCATCAGGCAGAAAGTCGAACTCATAAAATCAAATCCGCATTACGGGGAGCCGGTTGCCAAGAGCCTGATTCCGAAAGAGTATGTTGCCAAATACGGCGTCAGCAACCTTTTTTGGGTGGGGCTGGCGGATTATTGGCGCATGCTCTACACCCTCACCAACAACGAAACCGAAATCGAAATCATCGCGTTTGTGCTGGACATCATGAGCCATCCGGATTATGACAAGCGGATGGGATACAAAAAAGACAGGGGGAGAAAATGAAGGGAAAAGAAAGCAATAAAGAGAAGGCCGAAGAGAGGGAAATCTCCCGCTTTGTGAGCCGGAACGCCAACAATGACATCTGGGAAAACGGCGAAGATAAGGCATGGGCCAAATACAGGGGATGACGGGCCGAAGCACAAGCAGCGGGACATCAGGTTTTCTGCAGAGCAGGCAGGTGCCTTGTTTTAAAAATCCCACCCGCCAAATCCCGCCTCGTTACATATCGTTAAGGGGAGAAATCCATGTCGTCCAGCCCTCTCAAGGTCCTAGAACCCCTCTTCCACCTCCTGCCCGAGGTGCGCTCGCCAGCCAGCCCGCCAAGCTTCAGCCAGAAACTTGTCTGGACTCTTCTTGCGCTCGTCATATTCTATGCAATGTACAACGTGGCTGCGGTGGGCGTGAGCTCGCGCCTGGCGGGCAGCAGCGACTTTCTGCAGATTGTCACCGCATCAAAGATGGGAAGTTTGCTCACCACAGGCATCGGCCCCATCGTGCTGGCCTCCATCTTCCTGCAGCTTTTCATAGGCGCCAAAATACTCAAAGTTGACCTCAAGGACCCTGAACAGAAATCCCATTTCTACGGCACGCAGAAACTGCTGGCCATCGCGCTCTGCATTTTCGAGGCTTATGTCTATGTCATGATTGGCCACCTGCCTCTGCAGCCGCTTTTCCCGACGATGGAGGGCACTATTGTGGGGGTGGCGGGCGCTGGCCTTGCAACAGTGCAGACACTGTCAGGCAATTACATCAACGTCGCCATGGCCGACCCGCAGCTGGCTCTCAACACCACCTATGCGCCCTATACTGCAATTCTTGTGCTGGCGCAAATAGCGCTCGGCTCCATCATGCTGCTGTTTTTGGATGAAGTCGTGTCAAAGCACGGCATCGGCTCGGGCATCTCGCTATTCATCGCGGCCGGAGTGTCGCTTGCCATAATCGGCGGGGCGGTCTCGCTTGTCACAGGACAGGGCGGCGTGATTGACATCCTGCGCGGAGGCGGGGCAGAGGTGATAGCCACCGCGCTCATGGCAATGCTGCCGTTTGTTTTCACCATCATAGTATTCCTAGTGGTTGCATATGCGGAAGGAGTGAAAGTGGAGATTCCTCTTGCCTTCGACCGCGCGCGCGGCATTGCTACAGGATTTCCAATCAAGCTTACGTATGTGAGCAACATTCCGGTAATTCTTGCGCTGGCCCTTATCGCAAACTTCCAGTTCATGGCAATGGCCATGTCAGGCGCGCACTGGTGCGTCACAGGCACGCCCGACCTCAGCCCCAACGTGGACCCCCTGAACTACTGCCAGGGGGGAATCGACGTAGTGGCTCTCTTAGGCACCGCGCAGGGAGGCGGGGCTGCGGGGCCTGCGCATTTTGTTGACGGCCTGTTCTACCTGATTTCACCGATTTATCGGCCTGCCGGGCCGGATTATGGGGGATACCTAAGCTATATGCTGACTGCTACCACGCCCATATTCCATATACCCGAGCTTGTGCACATACTTGTCTATCTGGTGTTCCTCATCATAGTGTGCGTGCTTTTCGGCCAGTTCTGGGTGGAAACAACCGGCATGGGGCCGAAAGAAGTTGCAGAGCAGCTTGACTCGGCCGGCCTGCAGATTCCGGGATTCAGGCGGGACCCGCGCGTGGTGTCCGCACTATTGGAGAAATACATCCCCCCGATAGTAGTGATTGGCTCGGCCTTTGTCGCGCTTCTGGCCGGCCTGGCCGACCTCACCGGCGCGCTGGGCACAGGCACGGGAATTTTGCTCACAGTGAGCATCCTCTACAAGTTCTATCAGGACATCGAGAGGCAGCAGGTGTTCGAGACCAGCGCGCTCATGGGCGGGCTGTTCGGCAAGAAATAAATGGGGCGGAATGGAAATGGAGATGGCGCTGCAATGGGAGCGAATGGAGCAGGATGAGCCGGAAATTTGGAGGCGCATGTGAATGATTATAGTCATGGGCGTTCCGGGCGCGGGCAAAAGCACGGTGCTGTCTGTAGCAGCCGAGGCAGGGTGGAGCGTGCTCAACTACGGAGACTTGATGATGGAAATAGCCAAAGGAGAGGGCATAGCCGACCGCGACCAGCTGAGAAAGCAGCCGGCAGAAGTCCAGAAAAAGATACAGAAGAAAGTCGGCGAGCGCCTCGCGAAGGAGAAAAAGCGCGAGCTTATCCTCGACACCCACTGCTCAATCAGCACTCCGGGCGGATACTTGCCCGGCCTGCCGTTTGCCCTGCTTGAGCGCCTCCATGTGGAGCGCCTTGTATACATTACGGCCAAGCCTGAGGAAATAATGAAAAGGCGGGCCAAGGACCCGACGCGCTCGCGCAATGACCAGGATTTGGAGCGCCTCATCGAGCATGACCTGATAAACCGCGCTTATCTGGCCGCCTACTCGGCCCTCACAGGCGCGCCGGCAAAAATAATAATCAATGCCGACGGGCAGGTGGAGCGCACGCAGGCGGAATTCAGGGCGCTGCTGGCCTGAAAGAGGACAAGAGGCGCGCATGACGGTGCGGCCTGTGCAAGACGGCCGGACCAAATGCGGCCGCGCGTTCGGGCCGGCTCCGGGCGCCGGCAATAGCAAGGGAGTTTGTTTGATATGGAAAGTCTCGCAGTCTGGATAATCTTCGCGGCAGGCACAGCCTATGCCATGCTCTCGCAGTTCATCATACAGAAAGTGGGCAACCCGAAACGGCTCAAGGAAATACAGGCGGAATCCGCGCGCCTCAACAAGCAGATGCAGGAGGCGGTGAAATCAAAGGACGAGGGGCGCATAGAGCGCGCGGACAAGGAATACAAGGCGTTCATGCCGCAAATCAGCGAGATGATGTTCATACAGATGAAGCCCATGATTGTGGTGCTGCCCATCCTGCTGCTGCTGGGGCCTGCGCTCAAGCACGCCTTCTCAACCTTTGTCATCACCCTGCCCTTCCAGCTGCCCATAGTCATCCAGAATCTTGACAAGTTCCCCAACTGGCGCGACACTTTCGGCGCCTACGGCTGGTTTTACCTCTCCGTCTTCGCTGCCGGGCTGGCCATATCACTTATAAAGGGGGCTTGGGAAAAGTATGCGGGTGGCAGGAAAACGCCCCCAAATACTGCAGATAAGGCGGAGTCTCAAGGTCCGTCTTCCTGAAATATCCTGTTGAAAAGTAGAGGTGTCATCAATGCCAACTCCTAAGAACCGTGCCGCATCCGTGCGGAAAATCAAGTACCGCGCCCCGTCAGGCGAGAGCCGCGTGCGCTTCCGCCGCAGAGTGAGCGGCAAAGTCCACCGCTGCGCGCTTTCCGGCGCGAAGCTGACCGGCGTGCACTCCCAGCGGGGAATCCCGGCAGGCCAGCGCAGGCCCAACCGCCCCTTTGGCGGCCGGCTCACACCGGCCATGAGCAGGCGCGTGATAATCTACCGCGCGCGCCTCGCATCAGGGCAGATAAGCCTTGACGATGTGCCGCTGGCCATGCTGCCTTACATGACAAACAGCAGGAAGTGAGGGTCCGGCCAAGAGAGATGACCTCATGACCGGCACAAAAAAAATGAAAGCAACTGGCTCTCTCTCCCCGTTTCCAGGCTCGAAAATTGCCGGCCCATCGGACATCATCGCAATCTCCGGCCTTGCAGGCTCCGGGAAAAATACGATTGGAGCTGAAGTTGCCAAAAGGCTTGGATGGAGGATTGTCGAGCCAACATTCAAGACTCTGGCCGAGCGCGAAGGAATAACGCTGATGGAATTTCAGGAGAAGGCGAAAAAAGACGCCGAAATCGACAAAAAATTCGATTCGGCTCTGCAAGACGAATGCAAAGGCGGCCGCTGTGTCGTATCAACATGGCTCGGCCCTTGGATGGCCCCCGGAAAGCCTTTCCGCGTGTGGCTGGAAGTAAGCGAGGAAACAAGGGCGGGAAGGCTGGCTAGACGGGACGGCATTTCCGTGCCGGATGCGCTGGCCCACATACGCATGCGCGATTCGGACAACCGCGCACGTTATAAAAAAGTGTATGGAATAGACATATTCGGGCATGCAGGCTTCGATTTGCTGCTAAAGGGCGGCGAAAACGCGACGCCGGATGCATTGGCAGACGAAATCGTGAATGCTTATCAAAAAAGAAAGAAATGAGGCAAAAAAGGACGAGTGAGGTTGTTTTACATGAGCGCTATCAGTGTTGGACGCGTTTGCATCAAGACCGCCGGCCGGGATGCGGGCGAGAAGTGCGTAATCACCAAGGTGCTGAACGCCAACTTCGTGGAAATCAAGAGCCAGGGCCGCAAGAAGGTGCGCCGCTGCGCCGTGCGCCATCTGGAGCCAACCGAAGTCGTGGTGAGCTCGCCCGAGCAGTTCGGCGCATGAGCGAAGACCGCTCTCTTTTCCCCCTTCCATTTGGTTTTTCATTCTTCCCTTCAAACTCTCTCTTGTGACCGAAATGACCGATTTTTCCGCGTTTCTCTCCCTCCCGCCGCTCTTTTTCGTGCTGCTCGCTGCCGGAGGCAGCGCGGCGGAAAAACTGATTCTGCGCCACATCATCCGCCGGGAGTCCGATTATCTCGCCGTCGCGGCCTTGACTGAATTGTCGGGCGTTCTGTTCGCGCTGATAGCGATAGCCACCCTGGGCCTTGGATTTGGGGCCGCTCAGCAGTTCGCCCTGTCCGCCATAACGCCCGTCGAATGGCTGGCCGTCATCGGGACGGTGGCCGCTTTCACTTACGCGAATCTGCTAAGCTACAAAGCGCACCGCAGCGTGGAAGCCAGCGAACGGACCATCATCCTCCAGACGCAGCGGGTGTGGACTATTGTGCTGGCCATGCTGATTTTGGGCGAGGTGATGACAGGCCAGCAATGGGTTGCCGCGGCCCTCGCCATCGGCGGGGCCATCGTGTGCGTCTACCGGCCTCTCAAGAAGCATCAGTATGGTGAAGGCATATGGCTGCTAGTACTTGCGGCCGCCCTCTACGGTTTCGCTATGGTCGGATACAAAATCTTGCTGGCCGGCGTGCCTCCGTTGGCCTACTTGCTGCTGATGAATGTCGTTTTGGGCGCCTTCTTCACGCTCTACGTCGGGCGGGACAGGATGGCGCGCATCCGGAAAGCCTGGAAGGAATATGCAGGGCCAGTGATAGTGGTGGGCTTGGTAAATGTAGTCGCGTTCGTGGGGTTCGCCCTGGCCATCATGCGCATGCCCGTGGCCGAAGTGGCCGTTATCATGAGCATCAGCATCCCGCTCACGGCCCTGGGCGGCATTCTGCTCTTGGGCGAGCGGGACAGGATAATCCAGAAAATCGCCGGCGTGGTATTATCAATGACGGGCGTTGCAATCATGGATTAACGAGGAATAAACAATGCTTTTTTCCATTCCCCCTCTTTTTTGGGCGCTTGCCGCCGCAGCCGGCATAAGCGCATGGAGCCTTCTCAGCCGCCATATCATGAGAAATGAGAAGGACTACCTGGCAGTCGCCGTAATAAATGAGAATTTGTCCGCGCTCGTGCTTATTGGCGCGCTTTTTGTGCTTGGCCCCGCATGGCTTTCCTCTTCTCAGCTTGCCGCTCCGCTTGACTTTTCCTCCATCCCTGCTCTTGCATGGGGCGCGCTGGCAATTGCAATTGTCCTCTACACGGCCTCAGGCCTGCTTTCATACCAGGTGTTTCAGGCTGTCGAAGCTTCGGAGCGGGCGGTGGTGAGCCAGGCGCAGATAGTCTGGGTTGTGGCTTTGGGCGCGCTTATTCTGGGCGAGCCTGTCGGCCCGGCCGCGCTGCTGGCCGCAGGGCTGATTGTCGCAGGCGCGCTTTTGTGCACTTATCGGCCAGGAAAGCACAGGTGGGATTCGCCCGGCGTGCGCCTCACCCTTGTGGTGGCCTTGATTTACGGCACAGCAACTCTTGCAGACAAGCTGGCGTTGGGTTATTTCCCGCCCCTGCTCTATTCCCTGCCGATGTATCTTTTCCCCGGAATTGCCGCGCTTGCCCTGCTTGGAAACTCGATTCGAAAGCGGGCGCCAATCGTGCTCAAGAAATACGGGGCGAGGTTTTTGCTTTTCTCCGCACTCTCGATTCTGCCCTATTTTGCCTACCTAATCGCCCTGCGCGAGCTGCCTGCCTCTTCCATCAGCCCCCTTGTCAGCACCAACGTGGTGCTGACTGCTTTGGGCGGAATGCTGCTCTTGGGCGAGCATGAGGGCTGGCGGCAGAAAATAGTTGGCGCGATGCTGGCGTTTGCAGGCGCGTGGATGATGGGCGGATAGGAAAAGCGGAAAAAGGGCAGGAAAATCGCTTACGGGTTCCGGCCTATGAAATGCTCGTCGTCGCGCCCGATGCCGAAAAGGCCGTCCGGCCTAAGCAGCTCTGTTTGGACGAACGGCTCAAGCTCCCCGCGGGCGACGATGGCGCCGGTGCCGTCGAGGAGGAAACCGACCTTGTAGAGCATGGCTTCGAGTTCGACTCCCGACACCATCACTTGCGCCTTGATGTGCGAGACCGGCCCGGCATCGGCACCCAAGGCCGAGGCGAGCATGACGGGGATTCCGGCTACGTTGAACGCGTCTTTCATCGAGCCGCCGAAGCGGTTCGCCACCTCCTCTGTCTGGCCGGCTCCGCGGTGCATGATGATGTGCTGCAGCGCGCCTGGCTTGCCGAGGCGGGAGAGAACTTCGAAAAACTCCGGCCAATTGGCGTTCTCCTCGAAATAGAGGGAATGGGATACTTTCATGACAGAGAAAGAGCCGGGCGCATAATCGGGATTCCCGCTGATTTGCCTCTTGAGCCTCTGCAGCAGCGAGCCCTCGTCCGGGCCGGGGATTTTGTCCATCACCACGACCTCGTTGAAATGGGCGGAGAGGCAGCGCGGGTGGACACCGTACTTGGAGCCGATGTAGAGCGCGCGGGAGTGGTCAGGAACATGCGGGTAGACTTCCTTGCGGAAGACGTCCATGATTACGTATTCCTCGTTGGAGGAATCGCGATAGAGGTCGAATATGTCCCTGAACTCCAGCTTCTTGGAATATGTGCCGAACTCCTTTTGGGTGCCGAACCGCCCGTAATTTATGCCCTTTTCT
>JAKAME010000006.1 GCA_021813025.1 Microcaldota archaeon
TGGAGCGGGTGGACCAGAAAGCCTGGGTCTGGCGCTTGTCGTATATGGAATCCGCGGCCTCCCGCTCGGCCTGCGCAAGAGCGAGGGCGTCGTTGGCTGCCGCGAGGCGCGAGTTGTAGGTGCCAAAAGACGTCCATGCGCCCTCGTCGAATGAGAGGCCGGCAGCCACAGTCCTTGTTGGGAGTGGCCGGCTGGCCGACCAGCCTGCAGCGTCCAGCGCGTTCATCCGCGTAGCGGCCTGGTCTGCCTGCACTTTGGCGTCCGACTCCGCCGCGGCGCGCTCGGCCTCAAGCCGCATGTATGCATAGGAGAGGCTGGAGCGGAAATAGGCTGCCTGCGCAATTAGGGTGCGCTCGCCATCGGAAGCCAGGTCGTTGAACACGGCGGACGGCGAGCCGCTGTCGTTGAAAGGCAGGGGGTCGGCAGGGGCGTCGCAGAGGGCCTGCACGCGCGAGAGCACCCGATAAGCCCGCGCATACGCAAGCGCCGGGCGGTTGGACAGGTCGCCCTCGGGCAGGCGCAGGGAGGAGTCGCGCGAATAGCGGGAGGCGTCGGAGACGAAGGCGTTCCATTCGTCCAGCGCGGGCTTGGCTGAGCCTGCATAAATAGAGTCCGCCCCGCCGGCAAACGAGAGGTTGTCCGCCTGCCCCTGCGCATCTGCGAATGCTGCATCAGCCGCAATTGAGGCGGAGGAGAGGGCCGAGGTGGATGCTTGCATGGCCGCGTCCCATTTGGGAGGATAGTCGAAGAGGGGGCCGAGCAGCGAGGAGATGAGGCTGGTGAAGATGTCATGGGTGATGTCGATGACGCAGAGTGGGGAAGAGCCGATGAGAAGGGTGGAGGCGAGGCAGGAGGAGAGCTTCTGTCTTGTGATGTCAAGGCTCAGGGATGCCTGGTTTGAGGAGGCTGCTGCATAGGCCTGCCGCGCAGCGCTCGCCTGCTCGCGCGCATTCTTGAGATTGGCCGATGCGTCTGGGGAGAATGGAATGATGGATGCTGCGCGCGTCGGCGCGCCGGGAGCCCATGAGCCTATTTCAAGGTTGTCCAGCGCCTGTATTGAGGCCATGCTGTAAAGGCGTGGCGAGCGCACCACAATCCACGAGGTGTTCCAATAGGTGGAGGTCCAGAAAGGGGGGCAGGAAATGGCGAGGGGCGCGGACTGCAGCGAGGGCGTCTGGTATATTGAGCCGTTGGGGAGCAGGAATTGGGAGGCTGAAGGGAGAAGGGGCAGAGAGAGCAGGAGGATGAACATGAAAGAGGCAGAGGAGAAGAAGCGGCATCCCACCATATGGGCAGGTAATGGAGGCGGGGAATAAAAAACTAACAGATGAATCTTCTTCTGAAAATGTAAAGCTAAACTATGGCCTAGTACTATTAGGAGTTTTTAAGTCCAAGTAGCCCACTAAGGATGATTAGGAATTCCCGATATCAAATTGTAATACCAGCCTATCTGGGTCCAAGCTGAATACAATCTGGCGATCTTTTTCAGCAAGCTCATTATTTCTCCGGAGTGAATGGACAAGACTGCGACAATGGTAAAGTTCAGGATTTTTCGGGTCTATTGATATGGCATATGACAGAGAATCGAGGGCACGTTTGGCTTTGTCAGAAGTGGTCATCTCTTCAAATTTCAAAGCCAGAATTTCACTTAACGCATCTTTTGCTAGAATAGCCAATTCCTTGAATTTCGGATTTTCGGAAGCAAATGCAAAGATATTATCTTCGTGACTCTCCATATTGAACAGAGTAGCCATACCCTTCCAGAATAATTCATTGGCAGTTTGTTCATCCATATTCACTCTCTGTCCGATTCCCTTGAAATCTGGGGGAGGCGTGAAAAGACCGCCTAAAGGCATTGTTGTTTTACAAATGAAGAAGTTATAGTCGTCCACACGGAATGTAAGAATATTGGCTTCAGAATCAAAGGAAACATCTCGGTATCCCCCACCGTAAACATTCTTGGTAGTTTCTTCCAATGTTGGGTAGTGACTCAGCGATGACAAAAAGGCGATTGTTAGGAATGCTTGATCGGATGCACTTGGACAGCGACATAATTTGATGCGCGATTCGTACATTGATTTTAAAGCAGGGCTGAGGCTGTTGGATATCGTGTCAAGTATCTCTTGGGCCTTATCGAGTTGTTTGGCGCGGATGCAGGCGTCGAACATGTGGATAGGTAATTGGATAGGCACCGGGGCCTCATGGAACATTGTCTGGGCTTCAAATAATTTTTCAAGAATTTTTCCATGGCCAAGGGCTTTCAAGTCACGGTTGTCGCGGACGTAATCCTCGAAGCGTTCAACGAACTCTTCATCAGATAGCAAGCTGTAGTTGAGAATGGTCGAAAACATTATCTCCCGGTTGTAAAAATCAGTTCCAAGCTGCGGGTCGATATCGGCCAGTTTGGAGTTGCCCCCTTTTTCCATCGAGCGTATTTTCTCAACGACTTTTTTCTCCTCAATGGAAGCCGTCGGGTCTTTTGACAGTTTTATATTCAAAAGAAAGTCCGTTTGCACGCGATATGCTTTCATAAAAACGCGTTTGGCATCCTCTTGCCGCCCCTCAGACAAGTAAGCAAGGCCAAGGTGGAAATAGCCCATCGGATTGTCGCATGATATCTGCAATAGGCGCAGGGAGGCGAGCTTCAGGCTCTTGTAGTCCCCTGATTTTCGCAGGTCGGGCAGGATGGCAATGAGCGATGCGGGCGTCAAAATCTTGTAGAAGGAAGCAGGTGGGTAATCGCCTATCGACATGTCCAGCCCAACCATGCCCTCCGCCACAAGAAGGTTATTTACTGCAAGCGGCTCCCCCATCCGGGCGGCCTGCTTCAGGAAGCCGACTCCGTCCTTTTGAAGGTCGTTCGACATAATCGTTCCCGTATTGGTCAAATAGGCAGCGATGAGGGACTCATCCGTCATCGGCACCATCACGCTGTGCTGGGCGCCAAAAACGTGCTGCGTAAAATCAATGAGGATGAGGCTCCACTCCCTGTCCGGCTGTATCCCCGAAAGATTCAGGATCATTTTCTCGAATTCGCCATCCGCCTCAAAACGACGATGACGGAGTTTGCCCGGCACCTCTGTGCTTTCGAGAATGATGCCTCCGCACGCATGGAAGTCCCGCTGGGCCGGGACGCGGTACACCAGACATCCGATTGAAGCGGAATAATCCGTGTTGAGCCCCGCCTGGTTGCATATGGACAGGAACAGAAATGTCTCGTCCAGGCAGCAAGCGAGCTTTTGGGTATACACTTCCGTTGCGGTGAACGCCTTTCCTTTTTCCCGGACGCAGTATTTTATGCCGTGTCGGCCGTCTATTTCAATATCATGGAGCAAATTCTCCAACGCCGCCATCTTGTCTCGCCTGTATTCAAGCCGAAATCTCCCGGCCCTTTCCACGATTTTTTGGTCTGCCTGAATGGGGTTGATGTTCATCCACTTCCCGGCTACGTTGACGGTTTCGAACTGCTTCGCGTACAATCCGCGGCCCGCCTGATTCGAAATTTCTTTATACCCCATTTTTCGACACCTTTTCAACGAAAGCTTCCAAATTTTCAGCAATCTGTCCACTATCCGCCCTCTTCGGGCTCAGGGAGCCATCCTCATTTTTCACGTATCCAAAGTCAAAGTTCTTGTAAAACTCGAAGGACAGGTATTTCTGGGCGTTCTGGACGAGTTCATTCGCGTCTCCTGAATACTTCTGGAACCTTGGTTGCGCGGCCTCTGAAATGAGCAATAGCGAGGTTGCGAGAACCTCCTGAACTGTCGGGTCTGATATGTTCAGGTGGGCCAGCAATTCAACCGAACCCCGCATGGCAAGGTCCGTGAACGCGAGCGTGCGCGGAATGGAGGCGAATCGAGACTCATCCATGAATTTGAGTATTACGGCGGACATTTGCGCCGAGTGTTTCCAATCAAATGCATCGTGGAGCGTCAGGTTTTCCGCGGCTGCATGTTTTTCGACATAGCGGTAGGCACTCTCAAATCTGGGAACCAGTTCGAGTGGCCGGGCCGGGGAGCAAGAGACGAGTTCGTTATTGTCCCTGAGGAGCTGCAGCGTCAAGTCCCACATGTCCGGCTGGACTTCATGGGCCTTCTGATAATTCATGGAGGCAGTATGAATCATTCTCGTGATTTCATCCGGTGCGGACCGAACGGGATACTTCTTCCGCATGGAAACGAAAGAATCCGCGATTTTGGCCGTCAAGCCCAGATGGTAATATGAATAACGCGTGTTCTGTCTCAGCGAGCTTAGTTCGGCCTCGGTCGTCAAACAGCGTTCGGAGAGATAGATGACCAAATCATCCAACGACTGGGGCTTTGACCCAGAGTCCAGCGGCTGGACGGCGAACTTCAGCTGCTGGGCCATGTCCCCCCCTGTCTTTTCCGGGGCAAATTCGCCGTCTCCTTGGGGGGTCGTCTTCCGCTTCTTCTGCTTGGCATAATCCAAGGCGTGCTCCACGTACTCCGGTTTCAATATTACTCCAATGGCAAAAGACGGCTTTTTGCCAGTATACTCGGGAATGCCATCCTGAAGGTCACGCATCGGCGAAGCAGTCATTTGGGTTGCAGGCACAACCTGCCCATTCATGCGGCATATGATGCCGGCCTGGGAACTCGCGTAGAAGTGGTCTCCGTATATCCGCTCAAGCGCTTCGTGGATTTCGGCCAGGGTCTGCACATGGAATTCTTTTGAACAGTAGGGCAATGCCGTCTCATCCGAGACGACGAGCTCGTGGAGTGTCACTCGAATCTGCTCCGGGACTTGCTCGGAGAATTTGGACGCGTATGTTTCAAATATGTCATTCGCGCGCGTCTCGAAATTCTGGTAGTTTTCGAAGCTTTCAATCAGCAGGCTGGTCGATATCTCATTGGCGTTTGGGATATGCTGCCGCTGCTCGTAAACGGCATTATATCCCTCTCCGATGGTATCGAAAATCTGTTCCAATGTGGCCAATTTTCCATCGTTCTTGCTTGCGTAATTCACAATGGAGGATTCGAGCAAATGTGCTGTCTGTTCATCTATTTCAGAACCAAACTTCAATGAAATTTCAGATGCGAGGCTTTCTGCAGTTTGAATATTTGGGGATTTCTCTATTCCAGTTGACAATGGAGTATTTTTTAGGGACTCTGAGAAATTCGCCGTAGCTTGCGCGAAAATCTGCTTTTGCACTTCGCTTATGGGCAGATTATTTTTGTCAAGAGCAGATTTTAGAGTATTGATAACCTCATAAGCGTTCGGTTTTTTGGAGTACTTGAAGTAATAGCACATGCACACTTGAGCGACAAGCCTTTCGATGTATTCCGGCTCGACATGCGACAGGGCTTCCCTGGCTTCCCGCATGGTGTAGCTAGAAAAGCCGGGCTTGCTCTTCATTTCAGTGATTTTGGCGTCTGTCGCTTCAGCCTTTTTGTTATCTTCCTTTAGCTCGGGGGGTTCGGTCTTTGAGGGATGCATGGATTCGGAAGGTTCAGACTCGTTCTCCTTCTGCTTGCTGATTTTCAGTTTAACCTGTTTGACATGATTGATGAAGTTCTCATAAGCTTCTGAAGATTGAGGAGGCTTTGGCTTTTGGTCTGGTTCGGCTGGCATGGTCTTTTGGCCTAACTCGAAGATTCGCTCGATATCTGATTCGGATACCCCTTTCGAGTGGAGTATCCGAACAACTGCCTTGTCATCTCGAGAGACGTATGCATCGAGGATATCTTTCTCGTCGATTCCGAGCTCATAGACTAAGTTCTTGAACGAGTCTAATGCGTTTTGATAAGATGCTACGAACGTGGCCCTATCGAACCTATCCATGGCCTTTTGTGTAATCCACTCGGTTGCAGCCTCATTCAACCATTCGTTATTGAAGGAACCGAAATTATGACATAGCTCATGATAAACTGTAGAGGCGATGAGATCCCCACGTTTAAGACTAGAGTTCTTTGGAAATTTTCTAAATTCGAGATCGACATTGACCAGATCGACCACAGAGATTGGATAATCTGAAGGAGTGAAACCCAAAACGCACTTTTCGATGACCAGGTTTCGGGCCATTCCTTCATTGTCATCGCATTCTTGACTGATTTTAGACTTTGAAAACCCATTTTTTGCGCCAACCTGACGGATACTTTCAGCAAGGAAACGAAACACCTCGTCGTGGGTGCCGCAAATTCGAAACACAATATCGCTGCTCTGCAGGCGCGGTGCATTTCCCAGACAAGTCTCCATGAACTTTTTCAGATTGTTGAAAACTAGTTCTTTGATTTTAGCATTTTGGGCTTCGGTTGGGCTCTCGGTTATGGTCTTCTGCTGGGAGAATTTATCGGGCCGCACTGAATCGCCTTGGGCGGCGAAAAATAACCTCTGAACCGGGCTCATTCTAGTTCACCAAGCCAGCCCCCTAAATAGTACCAGTAGCATATTGGGTCGTTGGGGCGTTCTTTGCCGCTAAGACGGATATACGCTTGATTGACGGCTTCAAAAAGGGCAGGAGACTCGCGGCCGGGTCTGCGCGGATTGAACAAGGCGGTATTGAAATATACGACAGTGCGAGCGATTTTCTCGGCGACATTCGTACCAGATTCCAACAGTCGTTCGACTTCATCGATAGATTCGGCCTTTTTGATTTGCTCCTCGATTGCAGATAACTCGCAGACCAACGGCTTAATCCGTTCAAGATAATCGAGAGGGGGAGTTCGCCATCTAAGAATGCATGTCCGTACGCGCGGCCAATTGCCAGTTAGGCGCAGATATGCCTTATCCGCGGCCCCATAGACATCCGGGAGAACCTGGTCGATAGGCTCGGGCGTCAGATATTTTGAGTCGAACCATTCTTTGGAGGCATCCTTAATCTTTATGCGGATGGCGATATTGGCACGCAGAAGACGGTTGACTTCTTCAATTGACGCGGAATTTTTGATTTTGTTCTCGATTATAGCCAGTTCGTCTATCAGCGGCTGAATCCGCTTGAGGCAATCGGAAGGCACCTTTTGGGGCTTTTTTTCTGAAGAAGAAGGCGGACTCGATGGTGCTTGGTCAAAGCTGTCCCATATGCTCCCGGTATCGCTTCCACTCTTAGCCCTCTCTCTCCCACGCATACCCACATTATCTTTATTTGTGTTTATAAGTTTATCCAACCCCCGGAGGCCCGACTCAGCCAGTCAAAAACGAGAAACAACTGTTTTATCAGATAGGCGCAAGCGACTGGGAGCCCAAGAAGCAGGCCTGCACGACGGCAAAGACTACGCGTATAAAAACATGAGGGCCGAATCGGGCTAGCTGAAAAGTGGGAGTACTGCTATGGGCTCGAATCCGAATACCTCAGGAGTAGTACTCAAGCCCCAGCTTGAGATTTCAGTCATGAACGGAAAGCAAACCTACAAGAACGGCCGTGCCAGCCTGGAGCCGGGGTCAAGCGCCGGGGACGGAATTCGGAAAATGACGCCAGCGCTTGGGCTCATGAACGAGGAGCATGGGGCGCTGGGGACTTATACGAAAGGAATAGACGGCCAAGTGCTCGAAGGGAAACCCACGGAGGATAACAAAAGAAACCCGAACCACAGGGCCGTCTTCCGTGACGGCCCGGAAGACTACCGAAGCAAAGACGAAAAACTGGTTGGGAAAGGGCTGGAATGGGTTGCCCAAAGAGACGGCAAGAACTACATTCTGCGCGCCCGCCTGCCGGATGGCCAGATAGTTAACATCACTCCAGAGAACCTTATTCTGGATTCGGGAGAGAAGCTCCATCTTCTCCTCATCCTCAACAGCGGGGCAGGCGAGGTCTCGAAAGGGGAGAAAGCCCTGCTATTCGAGCAATTCCAGATAAACGACCAAAACGCGCAGATAGTAGACTCCAGCCTGCGCGTTCGCATACAGGATTTGGTTTTTGATGTGGAGATTGCCCCTGAATTGTTCGAATCGTTTCCAGTCACTTACAGTCCGGCGCGGATTGGCAATGAGATACGCCCAATCAGATGGGAGGCCTGGGTCCAGCCCAGACTGGTCAAGGCCCGCGAGTGGATGGAGACGCAGCAGATGGATGAGCTGAGGGCCCAGTCGGATTATATGGACGGCCTCTCGCCCCTTCTCATGGCGCTGGCGCAGGAACTTGGCTCCAAGCGGCGCGCGGACGGCCCGCATTTCCCTTTCACGCGGCAGGATGCGGGGGGCGCGGGTGGCGTGCAGGCTCGCTCTGATTCCGAAATTGATGACGGCCGGCCGCCGCAGGAAGGATGGGTGGAGGAATTTGGGCGGAAAACTCCCAAGCGGCAGGCCGGCCGCGTGCAGGACGCACAGGTTTGGGCCGATGGCACCGGCGCAGTGGCGCATGAGATGAACCAGACCGTGCGGGCACTGGCGCTAAACGCCATCGGCGCATGGAATGAATTGTCAAATGCGCAGAAAGGGAAGAATGACGCAAAAGCGCAGAAGACAGCCGGTGGGATGAAGACGGGGAGCGCGGCTCAAACAGACGCCGTATTTGCCAAAAGCAGCAAGCATGAGATGACGCAGGCCCAAACCTTCTCGCAGCCCGTTCCCTTGCGCAAGCTGGCCGGGCCGCTCACTGATGGAATGGCGATGAATGAGGCGGCCGTGCAGACCATGCCTTTCAGCCAGATGACAATCCAGCCCCTTGCCGAGCAGATTGCCGATGGGCCGCTGATGACTGGAGAGGGAACGCATATGATGGCGAGCGCAGAAGGCAGCATGGCTGGCGCGATGGAGGAAGAAAAATTGGCCGGCCGGCCGATTGGCGGGGAGAATTCTCATGGTTTTGAAATGAAAGAGGCCGGATGGGAAGCCGCGGGGGATGGGAAAGAAAAGGCCCCGGTCGTGCAGCTGCGCGCGCTGAAAAAAGAGAAGAAGGCGGCCGAAGTGATGCTTGCAGACGCGCAGAAGCTCCTGGTTCGGGGCCACGGCGGGAGCGCCGGGCAAAAGGATGCGAAGCAAAAAACTGCGTCAGTTGTCGCAATCGGCGCCTCCGGGCTTGCGATGAAGAAGCCCGCAAAGCCTGATGACGGGAAAAAATCGGCCAAAATAGTGAAAGCGGCCAAAGCCGGCCAGCCGATGGAAATTAAGGCTGCCGCAGGGGACAAAGAAAGGAGAGCCGCAGCTTAAGAAAGAAAATAATCCGATTTTCAGCTGCTGACAGCGCTTTTCTGCACGCTGTAGCGCACCAGCTTGGTTTCCCAGATGAATTTGCCGAAGCGGCCAGGCGAGACCTCGACAGAGACGCCTAGGCGGTTGTCGTCCAGAAACTTCCTGGCGGCCGCAACCTGCGCGTCGCTCACCTCGTCGGTGTTCTGCCACATCACCGCCTTGTGCACGTTCACGCAGTCAGTCACAAGCCCGGCGTCAAGCTCGGAGAGGCCGATGGCCTTCAGCCGCTCGAGCACCTGCGAGCCGTTGAGCTTGTTTGGGTTTAGAAATGCCGCTTCCTCTGCCGATACCGCCATAGCCAATCACCGCATGAACTGGTCGCTGGTGGATGAGAGAATCAAAAAATTAAAAAAGGGCGGAGTCGGCCGGGGCCGGCAAGCCCCGAAGCGGGCCGGCTCTTCTTTCCCCCCGCTAAGATGTCTGGTTGTTCCAATACTTGTCCTGCATCTTGAAGATTCGTATTGTCGGCGAGTCGTAGACCAAATCGAAGCCTTCCAGATTCCTCAGGAAGAAGGCCTGATACAGCGACGTGTCGTAATACGGCCCCTGCCTATAGTCCCAGCGCGAGACTATGGTGCCGTTGGGCAGCTGCCAGGGCTCCTGCGAATAGAGCGCGGCGAGCACGAGCTGGTTCGAGTCGGACGACTGCACGAGCCAGTAGGCGGGGCTGCGCGGCAGGTTGCCGTTCGCGTCCGCCTGGTTGAGGAAATAGACGCCGAGCGGCTGGCCGTCGGACGTCTGCTCCTGGCGCACGCAATAGACCGGCTGCATGTTCTGCACCACGCCTCCCGAAGACGGGGAGAGGACGGCGCGGTAGCCGATTACGCCCTTGCTCTGCGTGGATTCAGATATTGTGCAGGGGCTTGACTGGCCTGCCGCTATCGGGACCACGAGCCGCTCGGGCTGGTTGGACAGCTCGCAGAGCGACGTGCCGGGGCCCTGGCTGTAGTTGGTGCGCTTGGCCCAGTCGCAGCCGAGGTAGTTGAGGGCCGAGAACTTGCCCCCGAAGATGAAGCTGCCGCCCGAGCCGCCGTTGCCGGCAATCTGCATGTCGAACAGGGCGTAGCGCGAGCCGTATGCCTTCATGGCTTCGCGCAGGTTCGCCGGGTCCGCGTGCACGTAGGCATACGCGATGCGGCCTATCATCATGCCCGAGGCCTGCGTCGGGTCGAGCACGGTGTTGGTCTGGCCGAAGAACAGAGTCCAGTGGCCGTAGTCCCACCACGAGGTGATGCGGCTGTCGCGCGGGACGTTCTGCTCCATCCAGTCGTAGGCCGCCAGCCAGTCCGTGGGGAAGAGGGAGCACCGGTAGCCGGCGCCGGCCTGGCGCGACTGAGGCATGCGCGCGGAGAGGTCGCCGGCGAGGCTGAGATAGCAGATATCGCTGCGGTAGAAGATTGCGGGGTCGCTGAGCGAGGCGTTCCAGTCGGCCAGCACGGCGCACGCCCCGGCCTGGTTGTGCTGCGTGCAGTCGGTCTGCATGAGCGGCAGCGCGGCCTGCGGGTTCTGGTAGAAGGCGGGCGTGCCGCTCGTTGCTAGTATGGCCGCGGCCTGCGCATATACCACGGTGTAATCGGCCGGCATGGAGGGGTTGGCGTCTATTGCGAGGTAGGTCGGCCAGCCCATCTGCAGCAGGATGGCCAGCACTGCGGCGGTCCACGCAAGATGGCGCGGGTTGACGGGCCATTGGGCCATCCAGCCCGAAGGCTCGGCCTTGTGCTTGGCCGCATGGCGGGCATCCAGCCACTCCCTGAGCAGGCGCTCGCCCTCGCCCCACGCGGCTGCGACCGAGAGCGCGAACACCACGGCCAGCCAGACGAGGAACTTGACCTTCATGAAGCCCATGAACGTTATGGGCACGATGAAGCTGAGCAGCAGCATTGGGCCGTACGGCAGGGGCCTGCCGGCCTTCCATGAGCGCAGCAGGGCGATGGCCAGCAGGGCGGGGCCGAAGAACATGAAGAAGGTGGCCATTGAATTGGTCCTGTCCGTGATTGGGAAGTTTGCCTGCACCCCGTCCTTGGCCAGATAGACGTTCATGAAGCCGGCGGCGGAATTGTAGAAAACGTTGAGCAGAAGGGTGGGCAGCAGGTTGATGAGGCCCATGAGCGAGAGGAAGGAGTCCAGCAGCTTGAGGCCTGCGAGGTTCTGCACTGAATTGGCCGCGTATGCCGCGGCCATGGAGAACAGCTGGCCCGCGTCCGGCGCCGGCCCGAAGGTGATGCTGGCGGCGCCGAGCGCGGAGTCGAAGCTGTCCGGGCCTGCCGCCTGCTCGGCGATGGTGCGGGTGACTGCGTTGGAATACGCGCCCCAGAAGCGGTAGGCGTCGAACATAGAGCTGCTGATTGGCAGCACCGGAGCCTCGGTGCCCACAAGCAGGATGGCAGCCAGCAGCAGCAGGCACAGTTCAAGGCGCGCGGGGTTGGGCTGGCGGCGCACCCATTGTGAGATGGAGTTGAGGAAGAGGCCGAAGAGGATGAGGGGCAGGATTGCCAGCGCGCCCCAGAGGCGGAAGATGGCGGCCACCACGAGCAGCAGGGACAGCACTATGGGCAGGCTCACCTGCCCCTGCTTGGGGGCCGGCCACTTCATGCGGTCTATGAACGCGCCGAAAAGCACCGGCACCAGCAGGGCGGCGGAAGGCACCGCCACGTTCTTGAGCAAATCGCTGGCCCAGTCGATTGAGGGAGGACGCTGCCAGTAGAGGATGTTGGCCACGCAGATGACCAGAAGACTGGGAAGGAAATACCACCCCAGCTGACCCACGAGCGCGCGGCTTTCGGGGGTGGGCTTGAGCAGGTGCATGAAGCCGACCATGAACAGGAAGATGGAAATGCAGAATACCAGCAGGATTTCGAGGTTGGAGCCCAGGTTGAGGGCGCAGGCGCCCAAAATTGCGAGCAGGGTGAAGGTTTCTGGCGCGATTTTTCGGCCCCCTATTGAAATGGTGAAGAGAGGCGCCGAGCGGCGCTTGGCCATAAGGACGAGGGCGGCGAGGAAGAAGATGAGGCCGAAGGTGCCGTAGGGCACCACCTGCGAGTCGCCTGCATGCATCTTCTGCAGCATGATGGGCAGGAAGGCCAGAATGCCGCCGGCCAGCAGGCCGGCGCGGGCGCCATAAAGCTCCTTGAAGAGAAGGTAGATGAAAAAGACGCTCAATCCCATCATCAGCGGAGCGTAGATGGAGGCCACGGCCGAGAGCATGTAGGGGGAATATGGGGCGCCCTGGGCATAGAGGGTGTACCAGGGCGCGATGAGGAACTTGTAGAGCGGCTGGCCGAGATGGGTGAATTCGAGGGTGGGATACCAGACGCTGTAGTCGTACTGCGGGCTGGCGCCCCGCGTGACGACCTGGCTGACGCCATAAAGGTAGAAGTACGGGTCCACCTCAGAGAGCAGGATGCCCGACGCGCTGAGGGGAATCCATACCGAGAGCACGATGAGCACTATGAGGCCCAACGAGGGCAGGGCGCGCTCGGCGGCGGGCCAGTCGAGGGAGAGGGAGGGGGGCTTGAAGAAGGAGGACAGCCCGTTCTTTGAAGCCATGATTTCGCGCGCCCAGAGCGCGGCGCCGAGGGCAACCAGCAGGGCCCAGTGGGCGTAGACCAGGAACTGGGTGTACTTGACGCCCAGTATGGCTTCTGCCGTGAACATCAGCGCGATGAGCACCCAGCCAAGGCAAAGGCCCAGCATCGTCTTCTCAGTCTTTGAGAATCCCTCGGAGCGGAAAAGCCACCATGCCAGGGGCAGGCCGGCTGCGCCCATGCCCAGAGCTATGCCCATGGCCCGTGCGGTGTCCAATACCAGTGTCAAGTGCTCACCTGCCCAAAAACCGCCCTTAAGGCCGGCCCACACGCCGGCGGCTGAACGAGCGTTACGGGGGAAATGCACCATCAAAGGTTATAAGCCTGCGGCGGGAGCGCTAGGTAATGGCAAACGAGCGCGACGCCCCGAAACCGGCGCCAGCGAAGGAGGGGGCTGGCCAGAAAAGCGCCGGAACCGGCAAGGACGCGGCTGCCCAAAAAGGCCAGCCCGCGAAGGATGCGGCCCCGAAATCCGATGCGGCAGAGCCGAATCCGGCGCCGCCCCTGCTTTCCATCCCCTTGGCCGGCAGCATGCAGGAAGGCCTGACAATGGGCGAGATGGTGGTGCGCCTCGACACCTATGACGACATCTTCTCCGACTTCGACCCGAGGCCGCACGCGCGCCGGGAGCTGTCGGACGACCTGCTCAAGGAGCTTGGCAGGCGCTACCGCGAGAACCCCAAAGGGGACTTCGAGGTTCGGTTCTACATTCCCGCATCCGTGCGCGAGCCCCGCCTCGAGGGCGTGATTCGCAAGAGGCTCAAGGAGCATTTCGGGCAGGAGAGGCAGAAGGCCCGCGCGCAGGTGCGCGCCCATCGGCAGAAGGGCATGACTTACGCCGCCGTCGGCTTCGCCCTGCTGGTGGGGGATTTGCTGCTCACCCTCTGGCAGCCGGACATGCTCTGGGTGAAGGTGGCCGCGCTGGTGCTCACGCCCGCAGGCTGGTTCTCGCTCTGGACCGGGCTTGAGAAAATGGTGGAAGTGCCATACGCGCTGGCGCAGCAGCACGACTTCTACGACAGGTTCGCCAAATGCAACTACATCTTCATGACTGAAGAGCTGGAATGAGGGGAGAACGTGATTAAGACGGGTCGGACCAACCATACGGATGCCGCCATCCGGCTCTTCACGACAGGCGGAACCATCGACAATCTGGATTATGAGCGCATCAAGGATGCGCCGCGGGTGAAGAAATCCCGCATCCCGGCGCTCGTTCGCGGCCGCCTGCGGGTCACGCATCCGGTCAGCATCGAGCATCTGATGGCCAAGGACAGCCGATTTATTACAGAGGCCGACATGGAACTCATAGCCAAGAAGTGCCTAGGCTGCCCGGAAGAGCGCATAGTCATCACCCACGGGACGTTCACTATGGAGAGGACAGCCAGCTATCTCCAGAAAAAGAAAATCCCCAAAACCATCGTGCTGACTGGTTCGCACACCCCATTGGAGCAGCCGGGCGATGCGGAATTCAACATCGGCACGGCCATCAGCGCGGCCCAGATAAAACCCAAAGGCGTGTGGGTGGTGCTGCAGGGCAGGATATTCGGGGCCGGACACGTGACCAAGAACCTCGGGACCGGATTTTTCGAGCAACGGAATTAGGGCGCCCGGCTGCCTTCTTCTCTTTTTTCCATGACCGCCGTCAATTCTTCCCCGCTCTTTGCCATCATAAGCTCGGCCCGCATTTTCGCGGAGCCCCGGAAGCCCCCGGCCAGCTGCATGGCCAGCTCCTTTGCCACATGGAACGGCAGGCCAAAGCGAGCCTGCAGGGAAAGGTATTCATGCATGAATTTCAGCTTGTCTTCCCAGCTTGTAGGGGTGAATGAGCCCGTCCTCAAGTGCTCGCGCGCCTGCAGAAAGAACATCGGATTTGCCAGCACGGCGCGCCCCGCCATCACGCCGGCGCAGCCGGACACATCCATTATGCGCCCCACGTCCGCGGGCGAATTCACGTCGCCGTTTCCGAACACCGGCACGTCAACAGCCTCCACCACTTCGCCAATCGACTTCCAGTCGGATTTGCCGCTGAATTTCTGCATGGCCGTGCGGCCGTGCACTGTGATGGCGGAAATTCCGGCAGATTCGAGGGCTTTGGCGATTTCGATATTGTTTTTTGCCTTGTAACCCAGCCTGATTTTGGCGCTGACTGGAATTTGGCCGGCTGCCTTTACTGCCGCCTGCACAATTGCCCCGACTTTTTTCTCGTCAGCCAAAAGCGCGGAGCCTGCGCCGTTGCGCGTGAGCTTGGGTGCGGGGCAGCCGAAGTTGAGGTCAATCAGGCGGGCGGCGCACTTGCCGCTTTCGACGAGGGAGCGGAGCCTGCCGACTGCAGACGCAACCTCAATCGCATTATTCCCGAATATCTGGATTCCGGTGATGCCGCCCGTCCCCACCTGAATGATGGCGTCAGTTGCGCGGGGAGAGGAAGGCTGCCCGCCTGCCGCGCGCGACAGGGCGGCGGCTGAAGACAATTCGGTGAACACCAAATCGGCCCCTCGCGCCGCTATGAGCGTGCGGAATGCCGCATCGGTGTAGCCGGCCATGGGCGCAAGCGCGAGGACGGGCGAGGAGCTGATTTGGATGGAGCCTATGCGCATGGAAAAAATTGGGGCGCGCTACAAATATAAGCATGCGATGCAGAAAGCGCGAGGTGCATTGTTGGAGGTTTTATCATGCGTACATTATTCGTGCTGTGCCTGATGCTCGCGGCCGCCATGCTGGCCGGCTGTCTGGGTGAAACACCCGCAGCGCCGCCTGCTAATGCGGGCGCATCCGATATTGCGAACCAGACCATAGGGGCGCAGAACCAGACAGCGGCAGCGGTGAACCAGACTGCAGAAGCGGTGATTATGATGAACCCAAACAACCCAGTCGTTGTATTCGAGACAACCAAGGGCACTTTCATGGCGGAAATCTTCGTCAACGAGGCCCCCGTCACCGGAAACAATTTCATGAAGCTGGTGCGCTCGGGATTCTATGACGGCCTGAAGTTCCACCGCGTGATTCCGGGCTTCATGGCGCAGGGCGGAGACCCGAAGGGCGACGGCACCGGCGGCTCCAACCAGACCATCCCGCTTGAAATAAAGCCGAACCTGCGGCACAAGCTCGGCACGCTGGCCATGGCCCGCTCGCAGAACCCCGACTCGGCATCCAGCCAGTTCTACATAGTGAACGGCGAGGCCTCGTTCCTCGACGGACAATATGCCGTGTTCGGCTCTGTGCTGGGCAGCGGCATGGACGTGGTCTACCAGTTCGCGCAGGGCGAGCCGCCGGCGAACCCCGACCGGATGCTCAAGGTGTATGAGAAGAAGTGAGCAAGGCCCGCGGGGAAGCCGGATGGCCGCGAAAAGAGGTGGGCATGCTCGCGGATTAAAAACCCCGTTTTTCATATTTTTCCATGCCGGGGGGCTGAGCTAACCTGGTATGCTGCCAGGTTTGGGACCTGGTTGTCGGAGTTCAAATCTCCGGTCCCCCATATTCTTTGTTTAGGGGCGGGCGGAAGGCCGGGCGCTATTTATTTAAATCGCCGGCCCGAAGCTGCTGCATGGAATCATCGCACGAAGACCGCATATTGCGGCTGACCCAGAGTCTGGAGCGCAAGGGGCTTTACCTCGTGGCGCGCATAGTGGTGCTGGCTCTGCTTGTCACCATCCTCTTCTTCCCCTCCGAGCTGCGCCTGCTGCTTGGCATCCCCATCCTGCTTGGAGTGATGCTGCTCGCCAACATCGCCCTTGCCATAATCCTGCTTGTTGATTTGCTCTACAGCCCCCAGAAAAGCATCGGAAGCCTGGCGGTCAAGTACATCTACCTCACCGTCTGCCTCATACTGGCGTACGGCCTGTTCTATTACGTCAACGCGAACTTCCTCCAGCCTCCCGGAGTGCACTACACCAGCACCTACGGCGCGCAGGAGCTTGAGTACGACGTGTTCTACATCAGCGGCTCGACCTATTTCACGGTCGGCTATGGGGACATCGCCCCGTTGGGGGTATATGCGCGCACCGCCTCGGTTGCGGAGGCCTTCACGGGCTGCCTTGTGAACCTTGTGGTGCTGGGCAAGGCCTTCCAGAGCCTGCGCCGCCTGACAGGCGGCTAATTCGCAGGAGCCCAGCGCAGGCTCCACACGTCGCCCCGCGTGCGCGAGAGCATGAAGCCCTGCGAGAGGTAGAGGCGCAGGGCGGGCGCGTTGGACGCTTTCACCCTCAGCCCAAGCCCGCCCGTTGGGGAGCGCGCCGCCACCCGGCGCAGGGCGAGGGCAAGAAGGCGGCGGCCTATGCCCATCTGCCGCCTCTCAGGACGCACGCCGATGCCCTGCAGATAGAGGGAGCGGCGAAGGGCGCGCAGGTGCAAAAAGGCGACAGGTTGCGGGGAATGAGCCATGCAGGCCAAGAACACCTCGTCCCCTTCGCGCACATGGAGGCTGGAGCGGGGGAAAAGTTCCGCGGCAAGAGAGAAGAACGCCTCCTGCTCGGCCTTGCGCATTCGCCGGATGCGAAAAAGGGCGCGCGGCATGGGAATCAGAACGAGATGAAGCTCACGTTGATTTCGTCGCCTATTTTGATGTCCGCGGCGCGGTATGCGTTGGCCGCGCCAAGCTTCACCACAAGCGTGTCGCCCACCACCTGCTGGCCCTCGTGCTCGTGGATGTGGCCGCACAGGGCCATGAGGGGGCGGTATTTCGCGATTGCCCCGGCCACCGCGCGGCTGCCCACGTGCATTCCCCCCACCTCGTCGAACGAGCCGTAGGGGGGCGGGTGGCAGAGGAAGATGGAGCGCTCGTCCAGTCCGGCAGTGCCCAGGATTGATTCTATCTGGGTTTCGGAAAGTTCGGACGGAGTCTGGAACGGAGTGGGGTTGGAGCCCCCAAGGCCGACAAGATTCCACTCGCCAAGGGGGACTTTGCGGCCGTGTACATAGCCTGCCTCGGGCCTCAGCAAATCCAGCACTGCCGCAGGGTCCATGTTGCCGTGCACGAAATGGAACTTGTCACCGAAAAGGGAGAGCAAATCCTGCGCGTAGGAGATTGGGCCGCGGTTGGTCATGTCGCCCGCAAAAAGCACTGCGTCATAGGCATCCTTGCTGGCAAGGCGGCGCAGATGGTCCAGCGCCTCCTCGTCCGCGTGGATGTCCGAGAACGCCAGGATGCGCAGGTCCGCCATGGCAATCACCATCAGTTTCTGAATTTCTTTTTGTTGAAAGATGAAGGGCGGTTGCCGCCAAAGGAACGAGGACGCTCGCCTTCGCGTCCGCCGCCAAAGCCCGGCTTGCCGCCAAATGAGCGGCGCTCTCCGCCTTCGCGGCTGCCGCCAAATGGCGGGCGCTGCCCCCCGAAAGACGAGCGCGGCTTGCCTCCAAATGTTTGCTGTATTTGAGCCGGCCTTTTAGCCGGCTGAGGCTTGCCGCGCAGGGAGTTGGCCCTTGCCTCGAACTGCTCTTTGAGCTTTTCTGCAATGAAGTGGTGGCTGATGGCGTCCGCCTTTGCAGCGATGCAAAGCTTGGCGGCCAGAGCGCGCGCGATTTTGCCGCGCACCCATTTCGGCGCGGTGGAAATCGCCGAATGCTGGAAAATCAGGCCGTGCTTTGGCGGCGGCGAGCCGAACTTGAGGTGCTTGAAGAGGGCCTTCTCCGCGCCCAGCACCTGGATTGTGGATGCCGGGAAGGAGGCCAGCTTGGAGAGCGAGCCTGCCTGCGCAATCAGTTTTGCAGCCAGGCTTGGGCCTGCAATGTGCGAGAGGTTGGGGCATAGGCGGGCCGCAAGCGAGTCTGTGTATGAGTTGAGATAGTCGCGGTAGCCGTAGAGTTGGAGGAGCGCGCCTGCCTGAGCGCGCACCGCCCGCAGGTCGTCATCGGAAAGTGCCACGCCCATGGAGCGGTTGGCCTTGCCTGAAAGAGACTGGGCCGCATCCTCGCCTACCAAGGCGGCCAGGGCAGCCTGGTCGGGGTGCGTGCGCTCGAAGGCAAGCACTACTTGGGCGTATTTGATGGGGTCCGCGTGCTTGAATTCGGGGAAATGAAGGCCGTACCATTCGACAAGCCGCTCCGACATGAGGTTGGAAATCTTGTTGGTGTCGTCAATGGCAGCCACCACCTGCACAAGCACCAAATCAGGGGAGGCTATGGCCTGCGTGACGTCGCGCTTGGCGCGGGACATGAACTTGGACTGGTCGAAACGGAATGGCATAGGAAAACACCCACACGACTGAAATATATGGGCCGCCGAAGCTATATAAGATATACGGCGGCGCGGCCTGCGCCCGAGCTATATAAGATGTATGGGGCCAGCCGCCTGAAGAGACTGGCGTCAGAAGGTGTCGGAATCGGTGATACGATAATTGGTATGGTAGAGGTCGCGCATTGCATGGTGGGCGGCCCATCGGACGGCCAGCTCGCTGGACTCTGCCGCTTGCCGGACGTCGCCGACGATTCCGGCCATGTCCTCATGAGCTCTTTGGCTGACTTCGCACAGTTGCTTCTCTTTGAGGTAGAAATGGACCATCCGGAAAACGAGCTGGTCTGCCGGATAATGCATTTTATCCTCTGAGGGTTTGGAAAACCACTCTCCGTGACTTTTGAGCCACAATTTCAGATTTGGCCCGTCAACCATCTCGCTCAGGAAAGCGGTCGCTTCTTCCAGCGTGTAATCATAATAGATATTGCGCGTTGGTAGCGAATAGATGGAAGAATGCTGTGTCGAAATGCCTGAATCCTCCGAGATGAAACGAGCCGTTGAATAGCCAAAATTGAAGAGATGGCGGATTTCGTGGATACAGGTCTGCGCAAAACCCCCCGGCCCAAAACCAGAAACATTGGAGATTAGACGCATGGCCTTCTGATTTGAAGCAGGAGAATAATCGGTAATCCATTTGAAGAATGCTGGGGAGAGGTAGAAATCCTGATGAGCGATTTGAGGAAGCACGTATATCAGGCAATTATTCATCGAAGCCGAGGCGATAGTGAAGCGGTCCGCATCCGGGCCGTCCAGAAGAAGTATGGGGTATGTTTTGCCCCGATAGGACACCGAAACCTTGTGAGATGCTGAAAATAAATAAGATTCAGACCCGCCCAATTGGTGGTTGAACACATGCCCAGCCTGTTTCAGAATCAAGTGGTAGAGCGGTGTCAGGCGATTGCGCGCTTCGAACGAATCCGCACGAAGCGTTTGAAATGGTTTATTGGCGACAATGCCTGAATCGGGTTCCGAGCGGTTTTGGTTTTTTTCAAAGTCGGCGACGAGCGCCTCGTGCCAGCGCACGGCTTTCTCATTGGTATCGGCCCAGACAGTCAGCAGCTTATAACAAAGATTTATCGATGGGACGCCTGTTTTCAATACATGCATGTCCAGTTTTCTGGCCTCCCAAGTCTCGCTTGAAGTGATGGGCGAAGAGCGGTGCTCGTCCAGAAACGGCTTGATTTCGTCCTTGAACAGCTTCAGGAATTTCGGATTCTTCGGCGGCCCGACCTCTTTTATCCAGTTCACGACCAGCGGCCGCGGGAACACTGCTGGCAGGGAAGAGGCGGGCTTTGGAGGGTCCCTTAGGATGATGGCTGACATGACTACATGTTATTTTTTATGTTTAAATATGTTTGCTTTGGAAAGAGGCGGCGCAAGCCATTAAAGAAGCATTGGTGTGGAGAACCCATGCTCCTCTCGGACAGGGACATAAGGCATGAGATATCGGCCCGGCGCATAGTCTTTACGCCCCGGCTGCAAGCCTCCCAAATCGGAGGCGCGTCGGTTGACCTCACCCTGGACGGCAAATTCTGGGCGTTCAAGACAGGGTATGCCAATTCGCACCGCCCTGTTGATTTGGACAAAGTGTCGTTTGCTGATGCCACGGAGGAAATGCGGCAAAAATCCATCATTCTTTCCCCCGGCCAAATAGTCTTGGGCATCACAAAGGAGAAAATCAGGCTGCCTGCAGACATAATGGGAAACCTTGAGGGCCGCTCGCGCTATGCGAGAATGGGTTTGGCTGTGCATATCACTTCAGCACTTGTGCAGCCCGGAAGCGACAACCACCAAGTGCTTGAAATCGTGAATTTCGCGCCGTTTCCTGTGAAAATTTCAGAAGGGATGAGGATAAGCCAGGTGGTTTTCCAATATCTGAAGCATCCGACCAGCAAGCCTTATGCGAAATTTGGGAAAGTGGCAAGAAAACAATAAAACAAAATAAACGGCTCAACTAGTTTTTGGCCACAACTCTTTTTGGGCTGGGCACTGCGGAGCCGGTCCGTTCTGTTTTGGCCGTGTCCATTTTCTTGATGGCCATTTGCTTCCTCAGTTCCGACGCGATGGCCTCGGCGAGCTCCGGATCCTTGATTCGAGCGCGTTTGAGCGTTGCAAGGGCGTCCAGGTCTCTTGTGCGGCTGAACCCCCCCACCAACTCGTGCCGCACCTTGTAGGGCAGGTTCTCATTTTTCACGAAATAGATGGCCTGCTCACGAATGTCTGGGCATTCAGACATGCTGTCAATCATCGTGTTGGCTATATAGAGCCGATAGTCCAGCGGCGTTTCCTTGTTTCCGATACGCTGCGCGAAGAGCATTGGCAGGTCTGTGATTAGGACGGCGTTATATGATATGGTCCAATTGCCATCGGTCACGGGATATTCCTGCGCATCAAAAGCAACGTCGAGGATGGTCTGGGCCGCCAGATTGTAGTCATTCTTCATCTTCAGGCCGAAAACCATCTCAGCGGCGCCCTCCCGGACAGAGTTAGATTTGTCTTGGATGGCAAGCGAGATGAGCTTGCGGAGGGCCGGGCTGTCCGGCTTAGACCACAAGAAAGGGAGTACAGACATGAAACTCTCTTTTTGCGAAACTGAGAGCTGGCTGAAGAAATCCAAGACCGGTTCGATTGCCTTCTCTCCCGCCTTTTGCGCGTGTTGAAGGAAGATGGATATTCTCTTTTTTAGGCTGCCCATGCCAGACTCGAGGCTTGACTGGACGTAATTGAGCGACGTCTCCAGCTTCTGAAGCGTTGGGTCTATTTCGGGGGGAACGGTTTTCACAACAATCACATTTACATAGTATTAGATTAATATCCACAATAAAGCTTATAAGACTTGGGCCAAATGCCAAGTTCTGGGAGGTGGCGAGAAAACAATAGGCACAAAGCGGATGGATGGCGATAAAACTTATTTCTGCTTGCGGCCAGCATAGGACATCCCGCCTCCCGGCACCGAAACGCTGATTTCCGCCCCCGGCAGGCCCTTGTGCGACATCCAATGGCCCAGCAAGTCTGCGCCGATTTTGACCAGCACTATAATCGGGGGCCAGAAGTTTAGCAGCGCGCCCCCAATCACCACCAGATGCATGAAGATGACGCGCGGATAGGGGCTGAAGAATATCTGCTCGGCGGGCATGCTCTCGCGCTCCCCGCCCCAGATGAAATGGAAGAAGAACGACAGGGCGTGGCTGAGCAGCAGGACGAGCGCGCCCCAGAGCACGGCAGGCAGGACGTCGAGGCTTGCGCCAAGGAATGCCAGCAGAAACACCAGATGCACGAACATGAACAGGCCGAAATGCAGGGAAAAGAAGCCCATCAGCGCGAGGCGGCCGGCGGCCGAGGCGCCGTCGATGTCTCTGGTTGTTCCGCCCGCCGTAACCTGAAATGGCATGGGCTTCTTGGAACGGCTCATCCACAGCTTGAGAAGGGTGAAGAAGCCGATGATGGCGCTCTCGCACCAGTAGATGAGCAGGTATTGCGACATCTCCCACTGGCCGCTCATGCCGGCGGAGAGAAGGGCGAGATTGGCTATGAGCAGGGCCAGAATCGAGAAGCCGAATGAAACCATGGGAGGATTGGCGCGCAATGGCTTATAAAAATGGCTAAATCACGCTTGCGCCCGCAGCGCGCTGGATTTTAACCCTGCTCCAGCAGGGCATCAAACGCCGCGCGGGCGGCCGGTCCAACTTTGCCGCCAAGCTCTTTTTCGGCAGCAACCACCAACTCCTTGTTGGTCGGGCCGGCCGGCACTAGCACCCCGCCACGGTTGACCAGCACGTCGCCGACGTAGAGGCCCCGCCCGTCGCCGTCGTCGCCGCAGTCGTCGCCGCGCAAGAACGAGCCAAAAGCGCTCCAAAGATTCAGATAGAGAGCCTGCTTGTCCGAGCGCTCGGAAGAGGCGCCTTTGGGCACGCCATCCGCTCCAACATACCAGCCATCTCTATCCACTCCAGTATACCAACCCTCGCTTGTTGGCAGGTTTTCGATGAATTGGATGAACTGGCGCATCTGGGGGGAGAATTCGCCGGAGATGCTCACGCTGCCATTATTGATGGTGCAGATAGAGGGATTGATGACAAAGAGCGCATTGGACGCCCCCAGTTGTTCTTTGGTGAAGAGTTTCTCTGCGTTTGGCACGATAAGCTCGCCGTTTCCGACCACGGTGAGGGTGCAGGCCTTTGGGCCGGTCTTGCTGATGGAGTCAATAAGGGGAGTGCGGGTGTTGACCGAAAAGCCCAGGAAAAGGGCCATTTCGCGCATGATGGCCTTGAACTCTTCTGGGTTCTGTTTGGCGAACCGCTGCACCTCGGCCGGGCCGTACATCTTCTCGAAAAATTTCTGGCCGGGAGTCTGGTTGGCGGTAACGTTTCGCGCAAGATTGACGCCAGCCGCAACGCGCTCGGTTTTGAAGTTGGAAGCCATGAGATGCACCTCGTTCGATGTATTTATTGTGTAGAATGGTGTTTAAATAAGCATCTATAAATCTAAATCACGCTGGCTCCGGCCGCTCAAATCACGCCGTACGAGCGAACTTCTCGCGCCGGATGGCCCTCTCGACCGTCTGTTCGGCCCTTATCTTGGCTGGCGCAAGCTTTAGCGCAACTTCATTATACCTGTCCTTGATGTCAGAGGCAAACAGCTTGACCCCAAGCCTTGCCATGCCCCTTGACTCCATTTTCGCAAGCTTGTCAAGGCCTTGGGATTTTACATAGGCGATTTGAGATTCCGGAATGATGCCGCTGTTGGTTGCCGTTATCAGCCATTCGAGCCCAAGGCCGGTGGCATGGTAAAGCTCAACCTCGCTTTCGGCCTTGTAAGCCATCCTTCCATACTGACCAAGGACATGCAGAGTGGTCTTGACCGGGTTGAGGTCGTTTTCAAACATGATGGGAACTGCGTCTGACTTCTGCTCCGTGCGGATGATCTGGGTGAAATACTGGCCCTGCACCTGCGGGTGGGCGAGATTTTCGTTTGTTATTTGGAATCCTAATTTTTCAAGCCCTGATTTGTATATTTCATCCAGAGGATAGGTCGAGCAGATGACCAGCGCTTCGCCCACGATGGCATCATGGAGCTTTTGATAGGAGTTTGCTGAGGTTATGGATGGGTTTCCTGCAAAATAATGGTCCAAAACCTGCTGCACCTTGGAAGAGAGGACGTTTTCTTTTTGGCAATTCTCCCCAAGCTTGGTGGTGGAGAAAATGGCCTGTATCTGGGTGGTTTCGCCCCTGCTGACCAGCCCTGCCGCCGTGTCGATTTGGGAGATGGTTTCTGTGTTGGGAATGAGCTTGTTCTCGATGAAGACAATTTGGCGGTTTCGACCGAAGTTTTGAGCTCTAATCGATAGGAACTTGTCGGTGATATCCTTTTCCATGATTGAATGAGAGTCCGAAAGGCCCGCATCTTTGAGGAGGTAGAAGATGACATTCTGGCCATTGCGGCCTTTAGATTTGGAAGCCCATTTGAAAAGAGCCCTCGCGCTGCCGACAGAGGTTTTGTTGATTTTTGGGTTTTGAAAATCTCTAGTAGTGAGTGAGAGCAGCTCTTCTGTTGAGAGATTCTTGACTTCTTTGTTGAACTTGTTCTTGAGGAATTCGTAGAGGCAGACCTTGCGGACTGCTTGGCTGTCGAAGCCTTTGAAGTCAGAATTGGTTATGTTGTGCTTACCGGCAAGGCCCGCGTCTTTGAAGATGAAAAATATGACATTCTGGCCATTGCGGTCTTTGGAGTTTGTGGCCCACACATAAAGACTCGATGCGCGTCCTACAGAGGTTTTGTTGATTTTTGGGTTTTGAAAATCTCTACTAGTGAGCGAGAGCAACTCGTCTCTGGTGATGTCCTCGATTGGTTTGCCGAACAGGTTCTGGAGGAATTCGTAGAGGCAGGCCTGGCGATTTTCTGGATTATTGAACATAAACCTGGACATAGGACCACTATGTTATATTTTAAGTAAAATGATGCATTTAAACCTATGGGCTGGCCACGCCTATAAAAGGTGCCTAAATCACGCTTGCGCCTGCCGCGCGCTGGATTTCGTCAAGCAAAACAAGCTCTTTCTCCGTAAGCAGGCCGGGCGAACTTCTCAGTCTTTCCGCCTGCTGCTTTGAAATAAACACATACAATGGCTCGCCCATCTTGAAAGTCTTGCCGCAATAGGGCTCGTCCATCGAAATTGCCGCCTGCCCTCTTTCTGAAAGCAAATCCAGGGACTTGCCCTTGTCCTGAATTGCTTTCACGACCCCAATCATCTGCCCGCTAGCAGTCATCAGCTGCGCCCCGGGCCTAAGCCTTCCTGCCTGCACTTCCACGCCGAAAATGGCCGGCTTGCACAAACGAAAGCAGCAGTTGGGCAGGGCAACTATGCGCGCAGGCAGGGCAAGCTCTGAGAGCGCCGAGCGCTGGTCTCGCTCCTTCTCCTCATTTACCCAAGCAAGATAATCTTCCAGCAGCTTGTAGACTATTTCAGACTGGAAGAGGTGAACGTTTCCGCGCTGGGATTCCTCCAGCGCTTCTGGCAGGAGAGGCACGTTGAATGCCAGCACCACTCCAAGATACTTGTCCCCAAGCGAGGCTGCGCGGGCGGAAATCACGTCCTTCTTGCCCACAGGTCCCACTCCAAGAGAGCGGATGGGAATCTGCGCATTTTGCAAGAGGCGCATCAGCGCTTCGGCAGAGCCAAGAGTGTCAGCCTTCACCACCACGCCGGCCAGCGCTTCGTTGGTGACAAGAATTGACTTGACCTGCGAGCTGATTTCCTGCTCGATTGCAGGCGTCAGCTCAAGGGCGCCCACCACCTCGATTGGCGAGCCGGCCAGCACGCCCTCAAGGCCTGGGGCGTAAATCTTCACCCCTGCTGCGGCATGCACCTCTTCCACATACACATAGTGAGAGCTGGCCGACGGAGTCTCTCCGGGCCGGGGCGGGCGCAGAAGGCCGCGAATCTTCACCACCCGCGCCCCTTCAGGCGTGCCGAACACAACAAAATCGTTGCGCCTCAGCGTGCCGTTGTACACTATGACGTCGATTGTGGTGCCGAGGCCCTTCTCCTCCTTCACTTCGAGAATGGAGCCTTTGGCCGGGCCTGACTCTGCCTCCTCAAGCTCGCGGCCCAAGTATTTCTGCGAAAGGCCGGCCAAAAAGAGCAGCAGCTCGGCCATGCCCTCGCCGGTTTTGGCTGAGCAGGGCACCATGACAAGCTGCTTTGTGAAATCAGACACGCGGTCGAAGCGCTCTGATTCCAGCCCCATTTCCGAGAGCCGGCCCACGAGCGCATAGAGCCTCTCCTCAAGCAGCTGCTGCACAGACGGGGGTTGGGAGGCGAGGGACTGCGAAAAGCTGGCAGTCGGCTGGCGCTTCCATCCCTGCAAAAGGTCGATTTTGTTCAGCGCTATGATAAAGGGCGTTTTCTGCGAGCGCAGGATTTTGATTGACTCGGCAGTCTGTGGCTGTATGCCCTGCATGATGTCTATTACCAGAATTGCGATGTCGGCAATGGAGCCGCCGCGCTCGCGCATGGATGTGAAGGCGGCATGGCCCGGCGTGTCGATGAAGAGAAGGCCAGGCACTTTCAACTGGCTCTCTGCCTGCGCGCGCAGCGGCCCGCAGGCCGAGAGTATGGCCTCGCGCGGCAGGTAGGAGGCGCCAATCATCTGGGTGATTCCGCCGGCCTCTCGCGCGGCAACCCCGGTGCCGCGTATGCGGTCAAGTATGGAGGTCTTGCCGTGGTCCACGTGCGCGAGGATGCAGACAATGGGTGAGCGCAGCATGGGAAACACCGGCCTTTAAACAGGGGAGAATATCTTTTGCGCAGACGCTGTTTTTATGGCTAATGGCCAATCGCCGGCGTTGGCGGCCGTGCGGAAAGAAGCGTTCCTGCGGCTTGGCCTAATCCTCGTCTTCCTCGCATTCGTAATCCACGCACCACTTCTCCGGGGGCGCGCAGTGGCCGTTGCCTATGCACTCCACGCAGATTTTGCCGCCGCCGGTGTCATAGCAGTGGTGCGACTGGCAGTCGTTGGGGTTGAAGCACGGAGCGCCGTTTGGAAGGCCGGTGAATCCGCCGAGGCCTGCGCCTGTCAGGGTGAAGTTCGGGCCGCAGCGGCCGATGAGCGGCTCGCGGCCTATCTCGCGCTGGGCCGGCAGGTCCAAATCCTGGCTGAGGTAGGTGAGGTTGAGGTTGAGCTCATACCCCTGATTTGGAGCGCACGAGCCGGCGAGGGAAAGATAGAGGTTCTTGCGCCGCCCCCCCTCAACGTCGAGCGGGCCGCTGATGTCGAGCGGGACGGCGTTGCGCGCGTCCATGCCGCTGCCGGTCACGTCGGCCTGAACCACCTGCATTATGGTGGAGCGGGTGTTCATGAGCGAGAGCGTGAGCACGCCGTCCGACGAGAGCGAATGGTCGGTCACTGCGAACGGGGCTGCCTGTGAGCGCCAGTAAGAGTTCGACATCGAGGAGCGGGCGTCGTAGGAAGAGCCGGGCAGGGCGCCGATGAGCGCGATGACCACGAGCGCTACAATCAGCACCGCGGAGAGCAGGATGAGATACTCCGTGGCCCCCTGCGCCCTCAGGGCCTGGTTTGGGAAAACCGGAAGGGCGGGGATGCTGCCCGGAAGAGGCCTGCTGCCGCCGGGAGGGAGAGGGCGCGGAACCATATTGGATGGCCCACTACGGCCCCCTTTTTATGGATTGTTCCTCCATTGCAATCCATGATGCTCAGCGGCCGGGCCATTAGGACGGGAAAGCACGTGGGCCTCACGCGCATCGAGGGGCAGTTCCAGCCCGCTGGCGTGGACTTGAGCGTGGAGAGCGTGTGGGTTTTCGAGGAGGCTGGCAGCATAGACTTGGACAACAAGAAGAGAAAAATACCAAAATGCAAAAAGCTCGAATTCGGCCCCGACGAATTTGTCCATCTTTCTCCCGGCCCTTACAAACTTGTGTTCAACGAGCTTGTGGATGTGCCTTCCGACTGCGCCGGCATTGCGCGCAGCCGCTCCAGCCTCCTGCGCATGGGCGCGTCGGTGCAGACGGCCCTGTGGGACCCGGGCTACAAAGGCCGCTCTGAAGCCCTGCTGCTTGTCTCCAACCCAAGCGGGCTGGCGCTGCACATGCACGCGCGCGTGGCGCAGCTCTCGTTCATCCGCCTCGAGAAGCCCTCTGGCGAGACTTATGAGGGCAACTACCAGCATGAGAATATGGGCAGGAAATGACTTTTCGAGTTGTAGAAGTTGGATAAAAGAGTAATGTATTTAAATACTGCCGACGGAAGTATAGGCATGCGAACATGTGAAAAGGATAGCCGCAGGGCGGGCCGAAGGATAGGACAGGCCGCCGGGGACGGAGCTGGCGGACTGCGGGCAGTGACGCCTCTGGCCGGCGCCTTCTGTATTTTGGCTCTCCTTATGCTGGCCATGCTGCCCGTGCCGGCAGCCCTGAGCGGGGATTACGCCTACCCCCTGCTTTCCAACAACGTGCGCTCCACCACGCCTGCCTTCAACAGCACCCTCGACATCATGCTGGTGCCCTTCTGCGAGAACGAGGACCACATCTCGGTGCAGGTCACTGCAGGGGGGAAGCCTGTTGCCGGCGCCGAGGTGGCCCTCTACGATTATGGCGCAGGCCGCGTGCTGGACAGCTCCGTGTTCACCAACGCCGACGGATGGGCCTACTTCAAGCGCAGGCCGGCGGGCAAATATGACATGATTGCATCGACTGCCGACAATTCGACGGGCGGGCAGATTTACTTCGACATCCCGCCCTGCCTCTCCCCCTCCTCCGGCGCCCCCTTCGGGCCCATGAACTGGACGGCCGGCAGGACGGAGGAGCTGCTGCTTGCGCAGGATTATGCCGGCGGGCTGGCGCGCGAGTTTTACCTCGTCCTGCTTGCCGACGGGGAAACCGGGACAAGGGTGGTGCTGCGCGCGAACCTGAGCGGGGAGGGGGCGGGCTGGACGCTGATTGAGCGCATTCCAAACGGCATGGCCGTCAGCGAGCGGGCGCTCGGATTCGAGCGCGAGTATCCGCTAAGCGTGCGCACGGGGCAGGATGCCGAGCTGCGGTGGCGGCTGGGGGCGGGCGTGCCTGCGCAGGCGGAGCGCAGCTATGTGCTGCTGAGGCCCCTGAGCGCGGACATGGCGCGCCTGTGGGAGGCTCCCCTCCTCGAGCCCCTGGCGCGGAACTCAACGCCGAATGAGACGCAAACCGCGAATGCAACGGCGGGAGGTCCGGCCTCCAGCCGCTCGGCCGCAGACAACAGCTCGGGAGCCGCCAACACGACTTCCGATTCGGGCGCGGCTGGCGCGCCGATTCTGGGCGCCCTGGCGGGCATTGACACTGGCCAGGCGCTGATTGCCCTTGTTGCCGTGGCTGGCGCGGGCGCGGCTGGAGCGGCCCTTGTGCGCCGCGGGGCAGGGAATAAGAAGGAAGAATAAAGAGAATTTTTTTTCTGCTTCTCGACTTCTACTGGCAGATGACCGCGACAGGCGTCTCGCTGGCCTGCACCTTGCCAATCAGCGGGTCGTCGTCGTAGATTATGCGCACGGTGTAGAAGTAGGCCTGCCCTGTGCGGCCTGCGCAGGTGGGCATGGACGCGCCGCCGCCGATGACCATCACCCGCTTCTGGCCGGCCGTGAAAATCGTCTGGCTGGCGTTCGTGAACGAGACTCCGTCGCTGAAGCTGAGGTTGATTGAGTCCATCACCAGCTCGTGCGCGAGGTTGTTCTGCACCACAAGCGAGATGTTGGACTGGCCGCTCTGCGCCGCGTCCCCGATGCCGAAAGGCTGCGCCGACATCCAGTAGGCGCGCGACTGCGCGTTGGACAGGCCGCCGGCCTGCGGGAAGAAGCCGCCGATGAGCGAGAGCACCACCAGCGCTATCACAAGAACCACTGAGAGGATGACGAGATATTCGGTGGAGCCCTGGCCTTTGGCAAAAATCATCAAATCGCCAATCCTAATCTGAGCACTGCACATATAATGGTTTGGCCCCGAGCTCGGAGAGGCCGCCGACCTGCCCCGCAGTGTAGCTGATGCTGACTTCGTACGCAAGGGTCTGCCTGCCCGCGCAGGATTCGGTGGTGAAATCCACCTGCGTGCGGCCGCCTGAAGGCAGGCTGACGGGCAGGGAGGTTGATGGAGTGTAGATTGCAGACGGGCGAGTGGAGAGGTTGATTCCCCCCACCCGCACCGTGAGCGGGGCGGAATTTACGAGGATGATGGAGAGGGAGGAGCCGGTCTGCTTGAAGTCTGCGATTTGCAGCGGGCTGGCGGCGGAGGCCCACCAGCGGGCCGAATCCCCGGCCTGCGCCCCGTAGGAGAAGGAGGGAAAGAGGCCGAAGGCCCCGAGTATGATGAGGGCCAGCGTCAGCACGACGGCCAGCACTATGAGGTATTCGGTTGATGCCTGCGCCCTCGCACATGGGGGGAGGGCGGAATGTGGCGCGCTCGGCCCAGAGCCGGATGGGGCCGGCTGCCCCGGCTTGGGGCTGGAGAAGGCGGGAAAACAGGGCGGACGGAACCCGAAAGCTTGATGCGGTCCCGCAGGCATGGGAAGACCAGAGCGGCTCATTCTATGCATGGCCCAATCAGCGGCTTGACGCCGGAGAAGCGGTTGTTGAGGTTGGAGGAGGCGTAAGCGATGGACACGTTGGGGTATTCAAAGTAGTCGTAGGTGCTGGCGTTGCAGGCCCGCAGGCCGGCCAGCGCCACGGTCTTGACGGCTCCGCCGTTGAAGATTATGCCGGTGGTGTTGGAGGCGTTGCTCAGCGAAACATTGGTCAGCGTCAGGCGCTCTGTAACCATGTTCTTCATGGTCAGCGTCATGGTGCTGCCCTGCTGCTGCCAGTCCAGGATGGCGAACGGCTGGGTCGAGCTCCAGTACTGCCTTGTCTCGGACATGCGCGCGTCGCCGCCGAAAGCGGGGAAGGCTCCCAAGAGGGCTATGGCCACCAGCGCGACGATGAGCACCACGGCGAGGATAACCAGATATTCCGAGGCGCCCTGGCCCCGACGCGTGTCTTGCATTGCATCACCCTGAACGTACGCTGGACTTATGAAAGAAAAGAAAAAAGGAAAACGGGCTCAGGCGCACTTGCCCAGGATGGTCTTGGTGCCGTACTGCCTCTGTCCGGGGATTGTGCTGTCGTAGGTGACGTTCACCGAGTATTCGTAGATGGTTCCCGAGGTGCAGTTGGCGCCGCTTCCGTCAGTCAGATAGACCGTCTTGGTTTCTCCCGAGCCTATGTAGGGGGTGTTCGGGGTGGCCACGCCGGCTATGGAGAGGTTGGCGCTGTTGTTGAAGAAGACGCCCCCCGAGACGGAGATGTTGACAATCTTCAGCTGCTCGGTCTGCACGTTGCGCATGACCATTGTGAGGTTGTTGTCGGTCTGGGCGTGCTCAATGATTTGGAACGGGCTTGCGCCGCGCCAGTAGGAGTCCGACTCGGACTTCTTGGCGTCATATGACAGGCCGGGGAAGAAGCCCAGCAGGGCAATCGCGACCATCGCGACAATCAGCACGACGGCCAGGAGCACCAGATACTCGGTCGCGCCTTGGCCTTTCTTGAATTTGAACGACATGGCTGCATCCCTCCATCGGAGCTTTCGACGGGATATAACGGCATAGATTATATAAAGGTTTCGAAAAAATCCCCCCGACGCTGCTTCGGGGTGAAAAGCCGGGCTTGCGCGCGCCCGGCGGAAGATTTGCGCGGGGCGTAAAAAGCAACTGGGCATGCGGAAGAGGCCGGGTGGATAGACAAAACAGTGGAAAGTCACCCTGCAAAACCCCTAATAAGCGCGTGCAGAAACCAGGATAGGTGAGCGTATGGGTTGGTCATATGGATTGATGCAGGTCGGCAAGGGCCACGACGCGATATTGAAAATCTGTGAGGTCTATTTCGAGAAGAAGAAGCCATATGCATACGCAGAAATGGAATGGAAAGACATCCGACGGGATCGAAAGCTCGTCCTGAAGGATATACATGGCCAGACAGCGGCCGGGATCGAGTTTTATGACGATGGAAAGAGGATTGTGACGGTTAAGAGGGCGGCTGGCAAGGCAAAGGAGAAGATAATCAGGGGGAGGCTGTTCAAGGATACGCAAAAGGAGTTTGAGAAGTTGAAGGGCAGACTGGTGAAAACCTACTCTCTCGATGAGCCGGACATCGCACGCGCGGATTCGATTATGGAGAGGGTGAAGAAAGGCATAAGCAAGCTCCACTCCGAGAAAGAGCTCTTCTCTAAATTGAAGTGAGGAGGCCCAGGGGAAAGCGGGTCTGCAATATACGGCCTGCAAATCCATCGAGAGACATGAAAGATACCAAGAAAGTTTATATACAGCCATTGTATATTAGTATATGGTGATTGCATATGAAGTCGACGATGCTGCAATATGATAATGCGGTCGAGCAGGCAGTGGACCGCCTGCTGCAGATGGGGATTTTCACCTCAAAGGCAGACGTATTTCGTATAGGCGCTATGGAACTGGCAGCCAGATACGGGGCAGTCAAGAGCAAGGAAGAGATTATCGAAGAGATGATGATGCGAGATGCCGAGAGCTCGTACAAGAAAGCGAAAGCGGGAAAGGGGAAATTCTACCGCCTCGATGAGCTTTAGAGGGATTTGGAATGCTAAAACCCGCCGGCCCATTCATCGTCGGTCTCAATGAAGATGCGCAAAAACAGTTCGGGGCTTTGGACAATTCGGTACGCGAGCGAATCAAGAAAAGGCTGCAGAAGCTTGAGATAAATCATGACGTGCGCACGCTGATAGGGCGACCGGATGTCTGGGTCTCGGAAATCGGGGATTATAGAATATATTACCTGATAGATGCTGCAGCGAAAATCAAGACCGTCTTCTTCGTCGGCGACCACAAGGAGTATGAACGGCGCTATGAGAAGATGTTCGGCAAGAGATAACGAACCCTGCTTCCGCTAACCCCTCATTAAAATAAAGAAAATCGAAGGCAGCCAACTATAGACCGGATGTGGTAGAAAGGTTTAGTAGCGGCTGGCTGAAAGGCTCGCGTGAGCTTGCCTCTTACACCACCGCCCTATCGAACGGATCTGCTATCCGCCCTTAAACCACCTCGTTTTGAGACCCGCTTCGACCTTAGATGCTTTCAGGTCTTATCGGATAGCGCGTAGCGGCCCGGCGGTGCTTTTCACAACCGGTAGACCAGAGGCGCCGAACCCAAGTTCCTCGCGTACTCATGGGTTCTTCCTCTCAGGTGGCAACACTCCCAGTAGATACTACCGAACTGTCTCGCGACGTTCTGAACCCAGCTCATGTAGGTCTTTAATGGATGAACAACCCAA